>NZ_KV798496.1:131284-267576 GCF_001809695.1 Corynebacterium sp. HMSC063A05 | reverse complement strand
GCAAATGTGAAACTGTGCGAGTTTATGACATTTTCATGCCATTTTTCAGGTCATTTTGTCATAAACGCAGTCAGTAACTCGCATTGAGGACTAAGTAGTAAATGGTGCCGACCCGGTAACACGCCGACCGGACACGCATTCTGTCTATTAACCCTTATCTACTGTGCGTCTGACAATTGCTAGACAACGACTAAGGGGCTCCAACCGAGTGGTTGGAGCCCCTTAGCGTTTAATCACCAGTGAAGACCGCCAGTGAAGACCACCTGGTGAAGCGGTGTTCTCAATCACGCGACTTCACCGCGGTCTCGCGAGACCTACTTAAGAGCCTCTTCCAGAAGAGCCTTCTCCTCAATCTGGTGGACCTTGGCCACACCAGTTGCGGTGGAGGACTGTGCACGGCGGGAAACGCGGGTCAGCTTCGGCATATCCGGCAGAACCTCTGGGAGGTTCAGTGCCAGGAACGGCCACGGACCCTGGTTAGCCGGCTCATCCTGAACCCAGCGGACTTCCTCAAGATCCGGGTAGGACTCGAAGATGTCGCGGAGGCGGTTGTGCGGCAGCGGGTGCAGCATCTCCAGGCGAGCGATTGCAAGATCGTCGCGCTTGTCCTTCTTGCGCTTCTTCTCCAGCTCCCAGTAAATCTTGCCGGAGCAGAGCAGCAAGGTCTTGATGCCGGACTTGTCCTTGGACTCGAAGTTCGGGTCATCGATGACCGAGCGGAACTTGTTCGGGTTGGTGAAGTCCTCGACAGCAGACGCTGCCATCTTGTTGCGCAGCATCGACTTCGGCGAGAACACAACCAGCGGACGGTGCAGGTCGGACAGGACGTGGCGACGCAGCAGGTGGAAGTAGTTAGCCGGCTCAGACGGCTGAGCAACGGTGTAGGAACCCTCGGCTGCCAGCTGCAGGAAGCGCTCGATACGTGCCGAAGAGTGGTCCGGGCCCATGCCCTCGTAGCCGTGCGGCAGCAGCAGAATCAGCTTGGAGGTCTGACCCCACTTGGCCTCACCAGAGGAAACATACTGGTCAATGGTGGTCTGAGCGCCGTTGGCGAAGTCACCGAACTGTGCTTCCCAGAACACTGCTGCGTCCGGGTTACCCAGGGTGTAGCCGTACTCGAAGCCCATGCCTGCGTACTCGGTCAGAGCCGAGTTGTAGATCATGAAGCGACCACCGTTCTTGGACTTACCGTAGGCGTCGATCGGGTTGTATTCCGAACCGTCCTCGGAGTCAATCAGAACTGCGTGGCGAGAGGTAAAGGTACCGCGGCGGACATCCTCACCTGCGAAGCGGACGTCGATGCCAGCACCGGTGAAGGAGCCGATTGCCAGCAGCTCGGCCATACCCCAGTCGATGCCACCTTCCTGAGTCATCTCCGCGCGCTTCTTAGCGACCGGCGCAACACGCGGGTGAATCTTGAAGCCCTCAGGGAGGTTGACGTAAGACTGACCAATCTCGACGATTTCAGCCTTCTCGATACCGGTCTTGAGGCCATGCGGCAGCGGCTGAGAACCGGCGATACCGGTCTGCTCGCCCGGCTTTGCGTCCTGAGCTGCGCGGACCTCGTTGAAGACAGCTTCCATCTGGTCATGGAAGTCTCGGCGTACTGCTTCGTACTCTTCCTCGGAAATATCACCGCGACCGATGAGGTCCTCGGTGTACTGAGCGCGAACGCTTTCCTTCTCGTCGATGATCTTGTACATCATCGGCTGAGTCATGGACGGGTCATCGGCCTCGTTGTGGCCGCGCTTGCGGTAGCAGACCAGGTCGATGAAGACGTCCTTGCCATAGCGGTTACGGTACTCAACAGCCAGCTGGCCGACCCAGACGACAGCCTCCGGGTCGTCACCGTTGACGTGGAAGACCGGGCAGCCGTATGCCTTGGCAATGTCGGTTGCGTAGTAGGAGGAGCGACCGGAGTCCGGCGAAGTGGTGAAGCCGATCTGGTTGTTCACCACGATGTGGACGGTACCGCCGACCTTGTAACCACGCAGGGACATGAGGTTCAGGGTCTCCTGGACAATGCCCAGGCCGGCAAAGGAAGCGTCGCCGTGCAGCAGCAGCGGCATGACGGAGTAGCCCTCTTCGCCCTTGTTGATCTTGTCCTGGCGTGCACGAGCAAGCCCCTCAACGACCGGGTTAACGGCCTCGAGGTGGGACGGGTTCGCAGTCAGAGTGACGTCGATCTCGCCCTCGCCGAACATCTGGATGTGACGGCCAGTAGTGCCCAGGTGGTACTTGACGTCACCAGAACCGCCGACCTGTGCCGGGTCGATGTTGCCCTCGAACTCGGTGAAGATCTGGCGCAGTGGCTTGCCGACGATGTTTGCGAGCACATTCAGTCGACCGCGGTGTGGCATACCGATGACGACCTCATCCAGGCCAGCACCAGCAGCGGTATCGATGGCGGAGTCCATCAGCGGAATCAGCGACTCTGCACCCTCAAGGGAGAAGCGCTTCTGCCCGACGTACTTGGTCTGCAGGAAGTTCTCGAATGCCTCAGCTGCGTTCAGTTTCTGCAGGATGTACTTCTGCTCAGCGTGGGACGGCTTCGGCTGGCCGCCCTCAAGGCGCTCTTCCAACCACTCGCGCTCTTCGCGGTCGAGAATGTGAGCGTACTCGGAACCGACCTTGAGGCAGTATGCGTTGCGCAGCCGAGAAAGCACCTCGCGCAGCGTCATCGTCTCCTTGCCACCGAAACCACCGACGTTGAAGGTGCGGTCCAAATCCCACAGGGTCAGACCGTGCTCCTCGATATCGAGGTCAGCATGGTTCGGAGCGGAAGTATTCGGCTGGTCAGAACGCAGCGGGTCGATGTCAGCCAACAGGTGACCGCGGGAGCGGTAGGCCTCAATCAGACGCATAACGCGGGTGTTCTTGTCGATACCCGTGTTCGGCAGGTCCTGTGCCCAACGGATTGGGGTGTACGGGACGCGCATGGTCTGGAAGATGTGGTCCCAGAACTTGTCGTCGACGAGCAGGTTGCTCATCGTACGCAGGAACTCACCGGACTCTGCACCCTGGATGATGCGGTGGTCGTAAGTAGAGGTGATGGTCACCAGCTTGCCGATGCCCATCTCTGCCAGACGGTCAGCGGAAGCACCGGCGAACTCAGCCGGGTAATCCATGGAACCGACACCGATAATCGCGCCCTGGCCCTTGGTCAGGCGCGGGACGGAGTGGCGAGTGCCGATACCGCCCGGGTTGGTCAGGGAAATGGTGACACCCTGGAAGTCCTTACCGGTCAGCTTGCCGTGGCGAGCACGAACGACGATGTCCTCGTAGGCATCAACGAACTGCTTGAAGGTCAGGGTCTCACATTCGCGGATAGCGGCAACTACGAGCGAACGAGAGCCGTCCTTAGCTGGCATGTCAATGGCGAGGCCGAGGTTAATGTGCTCCGGGGTAACCAGAACTGGCTTGCCGTCAACAACCTTGTAGTTGTTGTTCATGTCCGGGTGGAGCATGACGGCCTTCACCATGGCGTAACCAATGATGTGAGTGAAGGAGATCTTGCCGCCGCGGGCGCGTGCCAGATGATTGTTAACCAGGGTGCGGTTTTCAAACATCAGACGTGCCGGCATATCGCGAACCGACGTAGCAGTCGGCATCTCCAGGGAGACATCCATGTTCTTAGCGATAGCCCGTGCGACGCCCTTCAGAGGCTCCTCGCCGGATTCAACAGCCGTAACCTTGGCTGCTGCATCCATCGGGGACTTCTTCGGCTTCGGAGACGACGGCTTGTTCGGGGTCTTGGTTGGTTCGACCCCCTTGGACTCGCGACGTCCGGTTGCCTTAGCTTCCTCCTTCGTGGCTGCTGCGGGCTTTGCCATGTTGGAAAGGTCCTCGCCCTTGTGGGACGGGGTGTGGGTTGCGAAGAATTCGCGCCATTCCTGACCCACAGATTGTGGATCCTTCTGGAATTGCTGGTACATCTCGTCGACCAGCCATTCGTTCTGGCCGAAGCTCATGTCGCTGCTCACGGCAGGTACTCGCCTCTTTTCGTCTTAGTTTTACTAACTCACGTTTATTCTAATGAGCGCAAGCGTCAAAGTGTCATTCAAGGATAACGAAAATTCTGAATTACTACACCGTCGCGCTCCCCATATGGTACTTGCTCCAGAGCTCTGCGTATTGGCCACCCGCCGCGAGAAGCTCGTCATGGGAGCCGTCCTCGACAATACGCCCGTGGTCAAGTACCAAAATCCGGTTGGCCCGAGCAGCCGTAGCCAGGCGGTGGGCCACAATAATTGCCGAGCGTTGACGCGACGCACGGTCAGTGGCTTCGAGGATTGCCGACTCTGTTGCAGGGTCGAGTGTCGCGGTGGCCTCGTCGAGAAGCAGCAGTTCAGGACGCATCATTTCGGCACGAGCGAGTGCGATGAGTTGACGCTGTCCGGAGGAGAGCCCTCGGCCATCTGGGCCGACGGGGTGGTGGAAGCCACCGGGCAGGCTGGCAATGGTGCTGAGAGCACCGACATTCTTCGCGGCTTGCTGGATTTCAGCATGACTGCTGTCCGGCAGACCGTAGGAAATATTTGTTGCTACTGTCCCCGAAAATAGGTGTGATTCTTGGGGGACATAGCCGAGGGGGCGTCGCCAATCGTTAAGAGGGAAGTCGCGGATGTCAGTTTCAGAGGCTCGCACCACACCGTCAACTGGATCGTAAAAACGGGCAAACAACTTAATGATTGTTGATTTTCCGGCACCGGTGGACCCGACAATTGCGACTGTTTCTCCGGCAGGAATCTGCAAATCGAGAGCATCGAGGACCTGCGGGCGTTCGTGCTCAGAGTTGGCGGCGGGGTAGGAGAAAGTCACCTTGTCTAAGCGCAGGTCGCCAGCGGCTGCACGGGACGCGCCGTCAGTAGTGCCGTGATCTGGCATGGGGGCGGTCTGTAGGAGGTCACCAATGCGATTGAGACCGACCTTCGCCTGCTGGTAGCCGTCGAAAACATGGGACAGCTGCTGAATCGGGCCAAAGAGCATTCCCAGGTATAGCGTGAAGGCGACGAGTACGCCGGGCGTCGTAGTTCCCGCAGCAACCTGTTGGGCACCGACAGCCAACACCGCAGCTGTTGCCAACTCAGAGACGAAGTTGATGCCGGGGAAGAATAAGGCCACGGCCAGCTGTGCTCGCTGACGAATTGCGCGATACTTATCGGATTCCTCGGCAAAGGAAGATTCGATATCGGCGACGCGGTGGTACATCTGAATCTCGCGAAGCCCACCAATGGTCTCCTGGAAATCAGCGTTGACCAAGGAAAGTTGCTCGCGTGCAGCCTTGTATAGGCGCGAGGAGATTCGGCGGAATACCAGGGTGGCCGCCACAATGATGGGAAGCGTCGCCAACGCCACCGTGGCGAGTGACACCTGTGTGGCAAGCAACAGCACTGAGACACCGAGCAGAGTGAACGTGGCAATCGCGCCCTCTGCCAATCCCGTTTGTAGGAACGAGGACAGCGCGTCGATGTCGGTTGTCATCCTCGTCATGATGGCACCCGAGCGATTGGCCTCGAAGTAGTTAATGCCAAGCGACTGCAGGTGACGGTAGCAGCGCACACGCAGGGCATAGAGCAGCCGCTCACCAGTACGCGCAGTAATAACAGCATTTGTGGCTACGGCAATCCAACTGATGAGGACTGTCGCCAAACCGCCTGCGGCGCAGGCCCACAACACGGCTTCATTGTGCTCACGGATGCCGTGGTCAATGGCGTAGCGCACGAGCATGGGGAACGCGAGATCTGCAACGGCAATGAGGGCGAGCAGCGCAATGACGCTTATAAATAGGCCGCGGACGTAGGAGAGCAGCCGGCGCAGAGAAAAAGGCTCGGAGTTGTCGAGTGCTCGAGCTGGTACACGCGGTTTTTCGCTAGCGGGTGGGAGGTTTCGCACACGCTCGAGAAGCTCTGGCGTCGCAGGAGCATTGGCGAGAGCCGCCCCCATGCCGCCACGCCCGCCGCCGCGGCCACCGGGACCACCAGGGCCACCGGGTCCACCTGGACCGCCTCCGGCTCGGCCAACCCCGCGGGCCATTTGAGAAGTGGCGCCTCCGGGAAGCCGCGCAGAGGTGTCTGACGTGTAGTCGTCGGAGGTTGGTGCGGATTCGTCGGGCCAGAGTTCCTCGGGGCTGGGGTCCTCACTGTCGATGGGGTCGAGAACGAGGTTTTCGATTTCGGGGTAGGCACTCTGGTCGATGTCCATCAGCTCGGTGAAGCGCGGATGAGAAGTAATCAGTTCGGCCTTGGTTCCAATGCCGGTGAGGGCACCGTCTTCGAAAATGGCGATGTGGTCCGCCTGCTCGAGAGTGGAAGATCGATGCGCCACGATGACGATAGTCGTATCCGCCAGCTGTGAGGTCAGCGCGTTGAAGATTTCCAACTCAGTTGCAGCATCGATTGCTGAGGTTGCGTCATCGAGAACCAAAACTCGAGGACGGGCGAGGAATGCCCGTGCTAATGCCACGCGTTGAGCTTGTCCGCCGGAGAGATTATGCCCGCGCTCGCCGATGGCTGTGTCCCACTCCTGAGGCAGGTCGTCGACGAAGTTGACCTGGGCGGCGGTCGCTGCGGCGATAATCTCTTCCTGGGACGCCGCGGGATTGGCGAATGCAATGTTCTCACGCAACGTGCCCGCAAATAAATAAGGAGTGTCCGGAACGACAGTAATAGCGTCATATACGTCGCTGGAGAGAGTGCGCGCGGTATCTGTGGATGTGCCGTGGCTGGGCGCATCGATAGTGATAGTTCCCGAATCCGGCAGATAGTGACGGCCGAGTAACTCCGTGGCGATAGTCTTTCCGGACCCCGGTGGGCCAATCAACGCTAAGGTCGCCCCTGGCGCGACGGAGAATGAGACATCGTCGATAAGCGTGCGTCCGCCACGGCTGTGGGTGACGTGGTTGAAGCTGATGCCAACGGGGCCGTCGGGGATAGGAAGCGCGTCGGTGGGTTCGGGGTTGTCTGGTCGGGCGTCGATGACATCGGAAATGCGGTCGATGCTTGCCGACGTCAGCTGTATCGAGATGACCATGTTGGAGACCAGACGCGACAGGGCAGTCAGGCTGGTGAGATACGTGGCAAAAGCTACGAACGTGCCTAGGGTGATGTGTCCGTGAATCGCTAGCCAGCCACCGACCGCGATATTTCCGACGAGGGACAGTTGCGGCAACGACTGCAGCGCCGGTTGGAATCGAGCGCTGAGTTTTGCCGCTCGCAGGCGGAGGGAATAGAGCAGAGACGAGTTACGCTCCATCTTCACAACTTCGTTGTCACCTTGCGCAAATGCCTTGACAACGCGGATGCCGGAAACGGTTTCCTCGACTTGTCCGGCAATCTCGCCTGCTTGCTGTTGGGCAGCCCAGGTTGCGGCATGGAGTTTGTCACGCGAATTCACTGCAATGTAGACAATCGCTGGCACCACGGCGAGGCCGACCAGTGCCAGGGGCAGCGAGAGGGCGAGCATGATGCCGATAGTGATGAATAGCTTGACGACGGACCCCAGCGTCAACGGCAGCATCGCCAGTAGTCCGGACACCGCCTGGAGGTCGGAAATTGACCGTGACACAACCTGGCCGGTGTTGACTCGGTCTTGTGCTGGACCATCGAGGTTTTGTAGGGAGCGAAGGATTTTTAGTCGCAGGTCGTGCTGAACATCAATGGAGAGTTTGCCGGAGAAGAATCTGCGCCCCACCTGGGCGATGAAGCGTACTAACGCGATGGCCAGAAATACGGAAATGACTGCCTGCAGGGGAGTTAGGGACGGCAGCAGGCGCGCGGGGACACCGCCATCGGACGAGCCCGTTGCTACATCAATGGCATCTCTAGTGAGAAGCGGAAGTACGGACTCCACCCCGACAACGATTAGCGCTGCAACAACGACACCATAGAGCGGTAGTGGCCTGTGAAGAGACTGTTTCCACAAGAACTTCATAGGAGAGGTTCTGCGGGGTTTGCTCTGGGCCATGGTGGGTACCGCTCTTCCATTGAAAAACGTCGCTGAAGGGTAATCGGAGTAAGAGGAACTACTTATTCTTCTTTTTCTTCGGCCACTTCAGCGCCGAGGGAATCGAGAACCTCGATGACTTTGAGTCCTTCTTCGAGTCTTCAGAGGTGTTGGATTTAGCCGGTAGCTTTCGTTCAAAGTCCGACCAATCCTGGGGAAGTGGGCCCAGAGATGCGCGAGTGGAGCTGATAAGAATGCCACCGAGCTTGCGGTTTGCGGAGGCCCCAACCACGGCGCCAATTCCAAATGGCAAAATCTTACCGATGATGGCCAGACGAGCGTTCTTCATCAAGCGCTTGCGTGCCTCGCGAATTAGCAGACGGTTTGCTGCACCCAGCTGCGGAACGCCAAGCCGTGGCAGTAGGGAATTCACGGAAGTTTTGGTCTGCTTCCGCAGCGATTCCTCGCCAAGCAGGGAGGCCATAATAGCTGTCCCTTCAGAACCGCTCATGGCCGCAAGAATCAGCGTGCGACGGCGTTGTGGATCGGTGATGTCAATATTGCGCAGGGTTGCTGAGGCCAGTGTGTACCAGGCGGATGCTTCCAGGAACAGCAGCGATTCACCGGTAACTGCAGCCAAGCCCGTAATCATGCCGACGCCGGGAAGAACCGCGCTGCCCCCAGCTGCACCACCGGTGCCGGTGACCAGGTTCAGGTAGTGGGAATCAATACGTTCCTGTACCTGCGCCGGAGTTTCATCTTTTTTGCGCTTGTGCAGGGAACTGACGTACCCGGTGATGGCAGATGACTGCCAGCTCATGGTCTTATCCAGGGTTTGGATAAGAAGGGTTCCCAGTTTTCCGGCATCACGTTCAATCGCTTCGGGGGTTGAGTTCACTGCATCAGTTACTGTGCGAGTTGAATCCTTCTTCGTCTTTTGGAACAAAGTAGTAGACCTCCTAAACGGGTCCGTTGAGAGCCATATGCCCATATAAACACTACTGAGCTGTGGGGAAATTCCGTAGTCGGTGGAAAAATAGACAGGTGTACGGCGATTAAAACAGTTGATAGAAGGACGAGACTGGTGAACGATGTCATGCGGGGTGCCGCATTGCCTCCCGAGTACTCCCAGCTTTTGGCGGACTTTCCTCGGTTTTCCGCAGATGTCATTCCTCACGACGGTGCTGCGGATTGGCACCTTTCAACCGAAGCTGTAGCTGCCGGAATTGAGGCCGGGAGAAAGCTGTTTCCCATGCCTGAGGTTGCGGGCGATACCCGTTTCCAAGCGCAGTTGTGGTGGTGGTCCATGTGCGGAGCATTGGTGGGGCCATCGCTGGCATGCGTGTTGGTTTCCGATCGAGTTCCAGTGTGGCAGTGGTCTTCTTGGTTCACATTTCTCCGAGATGACTATTGGGTTGGGTTCCAAGCTCAACAGTTTGAAAGCATTTCTGCTGAGGATGCGGATGAGCTGAAGGATTCCGGCGAAGCACTGGCCCATTTCTTGGAGCCGTTGGCTCAGGTTGTTGGAGAAGTCGGGGAAATCAAGCCTGCTCCTCTTTGGGCCGTGGCTGCCGATGCCGTAGCTAATGCCGCAATATCCGCCGGTAATGAGCTGATGGAGCCCTGGCGCGGAGCGCTTATTGGCAAACATGTCGTTGAGGGAATACAGCGAGTACATCGGGTTCCTCTTCCTCGTTTCATGGATTCCTGTGGAGGCGAGGTGCGCCCCTGGGACGAAGCCGCCGCGGAATCGGGAGAAGAACCGGACTTCGATGTAGTTACTCACCTGGAGAGAGCTACTTGCTGCATGATTTATCACAGCCCAGACGCCGATCTGTGTGTCTCGTGTCCGAAACGTTCGCGTGAGGAACGCCATCAACTCTGGGCACGCTACTGAGCGCTCTGTTTTCGAGAATCGACAGCTGGCGGCCTGTCCCTCAACCGGCCGCGTTGGCGGCTTTGATGTAGCACGCGCACTGCCGGCGTGATCTTTCGCAGCAATTGCCGGGGGCATGAGCCACCCCATGATTGCGCGTTTGTCGCTACGATTGGCTGCGGGTAGAGGCCAATTATCTTTCAAGGGAGGATTCCACCCATGAGCTTTTTCGAGCAGATTGCTGCGGCACTGGACCGCGAGGGCATTGAAAGTCGTGTCAACGATGACACCCTCTTCGTTCCCATTACCTCTGACCTGGAGGTTCAGTTCGTCACCATTGATGAGGACATCCCGGCTGCCGAAGTTTACGTAGCCGCTGCCGATGTGGATGATGAGGACGACGAGTTCGAAGCTGTTCTGGTCTCCGCTGTATTCTCCGTCGAAGACGCCGTCGCAGCAGTCGCTCACCATGTAGCTACTGACCAGGTTGTTGGCCTGCTTCGCACTCTGCTCGATGGCGACGATGACCGCATTGCTGACCTGGAGTTTGAACAGGACCCCGAAGAGGCAACTCTGGTTACCTCCGAAGTTGGTACCTCCTCGTTGGTACAGGTTTTGGTAACTGCCCACAACAACGAGCCCAGCGCACACGTCCGCTTCATCTCCCAGGACGCAAACTTGGACGACATCGTCGATCAGGCCATCGCGGAGTTCTGGGACTCGGACACCGAAACGGTTCTCACCGATGATGACCGTCGCAAGATGTTTGCTGACCTCTACTCTGACATCCAGACCTTGCGCAATGAGGTTCTGACACTGGGCACCTTCAAGGACTTTGACAAGCTGATGGATGTCCTTGCGCTCGTGGTAGACCGCGCAGAGGAATGGGAAGATCAGCTGGCACCCGTCGATGACGGGTATGCAGAGTACATCTACTCTGATCACGTTGCCTCCTTGGACGAGGATGATGACGACGACGAGGACGATGATGACCTCTACGACGATGGCGACTATGACGACGAGGACGACGAAGAAGGCGACGACAGCGAGTAGCTATACTGCGGCAGCGCTGTGACTAGTGCTAAGCCGCTGATGGGCGAGAAGAAAAGAGCTCGCTAGGACACGGCAGTGGCCGCGCGTCCCTGGTGCCAATCCAACTATAACGGCGCCCGGGGAGTGCGAGGTCAGTGCCGTTTTCGTGTATCTTGCTGCAGTCCTGCGCACGATGGAGAGCCTCGGCTACAGCCCGAGTGCGTCGGCGGTTTTCTTCCCGTGTCCGATTCGAACCGCCAATTCCGCGGAGGACTACCTCCGATGAGGATTCCACCTTGACGGAAACGGAGTACATGAACATGGGCTCATCCTTCAGGATGAAGTATTCCGCGTGCACGTCGGCAAGCTGAGAGACCAGTGCGCGAGGAAGCGCTATCCGTGACGCTCGGACGGTGACCACAGGCCCGTCGGGAAGCGAGAAGGTGTGATCCAGCGCGCCGGGCCAATGCCTACGGCCGATGGTGGGGTGGCAGAGGATTGTGCGGATGAGGGCGAGGTCTTCGAAACATTCTGCACGGTAGGTAGCGGATAGCGGGGGAAGGGCTAGGCGACGGTGAATGGGAAACTCGTTTGTTGTACTCATGGCTCACAAATTATCGAACACCCCGGACTCATTTTTTCGAACGCCTAGAACTCGTGTTCGAAATAAGATTAGTATCAGTGGGCCACCTAAGTGGGGGTAGTCAATTGGCTAGGTGTTTGGTGTTATTGCAGGGACGCGTGGGGTTGTGGAAACGATTCGATAACGACTTTTGTAAAAGCCCAAGAGTCTGAGAAAACACTATTTCCGGGGGTGGGGTGGTGGATTAGTGTGAGTAGTGGCCCTAAAGAAAAACTAAAAATCTGAAAGATTCGTCTCAATGAAGCACGCAAGAAGTCGACTGGCGGTAGCGGCTTTCGCAGCACTTTTGTCCTTGGTGGCCCCGGTCGCTGCACATGCTGTCGTGGTTGGTCCGGGTGACCCGATTCGAACTCCCATGGAGGGAAGTCCGTGGGATGGGTATCGAAATATCAACTCGCCGATGTGTTCGGCGGGTGTTCCGGGGACGGTGACGGACCGCAACGGCGAGAAGCATCGGGTCATGTTGACCGCAGGGCACTGCCTGAATGATGCTCCGGATGTGGGTCTGCCAATCGTCACTGGTGAGGTGTATGTGCCAACCACTGAAGGTGATAAGCGCATTGGTACCGCAGGTGCCCATCGTTGGGAATTGCCGCAGGAAGATGCCGGACTGGAGTCGTTGCCGGCAGGCTTTAATGGCGCGGACTACGGAATAATCAACCTGGATCCGGACGTAGAGACTACCGGCGCAAGTTACTCCATTGATGAAAATGGTCAGAGCTACGGGGAGCCGGTAGTGATGACTGGCATTCAGGACAATGAAGACCTGCCGCGTGGTGAAGTCTCCTTCG
The DNA here is from genome assembly GCF_001809695.1 of Corynebacterium sp. HMSC063A05. NCBI lineage: Bacteria > Bacillati > Actinomycetota > Actinomycetes > Mycobacteriales > Corynebacteriaceae > Corynebacterium > Corynebacterium sp. HMSC063A05. Next base: position 255,290 of record NZ_KV798496.1, on the reverse strand, counting down.
ATAATCTTGGCAAGCCTATCTGCAAGGACGGTATGCGCACCGGACGGGCCTGTGGATACCAGGTATTCCGAGCTCGAAACGGCATCTGGACGGTTGGTATTGGCGTTGATCACGGTGACTCTGGCGGAAATGCCTACGACCCGACCACAAATGAAGTTATTGGCGTGAATTCGATGACCTTCGGTCCGGTCTCGCGTGTGATGCCCGCAGATATTGCCATTCAGGAGGCCTACGGTATTCCCGACGGTCAAGTAAACGACCACTTCGAGGTATCGGATTCCACGGCTCAGCGCGACTCCACCTATCGCACCCTCAACGAGGATATGGCGGCGGATCAGGAGTATGTCCGGGCGCAGGATTCACAGGATTCACAGGAAGGTTCTGTACCGCAGCTAGTCGATCTCGTGGACCAGCTGCCGCAGTTGCCGAAACTCCCTGAGCTGCCACAATCGCCCCAATTGCCACAATCGTCACACCTGTCTGGGTCGCCTCAGTTGGCAGAAATTCAGCTTCCAAGCTTTGAGAGCTAGCACCAGTCTGAGAATCTGACAAAAATCACCCCCGAACCGTTAAGAGAGCCAGAATCATCCAAGGCGGATGGTTCTGGCTCTTGCATTGCTGTTGAGCAAACTTTTTGATGTCTAATGAGTCTGAAATGAAGACGAATGAACGGTTCCTCGACTGAGAATTTCACCCTAGGTTTCATTTTTGGAGAGCTTTGTAAAGGTGTCCCTAATACACTGAGTGGGACAAGTTTTCTGTACAGAAATGGAGTAGCGCACACTATGGCCAGTTCGAAGAAGGTCGCCACACTCACGGCTGCACTGTCGGTAGCTGCAGGTGGCTTTGTGCCCGGAATCGCGGTAGCTGAGGCTGCACCGGCAAACTCGGATGTTGTCATCGGCCCGGGTTCGCCGTTGCGGATGCCGTTCCCGAGCAGCAAGAACATCGACGGACGTCATGTTCAGTCTCCGATGTGCTCTCTGGGAGTTCCTGGCACCGTTGTGGATCAGAATGGTGTTTCGCATCGCGTCATCATGACTGCCGGCCACTGTGTTGTGGCGAAGGATACTGAAACCGGCGAAGAGGTCACCGGCCAGTTCTTCATCCCAACCAAGGACGGCGACAAGCTGGTCAACAAGGACTACATGGGCACCGATGTCATGCCGGAAGAGAGCGACTTCGACGAAAACACCACTATGCCGGAGTTCTTCAACGAGCTCTTCAATAGCGGTGACTACGGCATCATTGAGGTTCAGGACGACATTAAGACCACCTCCATGTCCCACTCTGTGGATGAGTTCGGCAACGTCCACGGCGAGCCGGTCCAGATCGTCGGTATCGAGGACAAGCGCACTCTCGACCCGATGGAGATTTCCGTCGACAACTTCGGTGAGCCCGTGTGCACTGACGGTTCCCGTACTGGCCGCGGTTGCGGCTTCCAGGTCTTCCGTGTCCGCAACGGTGTCTGGGCCATCGCTCCGATTGACCACGGCGATTCGGGCGGAAACGCCTACAACCCAGAGACTCGCGAGGCCATCGGCGTTAACTCCATGGGTATTGGCCCGCTGAGCCGCTTCCAGCCGATTGACGTTGCTCTTGAAGAGCAGTACGACATCCCAGACGGCCAGGTTAACGAGCGCTTCAAGGTAGAGACCTCCACTGAACCGCAGTCTGAGTTCCGCACGATTGACGAGGACGTTCAGTACACCAACCAGCACGTCCCGCAGGAAGAGCCGGATTTGGGTCCGATTGGCGAGCTGCTTCCAGAGGGCGTCGAGGTCCCGCCGGAGATTGCCGACATCATCTCGGAGAGCCCAGCTCTCCCGGAGCTGCCCATTCCGGAGCTGTCGGGGTCGACCGCTCAGGCAACACAGGCTGTCAGCAACCTCTCCTCGCAGGCAGGTCTTCCGAGCCTGTTCTAATCAGGTCACTGCAGTCTCGTAGATAGAGCGTTCGCTTTACGACGCTCCGTTTAACCCCCTATTCCGCCATGGTGGCGGAGTAGGGGGTTTAGCTTTCGTTAGTCAATCGGCTTTGCGTGAAGGTACTCGAAGAATGTGTCGGGAACGGGATGTTCAAGGTGAAGCTTCATTGTGACAACATCTAATTCTTTGTCTTTTAGCCCCTTCATTGTCGTTTGTTGTGGATCGCTGGGAGTCACTTCGCCAAGGTAGGTGAATCCTTCATCTGGTAAATCATCCCTACGCACAAACAAATGGATTGGGAACTTGTGTTGGATGATGCTCTGGACCTCTTGGCTCTTGAGGGTCCTATTTGAACGTGTAAACCAGCGCATCGTCGAACGGTCAATGAATTCATCTTCGTAGGCAATGCTCGGAGCAAGCCCCTTGTGCTTACGGTAGTTCACGAAGATAGGGATCGTCTGCGAGTGGGAATCAATCTTGTAGCCATTTAGCGTGCCTGTTTGATCCGACCGAAGCCTCAAAAGACGAGAAACATCCTTTCTGGAATAGCGTTGATTGCGGCGAAGCACACCCGCGAAATAATCATTTTCGCGGGACAGGAAAAGACCAGTTTGAATGATGTCATCCACATGCTCTCGAAAGCTATTTGGATATGTCGAATCCCACTTGTTGTACAAAGTCAAAAATTCCTCAGTCAGACTGTAACGTGAGGTTTCGTCATCGTACCGGACCAATCTAATTTCTTCGTAGGTCCGCTTCGGGTAAAACTCGAGGTTGAGCACTCGTTCGACAACAGAGAGATCCAGCTCGCTGTGAGAAACAGCCCTTGTGTCGAGAAAGTCAGAAAATTCTTCACGTGTGATGGAACCATGCTTAATAAGCTGGTCAAGTAGAAGTAACTCTTGGGGTTGCTTTCCGGGAAGTAGCTCGCGGGACAAAAACTTCAAGTATTCACTCTGCTTATCCGTTGGTCCTGTTGCTGCTTTGTCTACTCGGTGGAGGAGTTCCCAATAATTCTTGGTACGCCTGGTCGAGATCACTGCAGGGTCAACGAGGTTGAACCGAGCAAAATCCATTAGTCGTGGTACACGATTCAGTCGGTACTGGAGAAGTTGAATATCCTTTTTAAATTCAGCAATCGTGTCTACCGAGGCTGTATCGATGGCTTTAAGGATCTTCTCCTTGGCAATTTCATCAAAGCTTACAGTGGAGCCCGATGGGATATTGGAGGGATCAACGACTTTGCTCTTGAGCTTCGACTTATTTCTAGATGAATCGCCGAAAAGAGCCATCGGGATCATGTAATTGTTCTTGTAGTTTCCAATAAAATCAATTACTCGGAGGTGGTCTTTTCCTGGGGCTTTGCGAAGACCACGGCCCAGCTGCTGGGTAAAAATGATGTTTGACTCGGTGCCGCGTATCATCACTACTTGATTTACTGCCGGAATGTCGATGCCCTCGTTGAAAATATCAACGGTGATGATGTAGTCGAGTTCGCCTGCAGATAACTCCGCAACGACAGCATTTCGTGTCGAGATTGAGTCTTCACCTAGAAGCACCTTCGTCCGTAGCTGCCGGCCAAAGAGCTGCTTTTGGTTGAGCTGCTCCGACAGCGCTTTCGCTTCGTCTTTCCGACTGCAAAACATGAGCCCCTTAACTCTCTCAGGAAACCCGTAGACACGGAGCTTCTCCAGGAGATAGTCGATACGATCTTCAGCGACGAGAGCATCGATGGATGCAGTCTTATCACCGATCGCTCGAACTCCATCATCAAAATCGGTGACACCGAAATAATGGAATGGTGCGAGCATGTCGGCTTCAAGAGCGGCTTGCAGTCGGATTTCGTAAGGAACGTTGAAATCAAAGAGGCGAAAGATGTTCCCTGAATCTGGACGCTCGGGAGTTGCGGTCAAGCCGAGGACAAACTCGCTGTTGAAGTATTCAAAAACTGGCTTGTAGGAATTAGCAGCGCCACGATGAACCTCATCGATAATGATGAAGTCAAAGGCATCTGGAGAAAAGGTTTTGTAAGTCGATTGGGAATACAAGGATTGAACTGAGGCAAAAAGGTATCGTGCATCAGTTTCTTTTTTCCCACCAACCAAGAGTCCAAAGTCGGCGTCCGTAAGCTCAGAACCGGAATAAGCAAGTACCTTTCGGAATTCACTCTTAGTCTTTTCCAGAATCTGTTCCCGGTGGGCGACGAACAAGACGCGCTCGGCCTCTGCTTCTTTAACTGCTAGTGCAGCAAGGATCGTCTTCCCCGTGCCGGTAGCGGAAATTATGAGGCCTTTCCGCTCGCCTGACTGCCTCAAGTCAGCGATATTCGACAGCGCTACCTGCTGCATTTGATTGGCGATAACTGGGCCCTCGGGCAGCAACTTTGTGTGCGTGTTTTTCGAAACTGGAGGTACGCGGTTCTGTTCGTACTCATCGACCCATTGATGAGTTAGTGGGATGCAACGGTTACGTTGCATATCAATGGCCGTCTCAATTTGGAACGTGATATCACCATTCTGGTGGCTGGAAAAGTGCAGATTCCACTCTTCGTTTTCCTGGAGCGCCTTTTGCGTCAAATTTGCGCTGCCGACGATGGCTGAAAGCTCAACCTCTTTGTAAAAGAGGTATCCCTTTGGATGAAAACCCCGGTGATGATCCTCGGGGTAGATGTAGACGTTCAGTCCCTCAATTTCGAGTAGTTCTCTGAACCTCGATGGTGAATTGAAATCAAGGTAGTTCGACGTGATGATCGTCATTGGGCCAGAAAACTGAAGGAGATCCTCCTTCAGCATGGCAAGAGCGGCCGGAGAAATAAATGCTACTGAAAATATGAAACTCGTAGCGGTGCGTAGCTCCTCGCGGAGCGCATTGTACATAGTGGCCGACTCATCGTTGCGAATGAGTCGGGGATTGTATTTTTTGTCGGCAACGATGTTTTTATCGATGAAGCCGTATCGCAGGTCTCCGACCAGGGAATTCATCATTGTTTTAGCATACTAAATGCACGCTGCGTCGCTTGTATTGATTATTGTTCGTTTACAAGAATGTCGACTGTAGGGATGTCCGCTGGCGCCCAATCAACGGAATAAAGTTCGGCCGGTTCTAACCAACGATATTCAGTGTGCTCCGTTAGCTTGATTTCGGGAGAAGAAACGGAACAAAAGTATGTCGCCAGTGAGATAACGGCGAAGTCATACTCATGGTCGACAGTGAGAATGTGGTTCCCAATCTCAGCTTCAAGTTTTAGCTCTTCTCTTAGTTCACGGGCTAGAGCCTCACGAGGGGACTCACCTTCTTCGATCTTTCCACCGGGAAATTCCCAATAGTTTTCCATCGAGCGACCTGGGCCGCGTTGGGCGGCGAAGATTTTTCCTTCGTAGGTAAGAACCGCACCTACAACTTCGATTCGTTTTTTCATCTCAACTCCGCGTTCTGTCATTGCGCCTCATTCTAGTAATCGTCACTGTTTGCAGATCGGGCTATGGTGAACTCCTGGGCTTTTTATTTTCTCTTTTGCACAGTAGAAAGGACCGTTACCTTGTCAGCTTCCCGTTCGCGCGGCCTGCTTCGTCGTAAAGCAAAGTGCGAATCTCAGCCGGCTATCGCATCGGAGGTGGGAAGCGAATCACAAGGTCTGGGTCCTCAGTCGAGTGAATTAGACCGGACAAAACAGCCGATTCCGCGAGAGATTTGGATTCTGGTCAGCGCCGCGTTCATCATCGCGCTGGGCTTTGGGCTGATTGCTCCAATTCTTCCGCAGTACGCACGCAGCTTCGATGTGGGTGTGTTCGCGGCCAGCTTCGTGGTCAGTTCGTTCTCCATTTTTCGGCTGATCTTCGCGCCGGCATCGGGTTCGCTGGTAGAGAAGCTCGGATATCGACGCACGTACCTGACCGGCATCAGCATTGTCGCATTCTCGACTTTGCTTGTCGGTATTGCGCAGACTTATTGGCAACTGCTGGCGTTTCGTGCGCTCGGAGGCATCGGTTCGACGATGTTTACGGTCTCGGCAATGGGACTGATTGTGCGGATTTCACCGCCGGAGATCCGCGGTAAGAGCTCGGCCGCCTACGGCACAGCCTTCCTGTTGGGCAATGTCTTTGGCCCAATTATTGGTGCGGCAATGGGCGCATGGGGCATGCGAGTGCCGTTTTTCATCTACGGTGGCGCGCTGATTGTGGCAACGATTGTGGTCGGCATGTCGCTGAGCGCGGAGCATCTTCGCCACGTAGTGCCAAAGCGCACGACTCCAGTGCTGAAGTCCTCCGAGGCAATCCGGGACTCGGCATATCGAAGCGCACTAGTCGGAGCCTTCGCCAACGGTTGGTCGAACTTCGGCGTGCGCGTCGCGATTGTCCCGCTGTTCGCTGCGGCAACGTTCTCCCATGTCGGCGCCCCAGAACCGGGCAGCGATGTGGCAGTAGCTGCCACTGCCACAGCTGGTTTCGCGCTGACGGCCTTCGCGCTCGGCAATGTTACGGCACTTCAGTTTTCCGGTCGTTTGTCCGACCGCATCGGCCGTCGTCCACTGCTCATCACAGGCCTGTTTATCAACGGCGTATTCACTGGCGCAATCGGATTTAGCAGCGGCGCCATTCCGCTACTGATTCTCTCAGTCCTCGCCGGCTTCGGCGCTGGCATGATTAATCCATCGCAGCAGGCCGTGCTTGCCGACGTCATCGGCGCCAACCGCCAAGGTGGAAAGGTGCTCGCCAATTTCCAAATGGCTCAGGACTTCGGAGCGATCTCCGGCCCGCTGATTGTCGGCGCAATCGTGGATGCCGCAGGGTTCAAGGCCGGATTCCTTGTTTGCGGTGTCATCTCGCTGGTCGCGATGGTGGGCTGGATATTCGGGCGCGAGACTCTACCAGCCCACTCGTCGAACAGCGGAGCAAAAGAAGCCAAAGCGAAAACAGCTTAAACAGAAGCGGATTTGCTAGATTCCTTGCCTTCATCGAGCTTTCGGCAAATAGCCACATAGATAGCGCCAGTAATGTTGTGCACCACCGCGGCCACCGCGCCAGGAAGCGCGGCCTCTGGGGTAAAGAACTTCGCCGCCATACCGGAAGACAGACCCGCGGATTGCGTACCGACCTCCACGGCCACCGTGCGCTTGCCCGCAGTCGGCATCCCGACCAGCTGGCCTGCAAAGAAGCCGAGCACGTAGCCCAGCACGTTGTGGATGATTACAGCCACAAACACAATGAGGCCAATGTGCGCCAGGCTCTCCGCATTCTTGGCCACGGCACCGAAGACCACGCCGCCGATACCGAGGATGGAAATCCACGGCAGAATCGGCAGGATTTTATTAATAAACGAGTCGGCCACAAAGCGAATGATCAGGCCACCAACCACAGGCAGGAGGACTGTCTGGCAGAGGCTCCACGCCATCCCGAGGCCGTCGACCTCCGTGTGCGCGTCGGCAAGCACGAGCATGAGAAACGGCGTCATAATCGGCGAGACCAGCGTCGACACGCTGGTCATAGCGACGGACAGCGCGACATCACCGCGTGCCAGGTAAGCGATGACGTTCGATGAGGTGCCGCCTGGGACGGAGCCCAGCATCAGCAGACCGACGGCCAGCGCCGGGTTAAGCCCGAGCACTTTCGCCACGGCAATTGCTAGCAGCGGCATGATGACAAACTGCGCAATGACGCCGACGAGAATCGCCAACGGGCGCTTAGCGACCTGCTTAAAGTCCGGAATGGTCAGGGTGAGGCCCATCGCGAACATGATGATCATCAGGAAATATGTGATGTAGTCCGTCAGCGGAGTAAACGGGGCGGGGAAGAAGAATGCCAGCGCCGAACCCGCCAAAATAAAGCCCGGAAATCCGAGAACCTCAATTATCGCCGAGAGCTTCGACGGTGCCTTATTTTCCTGCTTGCCATTCCCAGAAATCTCCTCGGGAGAATGTGGTTTTAGCGGGGACTGTCGGGGCGAAGACAGCTGCGTTTCTGGTGCGTTGTTATTGCTGGACATTCTCTAGCGACCTTGGGTTTATACGTTGCGAAATTGCAAAAATCCGCCGAACGGTGGGTGTTCCACGGCGGAAAATAGCAGATATGTGTACAAACGTGTAGGGAAAATGTTAACTACCTCACCCCATGCAATTGCAAAATAGGTACCCCGAAGTGGGTGCAATGTGCTCGTTTGACGTCGGCCCCAGCGCCGGGCCTCATCCAAGAAATCGACCACCTAGTGTTGTGGCCTTGCTAACGGGAAATGGTTTTTTGACCGACGGTGGCGTAGTCTGGGCAGTCGGTGTGAAATCCTGACGACAATGTCGCAGAGAATCTGGCAGCGGTATAAATTCGCTGGTGAAACGCTTGAGAGTGCATAGTGCATGATGGGCGCCCCTCCTCGGAAGTAAAAGCTGAATTGGGTTTGGGCGCAATTTTTCGAAGTATGTGCAAGAGAAGCGATGTCATCGCAATTCCGACGTGAGAGCACTGAAAACAAGAACGTAAATTGGGCGGGTCATGTATGTGCGACCCAACTGTGAGTAATCAACTGTTGAATATTGAGTGTGCGGGCGAAAAGGCCCAGGAAGAGCCCCAAATGGCTAATAATGAAATGAATGGCAGCGTCGAGGAAAATCGCGAGGATCAGCGCGAAAACCAGCGCGAGGACGCAATTGTGAAGGCCGAGGATGTAGTGGCCGGGGAAGCACCAGTGGCCGGAGAGAAGGCCGCTGAGGAAAAGACCGAGAAGGTAGAAAAGACTGCCGAGGCCGAAAAGAAGGCCGAAAAGAACAAACACGACAACGATGACGACACCGTCGGCTTCGATGAGCTCGAGCTGCCGGATGACATTGTCAATGCAGTTCGCAAGGTTGGGTTTGAGACTCCTTCCCCAATTCAGGCTGCAACTATCCCGACTCTGATGAGCGGCCGCGACGTCGTCGGCCTGGCTCAGACTGGTACTGGTAAGACCGCGGCGTTCGCGCTGCCGATTCTGGCTCGCATTGATCGCTCCGTCCGCGCACCGCAGGCGCTGGTGCTCGCTCCGACCCGTGAGCTGGCACTGCAGGTTGCAGATTCCTTCCAGTCGTTTGCTGATCACCTGGGCAAGATTCAGGTCCTGCCAATCTACGGTGGTCAGTCCTACGGAGTGCAGCTGTCGGGTCTGCGTCGAGGTGCACAGATCATCGTCGGCACGCCGGGTCGTGTCATTGACCACCTGGAAAAGGGCTCGTTGGACATCTCCGACCTGCGCTTCCTGGTACTGGACGAGGCCGATGAGATGCTGCAGATGGGTTTCCAGGAGGATGTCGAGCGCATTCTTGCCGACACTCCGGATGACAAGCAGGTCGCACTGTTCTCGGCTACCATGCCGGCTTCGATTCGTCGCCTGTCCAAGCAGTACCTGAGGGAGCCGGAAGAGATCACCGTCAAGTCCCAGACTCGCACTGCGGACAATATTCGCCAGCGCTTCCTGATGGTCAGCCACCGCAACAAGCTGGACGCGCTGACCCGCATCCTCGAGGTCGAGGAATTTGAAGCGATGATCATGTTCGTGCGTACCAAGCACGAGACCGAGGAGCTCGCTGAGAAGCTGCGTGCCCGCGGATTCTCCGCTGCCGCCATCAACGGCGATATCCCGCAGACCCTGCGTGAGCGCACGATTGATCAGCTCAAGGACGGCCGCCTGGACATCCTGGTGGCAACCGATGTGGCTGCTCGTGGCCTGGACGTTGACCGCATTTCCCACGTGGTCAACTACGACATTCCGCACGACACCGAGTCCTACGTCCACCGCATTGGTCGTACCGGTCGCGCTGGCCGCTCCGGTGAGGCGCTGCTGTTTGTCACTCCGCGTGAGGGGCGCCTGCTGCGCTCGATTGAGCGTGCGACCAAGTCCCAGCTGCACGAGATGAAGCTGCCGACCGTCGATGAGGTCAACGACTCCCGTAAGCAGAAGTTCGCTGATGATTTGACTGAGGCTCTTGCCGATTCGCAGGTTCCGGTCTTCCGCGAGCTCATCGAGGAGTACGCTGAAGAGCACGACACTCCGCTGGTCGATATCGCCGCTGCTATCGCTGCGCAGGCACAGTCGGGCGACTTCCTGATGAAGGAGCCACCGCGTGGCCGTCGTCATGATCGTGACCGTGATCGTTTCGACCGCGACCGCAACCGTGGCCGCGATGGTCGCTCCCGTGGTGAGCGCGGTCAGGGCAAGCGCGCCGACCTGGTCGAATTCGAACGCGAGGGCACCGCAACCTACCGCATCAGCGTCGGTCGTCGCCAGCACGTCCGCCCGGGTGCCATTGTGGGCGCCATCGCCAACGAGGGCGGCCTGTCATCAAAGGACTTCGGACACATCGACATCCGTGGCGACCACACCCTGGTCGAACTGCCGGCCAACCTGCCGCAAGAAGTCATCAACAACCTCTCCGATACCCGCATTTCCGGCCAGCTCATTGGGCTGAAGCTTGACGACGGCACCTCGGTCGACGACAGCGATGACTACCGCGGTGGCCGTGGTGGCTACCGTGGCGATCGTCGTGATGGCGGTCGCGGTCGCGGAGGATACCGTGGTGGTCGTGGCCGCGATGACCGCCGTGGTGGCGGACGTGGCCGGGGTAGCTACCGTGGAAACTTCGATGACGGTGACGGTTTCGGCGGTCGTGGTCGCGGCCGCGGTCGCGGTGGCTACCGTGGTGACCGGGATGACCGCCGCGGTGGTTACCGAGGCGGACGCCGCTAGACCTGTTAGGCAGGCGATCAGGGGGTCGTCGTTACGCGACCACTGTCCGTGGCGCTGACCTAGAAAATAAAAAACTGCCGGTGCGCATGTACTTCCCAGCCCTAAAAGTCGGGCCGAAACGTACAGGCGCACCGGCAGTTTATTGTGTCTGAGCGTGTGCGTAGGCGCGGGGCCTAAGCGCTAGAGCTCAATCCTTAGATGAAGAACATCAGGATGCCGGCGACAACCCACAGCAGGGAGAAGATGCCGGAGAACATGGCCAGCTGGCCCTTCTGCTTGTCCCAGTCGAGCTCGTCAGCCTTCTTGCGACGCTCGATGAACTCCGGATCGTCAACATCCTCGTCTTCATCAGCGATGCCGAGGCCGGCCATCATCAGACGCTGACGCGGAATGATCAGGAAGAACAGCAGTGCCCAGGCGATGATTGCCAGCAGGATTGCGGCGTGCATTGCCCCGGACTTCATGTAGGTCGACACATCGGTGAACATGACACCGAAGCCGAGCAGCGGCACGAGCAGCGACCACATGCCGTAGGTGCGCGAAATGGCGTGCATGGTGCGCGCGGAGCCGACCGTTCCAGCCTCTCCGCCGCGGGCTGCAAGCGCGAGCTTCGGGAACATCGAAATTGCGACAGTCACCGGTCCAAGCAGCAGAATTGCCGCTAGGACGTGAACCATAAGAACTACGTTTTGCACGTATTACCTTTCCACGACTGAATGTAGGCCTCGCGTTCAAGCGAGGAGTGGCCTGGATATTTCCTTATTAAGACCAGTCCTTAACTTAACGTGCTCGCACTATTTTCTCTATTTCGTGCCTTTCCCAGCGCGGATCCCACACGCAGCTGCCAGCGCCGTCCAGTCTGCCGAAGATACGGGCAGGTCCCATTTAATGGCCACCGCTAAGTAACGCTGCGAATAGTCACACGCCTTCGCATCTTCGGGAAGCCATTCCGCCGGGCTGGCATCTCCTTTATCCCTGTTGACCGCACTTCGGGTGGGCGCGAGGTTGGCCTCGATATCGTTGCCAAATCGCCGACGCCGCTCGGCATCCCAGGCGTAGGCTCCGAAATCCCACGCCGCTGCCAACGGATAAATGTGGTCGATATCGACCTCATGCGCACCCATCGGGTCACCCGTGTAAGGGTCGGGGATTTCGCGCAGGGCGCCGTCGTCAAGCGAACATACAGAGCCCCCGAACCACGCCGCCAACACTTTATGGCGTGTATTGCAATCGGCAGAACCTGCCCAGACGTCGAAGCGCTCGCGCTTGTACCCGGTGACGGTGGGGCGGCCTGCGACGACGCGCACAGTGCGCAGTTGCTTGACGACGGCTTCGGCGTCCGGCCCAGCGGGGGAGGAGGTGACGAGAACTCGCGTAAGTGCAAAGGATGAGACAAAGGCGGCGGTCAAGACGGCGGCTAGGATGGCAAATAAAAAAGGGCGCATACCTAGTTGGGCGCGAAAAATACTTTTTCGGTTCCTTGTAGGTATGCGCCGGGGCTAGCCTGTGGGGCTAGCGGAGGCCAAGCCTAAATCGAAGTGTTAGACCAGAGCCTGCTTTGCTGCGTGGTCGAACTCTTCCTTGATCTTCTCATTCGGTTCCTTCGTAGCCAGCGTGACGATGATCATCACGACAGTTGCAGCGGCGAAGCCCGGGACGATCTCGTAGAGAGTGTCGCTGAGCGAGCTCATGCCCCATGCGAAGGAGACAACCGCACCAGTGATCATGCCGGCAGCAGCACCTGGCGTGTTCAGGCGCGACCAGTAGAGGGCGGCCAGCAGCACCGGGCCGAATGCCGAGCCGAAGCCAGCCCACGCGAAGCCAACCAGATCCAGAATGGAGCTGTTGGGGTTCGCAGCGATGATTGCGGCGATAATGGCAATCAGCGCAACCGCGACGCGGGAGAGAGCCATGTAGGTCTTCGGACGCAGGGACTTGTTGACCATTGCCTTGAACAAGTCCTCGATTAGCGCGGAGGAAGACACCAGCAGCTGCGAGGAAATGGTGGACATGATTGCTGCCAGTACTGCAGTCAGAATCAGGCCTGCAATCAGCGGGTGGAACAGGATGCGGGTCATGTCCAGGAAGATGGTCTCGTAGGAAGACGCATCAGTGACCGAAGCATCTGGGTTCGTAGTGAAGAAAACAGTTGCAGTCAGCGCCACGAGGACGGAGCCGAGCATGCACAGTGCCTGCCAGCCAACGCCCCAGCGGCGGCCCTCGGTTGCGTCCTTCGCGCTACGCAGAGCCATAAAGCGAACGATAATGTGCGGCTGGCCGAAGTAGCCCAGACCCCAACCGAGCAGACCGATAATCGTGATTAGCGGAATGCCAGCGAACGGATCGAAGAAGGTCTCGACCGGCTGTCCCTCGCTGCCCGGGTAGGGGTTGTTAGCAGCAAAGCTGAAGATGTCCGAGGCGGAGTTGCCATTGCTGATTAGGTAGATGATGCCGACAGTCGGAACCGTCAGCAGCGCGATGAACATAATGATGCCCTGCACCGTGTCTGTGTAAGACACAGCCAGGAAGCCACCGAACAGGGTGTACGCGACAGTGATAGCCGCTACCAACAGCATGCCGACGAGGTAGTTGCCACCGAACGTCGACTCCCAGTAACGGCCACCTGCCACCATGCCCGAGGACACGTAGAAGGTGAAGAACAGCAAAATAATCAGGCCTGCGGCAACGCGCAGCACCTTCGATGTATCGTGCAGACGATTCTCCAGGAACGACGGCACGGTAATCGAGTTACGAGCAATCTTGGTGTAACTACGCAGGCGTGGTGCGGTGAACTTCCAGTTCAGCCATGCGCCTGCGACCAGGCCGATTGCAATCCAGGTCTGGTTCAGACCCGAAAGGTAAATCGCGCCGGGCAGACCCATCAGCAGCCAGCCGGACATGTCCGATGCACCCGCTGACAGTGCCGCGACGAACGGATGTAGGCCGCGGCCGCCAATCATGTATTCGTCATACTCTGCAGTCTTTTTCCATCCGGTCCAACCGATGTAGACCATCAACAGCAGATAAATGACTAGTGCGATGATGAACCATGTGTGTTGGTCCACAGGGCAACTCCTCATTATTTATTAGTCGTACAGTCGGACTCGCGCACTACCTAGCGCACCAAAAAGCATTTTCGGCGCACAACTCAATTTCGCTTAATCAAGTCTGCTTGACGACGTTCACAGCGACGCGGCAGCATCGAGCCAAAAAGTGGCCGACGTCCACGGTGGAACCTGCGGTTCGCGATTCAACACAGCTTCAGCTTCCGGACTATCTTCGACAGTCATCGGAGCCTACTGGCACATGCGAACCATGGCAGAACTATTGCACGAGTCACACATTTTTAATTCTTGTGGCCTATACGACGTTTTCATGTGATGCGCTGCATTGCAAGATAAGAAGCGTTGAAAAAGCTTTTAAAAATCGGTTAAGTGCGACAAATTACCTGGGAAAAGGGGTATTTGGGCAGAAGGGGAGTAGTTTTTGCAAGATACATAATTCGAACAAGCGTGCTAATGTTGTGGTGTGGTGGAAAAGCTGATCCGGGGTGCGTGGCAGAATCTTCATTGAACAAATATCTGGTGGCGAAGTCGCCGGGTGATTAGACGGTGATGACTGAGCAGGCGATGACTGAGCAAGCAGTGGGGAGGAAGTAATGGATCAAGTTGCTAAGTCAGCGGTGCCGTTGCTGCTGCACGCGGTCTGGAAAGATGATTCGGGTCTTCACCTATGGGTGGAGCGGCCAGAGGGGCACCGGATTATTGCGGACGTGGATTTGCTGGAAGTCCCGGCGCATCAGCGTCGGCTTTTTGCAGTGCTGGACCAGGGGAGTCGAGCGCAACTGACGCTAAAGCTGCGCACACCGAAGGGGCGGGCAGTAGAGAAAGCGGTACCCACATGGGTGTTCCCGCCATGGGCTGCGGTGACAGCACTGGTGCAATTGCAGGAGGAAGTTGCCTCGGCGGCGATGGCACCGGATCTTCGGTTCTTTGTGGATGTTGTACAGGGATTGGATGCTTTCGCACGCTCTGGGCGGGCATTGGTGGCGCTGACATGGGAAGACAATGAGTGGTGGCCGACGTGGCGGATGTCGGAGGGGCTGAGTGAGATTGCTTGGCAGAGTCAGGTCATTTCCCGTACACCACCGGTGTTGATTGATAACGGAGGTGCCACGGTGGCTGAGGACTTCATCAATCGGATGTTTCATTGGGTCACCAACGCGCTCCTGGCCGATTTGGATGAACCGGCAGAACAGCGTCAGAGTTTCGTGCGGTCGTTGTTGCAGTCTCAGTCCCTGGGGCGTGCGACGCCGGGGGTGGCGCAGTCACTGGCAAAGTGGAGACTGTCGGCCGATGGTGAGGATGTTCGTCTGCAGCTAATGGTGCAGGAACCTGTTGGTTTTGAAGGCCAGCTGGAAGACTTGCCGGATGTGGATCTTCCGCAGCTGTTGGAGTTGCAGGATCGAGCGGATGAAGAAGGGGGCTCAGTAACTCGCTTCAATCCTCGTTCAGCTGCGGTGGAACATGAGACTCTATGGCCATTGCGGATGTACTACCGCATCGGCGTCGCAGCTCCGGAGCACCTGAATCCAGAAATGTGTCGCCGGTCCGTGCTGTCGCTGCTTCGCCCGCAGCTATTGGCTGCACAGGAGGCATTCCCAACGCTCAAATATGCGAAGGCAGCGGGCCACCCGGGCTTGGATCTGCTGCTGACCTCAGAGCAGCTGATAGAGCTTATGACTGATGGCATCTCGCAGCTGGCAAAGGTTGATATCGATGTGATGCTGCCGCCGAACTGGAAGTCAGTGGAGACCACCCTGCAGTTGCACACTGAAGTCATCCAGTTAGATCCGACGGGGCCTGCTGGGCGCCGTTCGGAACCGAAACTCGGATTTGACCAACTGGTTGATTACGAGTGGAAGCTGGCCGTGGGGGATGCCGTACTGACGGAAGCGGAAATGCGTGAGCTCGCTGCATCGAGTACGGGGCTAGTGCATCTGCGAGACCATTGGGTGCACGCGAACCCAGAGGTAGCTAGGGAAGCCCTGAAGTTTTTGGTGGAGCAGACCAAGGCCGGGGAGGAAACCGGTAAGGGGCAAGCCACCCTGAAAGAGCTGGTCTTCGACGGTGGCTTAGAGTCGCAAGCTCCAGCAGCAGTGCCAGTCGCCCCCAGGGATCCCTCTTGGCTCAAGGCGTTGGTGTCGAAGTACTCAGACGGTTCCACGGTCCTCGCAGAGTCCGTCGAGGTGCCACCGAGTTTTGTCGGTGAGCTGCGGGAGTATCAACAGCGCGGTGTGGAGTGGCTGACGGATATGTCCAACCGCGGCTTTGGTGTCATTCTCGCTGATGACATGGGGCTCGGTAAGACTGTGCAAATTCTGGCGCTGTTGGAGTATGAGCGCTGCCGTCGGAAAGCAGATGCTACGGCTCAAGAGCACAGGACTTCGCTTCTGGTGGTTCCGACAGGTGTGTTGCGCAATTGGGCAGCAGAAGCGGCTAAGTTCACTCCAGAGCTTAAGGTTGGGCTGCTGCATGGTTCAAACCGCCCTCATGGTGGAGAACTACAAGAATTTATCGGAAAACACGATGTTGTTGTGACGACCTATGGTGTTGCTACCCGCGATGTGAACGAACTCGCCCAAGTGCAGTGGGATCATGTGATTGCTGACGAAGCACAGGCAATTAAGAACCCCAACGCACAGGTATCCAGAGCGCTGCGGAGCCTGGGCTCGCGACACAACATCGCCATGACTGGTACTCCGGTGGAAAATGACTTGGGCGAACTGCGCACCATCATGGATTTCTGTAATCCAGGCATGCTGGGCTCGGCGAATGCATTTCGCAACAAGTTTGCGATTCCCATCGAGCGTGATGGGAATGCGGAAATGCTACTGCAATTGCAGTCGATTACAGCACCTTTTATCCTGCGCCGACTCAAGTCGGATCCAGCTATCGCGCCGGACCTGCCCAAGAAGAATGAGCAGGTGGAGATGGTGCCTCTCACGACGGAGCAGGCTTTCTTGTATCAGGAGGCCGTGAAGGATATCGAGGACAAACTTAAGCGCTCGAAGCGGAATCGTTCTGGCAGCTTCGGGCGAAAGAGCATCATTCTCGGCGGCATCATGAAGTTGAAGCAGATTTGCAACCACCCAGCGCACTACCAGCACGACGGCTCGGGGCTGCTTAATCATGGGCAGCATCGCTCGGGCAAGGTCGCACGGTTGGAAGAGCTCGTCGATGAGATTGTGCAAAACGGTGAACGCGCGCTTGTGTTCACGCAGTTCGTGGAGTTTGGCAAGATGCTTGCCCCTCATTTCAGCAAGCGCTTGGGCGTGGACATTCCGTTTATTCAAGGGGCAATGACTCCGGCACAGCGCGAGAAAGTAGTGGCAGAGTTTAATGCCCCGGACGGTCCGCCAATCATTTTGCTGTCGACTCTCGCGGCAGGTGTCGGCATCAACCTGGTTGCCGCCAACCACGTCATTCACATTGACAGGTGGTGGAATCCAGCGGTTGAAAACCAGGCCACGGACCGTTCCTACCGCATCGGTCAGCGTAAAGACGTCCATGTGCACAAGCTGGTCAGTGTTGGAACGCTTGAAGAACGCATCGACGAGCTGATTTTTGAAAAAGCAGAATTGGCGGATGCAGTTGTGCGCGCTGGTGAAACCAAGCTGACGGAGATGGACTTTCACCGTTTGCGGTCACTGTGGCAATTGGACAAGGACAAGATTCAGTCACTGCGTGAATCGATGGACGCAGCGGAGTCAAAGTCCGGTGGGACGGTGACCGATGGGGTGAACCCGGAGGCCACGGCATTGGATTCCGCAACCTCGGATGACGATTCGATTCCCAACAATGTGACACCGTTTAGAGTCCAGAAGAGGTGGTACTAATGGCCGGTGACGGAGACGTGACATGGGGCGACAATGTCATCTTTGCCGAGTTTGGCAAGGGCCCCTCTGGAAAGCGCGGTCGTAAAAGGACTACGGCGCGAAGCGCACCAGCAACCAGCTCGACGATTGAAAAGCTCCTGGCCACCCAGGACTGGGCTGGTGCATTTACCGGGCAGCAGCGACGTGGAACCTCAGCGCGTGTGGCGGTCGAGCCACGTACTACTTTTGCCCGGTGGGTGTGGGAGTTCATCATCCGTGGTGCCGATTCGGGTCGTATTCACAGAGGCGAGAAGTACAGGTTCGACGGCAATGTGCTCGGGCTTCGAATCGCGGATGGTTACATCATCGGGGAAGTGCAGGGCAGCCAGCCGGAACCATTCTCAGTCTTTATTCGGTTCCCACGGCGGGAGCAGAAACAAACTGACGACGTACTGCGGTGGTTGGTGAACAATCCGTCGGCTTTTACGGAGTTTGAGCACGGCGAGTTGCCGTATGAGCAGATGGAAATGCTGTTGTGCGATGGTGAAGAGCACATTTATAGCGAATGCACCTGCCCGGACCCAGCACCTGTGTGTAAGCACACCGTTGCAGTCGCCGCTCAACTTGTCGCTGATATCGACCGTGATCCGCTGTCGCTAATGCAGCT
This sequence comes from Corynebacterium sp. HMSC063A05, assembly GCF_001809695.1. Classification (NCBI taxonomy): domain Bacteria; kingdom Bacillati; phylum Actinomycetota; class Actinomycetes; order Mycobacteriales; family Corynebacteriaceae; genus Corynebacterium; species Corynebacterium sp. HMSC063A05. The sequence goes on along the minus strand of NZ_KV798496.1, from coordinate 237,109 downwards.
GCGCGATTATCCGCAGCGCGAATTGCAACGCCGGCTTCAGGAACTAACACAGCTGCGAAACCGGACTGCGCCAAAGCGCCTCGGGCTTGGCGGCGAGGTTCGGGAAGATCCCAATAAAACCACCCAGAAGTCGGGTGACGCTGGTGGAAATGATGGCGGTGACAACGAGCAGAAAAAGGTTGCCGAGCTTTTCGCGGTCGAAGCCGACTACTGGGGCAATGATTTGGAACGAGTCAGTGTTCCTTCGCTCGAGGTTATTGACCCGCTAACAGTTACCGACCGTAGTTTGCTGCATGAAGCATTGCAGCCAACCTGCGTAGTTTCGAGAGAGACCATTCGTGCAGTCGCCGATTTGGAAGATTGTTGGCAACATCTGCAGGAATCGCTGAGCCTGGAACAAAAGGAGCGCTAGTCATGAAATTCATTCACACCTCAGATTGGCAACTGGGAATGACTCGGTGGTTCCTAGAGCTCGATGGCGGTGAAGCCCAAGCTAGGTTCCACGAGAGTCGCCTCAACGCCATCGACCGCATCGGTGAGTTGGCGACTAGCGAAGGCGCTGAGTTCATCGTCGTCGCTGGAGACGTGTTCGATTCCAATACGTTGCCGGACAAGGTGTTCTTGCGGGCTCTTGAGCGAATCGCCAAGCTACCCGTGCCGGTGTATCTCCTGCCCGGCAACCATGATGCGCTTGATGCTTCTTCCATTTATCGACGTAGCGCTTTCGAATCTTTGGAAGACCGAGGAGTTTACGTAATTCGCGACAGCGAGCCCATTTCCATCCGTGACGGGGCGGAACTCATCGGTGTGCCAGTACACGGCAAGTATTCGGCAGACGACATCGTGGCGGAAATAGCCACGGAGCTTGAGCCGGCCGATGGAATCCGAGTGATGGTCGCACACGGCCAAGTAGAAGGCTTTGGTGCTGATGCGGGAGCCACCATTGATTTGACCAGCTTGGAACAGGCTATTGACCGTGGGGCGTTGCACTATGTGGCGCTGGGGGATTCCCACTCCACGAGCCAACTTGACCATGCTGGCAGAGTTTATTTCTCCGGCGCGCACGAAACCACAGCGTATGACGACAAAGAACGGGATTCCGGCAATGCGCTAGTCGTCGACATCGCAGAGGACGACCCCGAAAAGGGCTCAGTTACCGTGGCCTCCCACCGAGTGGGGCAGTGGGCTTTTCATGCCATCGACATGGATATCACTGGCGCGGAAGACCTCGATGAGTTCTTTGCTGAACTGGACGGTATCGAGGCGAAGACAGACACAGCGGTGAAGTATTCATTGCGAGGAACCGTGACACTGTCAGAGTCGACTACCTTTGAAAACCGACTTGAGCAGTACCAACAGCTTTTCGCTGCACTTTATCGCCGGGAAAGTGGCTCCGATTTAACGGTGGTTCCGTCCGAAGGAGATATCTCTAATCTCAATCTCACCGGTTATCCGCTCATAGCTGCAGAAAAACTAACGGTCTTGAGTAAAGGGCGAACCGAGAGCGGTAGCCCCCTATCAGAATCTGAAACCACCGCAGCAGCTGATGCGCTTCGCTTGCTGGCCCGCCTAGCCGGAGAGAAGGAATAAATCATGCGTTTTCACGACATCGAATTACACAATGTACGTGCGATTGATTCACTCTCAATCACAGGGCTCGCCGAGCGCGGCGTGGTAGTGATTTCCGGTGAAAATGAGTCGGGTAAGACGACAATCGCCAAAGCTATTCACGTTGCACTGACGACAAAATGGAAGTCCAGGTCAAGCGAAGCGCTTAGTCTGAACAGTCACTCCAGCCAGGAAAAGCCGCAGGTTAAGCTCCGGCTGGAGCTTGACGGCTACGAATTTACGCTGGACAAGATCTTTGGTGGCACCAAGGACACCGGCACAATCGTCACCGTCCACTCTCCGACAGCCGAGGTTCTCAAAGATGACCAGGCGGAGGAGTGGCTGGCCGCCCGAATGCACAATGCAGATACCAAGAACCTGTGGCAGGTTTTCGTTGCTGAACAGGGGCAAGCACAAAAGACCCTCTCCTTGGGCGGTTATGTACAAGTCACTAGCGCATTGCAGTCGGCATCGGGGCAGCGCGCGGAAACCGCAGAAGAGGTAGGCCTTTTTGAAGCCGTTGAAGCCGAATACGGCAACTATTTCCAAAAAAATGGCAAAGAGCGCAAGCAGCTTACCGACGTAGACAAGGAGCTGGCGGAAGCCCAGCAGGTGCGCGACGAAGCGGCGAAAAAGGTCCGGGAATTCGAAGCGCTCAATGAGGAAGCTGCTCGTAATGAAGAAAGCCAGCAAACGCAGCGGGCATCGTTGCCAGAAGCCCAAAACGAAGTCGAGCACTGGGGCCAGGCACTAGAAGAACTCGAAAAGTTCAGGGTTGCCGTCTCCCAGGCACAGGAGGTCTCTGCAGCGGCGAAGCAGCAGCTGGACTTAGCTAAACAGGCTCAGCAAGAGCGCGAAGCTTTCATTCAGCAGGCACAAGAAGCCAAGGATCAGCATTCTGCCGCAGAGAAGAAAGTTGCTGAATTTAAGGAAGCGTTCGATAAGGAGGTCGCAGCTTTAAAGAAGGCGCAGGAAGATCGCGATGCGGTTGTAAACACGTACCGCGAAGCTCGAAAGGCAGAAGAACTGGCCGCAGCTGAAGTTGCATTGGGAGAGAAGCGCGGTTTGGTTGAAGCTCTGTCGAAGCGAGTGAAGAAACTCGATGCGCTCCGCGCGCAATTGGCAGAGCACAAGGAGATAATTACTCGGAATTCCGTTACCGAAGAGGTAATGGAAAAACTGTTGACCTGCGAACGCGAAGTTGCAACAGCCGCCGCTGTGCTGGAGGCATCGAGCCCGAGTGTGCAGCTCTCGGCTAGTAGTGCGCAGGAGGTCACGGTCGACGGCGAGAAAGTGGGGCTAGCTCCGGAGGCTGAGACAGTTCAACGCGCGGTTACTAAGCCATTGGCCATCGAAGTCGGCGACGTCACGGTTGCTATACAGCCCGGAGACGGCTCAGATTCGCAGCAGCGCAAGCTAGAAAAAGCAGAGACATCGCTCAAAGAACAGCTTGAGGTTGCAGGCGCTGATTCCGTCGCGGAAGCACAAAAGGCATACACACGACGTCGGGAAGCGGAAAAAGCAAAATTCCAGGTGGAGACATCCATAACTGCGGTGTCCGACGGTGTGGAGTATCACCAGCTCACAGCAGAGTTGGATGATGCGAAGGAAGAAGCACGAGTACACGGCGAGCGGTATCAGGAACTTGCGGGCGAGGATGCGCCGACGGAGATTGACTTGGTATCGGCAAAGTCCCGGCTGGAAGAAGCTGCAGTGGGGCGTAGGGATGCCGAGTCGGAGCGCGACAGTGCTGATATGCGCTTATCGAAGCTGGAGAAGCGTCCTGCACACGCCAACTATACGAAGGCCAGCAGCGAGCTTGAAGGGGCTCGGTCCGTTCTGAAGGTCCGCGAAGATTCGCTCACGGCGACGCGAGAAAAAGCCTCGGACGCCGAGATCTTTGCTGCGGTGGAAAACCGAGGCAAGGACTATGAGGCGGCAGAAGAGCAACTGGCTGCGGCTCAGAAGAAGCTGGCGCAGCGGGATGCCGACGACGTGGAAGCATCGCTCGCGGGCGCTAAGCAGCGACGGGATGCAGTTGAGAATCGCCTGGCTGAGCTGGAAAAGCGTCGGCAAGAGATTCGGGTGCACTTGGACTATTTCGACAGCGCGAATGAGAAACTGGCAGCAGCTGAGGGAGTAGTGGAGCGAACACAGCGAGATCGGAATTCAATGCGTCGACGTGCAGCTGCCGCCAAGACTCTCATGGAGGTAATGACACAGGCACGCGTGGCATCGCGGAATGCGCTGGCTGACCCCTTGCTGCGCAAGCTCGAAGAGTACGGTGGCGGTGTGTTCGGTGCGGGAACTCAGTTCACGATGAATGAGGACTTGCAGATTGAGTCACGGTCCAATGCCGATGGCAAGTTCGATGTCGATGAGCTATCTGGTGGAGCGCAGGAGCAGCTGGACATTCTGCTGCGCTTGGCCGTTGCCGGTGTCATGGAGGGCGGGCAAGGCGCTCCGGTGATTATTGATGATGCATTAGGTTATTCAGACGAACACCGTTTGCGGCGGATGAATAATGCTCTTGCCAAAGCGGGGCGCGATATGCAGGTATTAGTCCTGACGTGCGATGAAGCCCGCTTTGATCGTGTGACAGGAGCGGAGTTTATGAAAATTCAGGATTTGGTTTCAAGATAGTAGGCTCTGTACATATGCAAGATGTTCCGTGGTTAAGTGATGAAGAGCAGCGGTTATGGCGCTCAATTCTGAACGCTAAACGGGCCGTTGACAGGTCAATCGACCTTCAGCTGCAAGATTCTCTCGATATTTCCACTGCAGATTTTTCGGTTCTGGTTGTTCTCTCCGAGGCTGAAGACAATGTAGTGCGCATGCGCACCCTGTGTGAATCCCTGGAGTGGGACCGCAGCCGAATGTCACACCAAATTACTCGTATGGAGCGACGCGGGCTAGTAACTAAGGAACGCTGCGCCTGCGATAACCGTGGTATCGATGTCACGCTTACTGAACACGGTCGAACTGTGATTGAGAAAGCGGCGCCGAACCATGTGAAGCTTGTGCGCCATGTTTTGTTTGATGTGCTCGGTGAAAATATCGACTATCAGGGGATTTCCGCTGTGCTCGATAAGATTGCAGAGACCGCCAATGCGACGGTCACCGATTCAGTCGACGGACAAGCAGAGTAGCCAAAAGTTTTTGTGAGTGTTTTCTCATTTGTCTCCGCTACGAGGCTCTCACCATTAGCCTAGAGCAGTATGAACTCATTTGAATGGCTGAGTGATGATGAACAGCTCTTTTGGCAGTCGATGGTAGCTGCTTTTCGCGAGGTAGAGCGCAATATCGAGCGGAGCCTACGCACTCGAACCGGGCTGACGTTCGCGGACTTTACCCTGCTCATCGCTCTGCATGAGGTAGAGGAGGGGATTCTGCATGTTGACAAGATTTGTGATCGACTGAAGTGGAACCATCCCCGCGCGCTGCTACATACCAACAGGTTGGAAAAGCGCGGATTTATTCACACCGAAGACCACGGCGAAGACCCGGATTCGGATTATGTCGTCGTCTTAACAGGCGTTGGTCGGCACGTGTTTGCCGAGGCGGCGCCGGATTATGTAGACACTGTTCGCCAGGAAGTTATTTCACCACTTGCTGATGAAGACCGCGAAGTGATGCTGAGGTGCTTCCAGTCGGTTCTCGAAAGGAAATAAGACTTCCAAGTCCTGCTAGTAAAACAATCACTAGCAGGGCGCTTTTTTCTCTACGTTTCAAGTTGTAAAGTAAGGCGTGCCTAAAGCAAAGGGGTGAGTGCTCACTTCTCTTTGTGCACCCTAAGTACCAAAAACTACGCAGAAATAAACAAGGCAGAAACTGAAACGCATGAGAGTCAATATTTTCGCCAAGGCTAAAACCGCGCCAAAGACCAAAACTCTGGCCGCAATCGGGTGTGCAGCGCTGAGCTTCGTCGCTACAGCATGCGGTGCGGACGCAGAGTCGAACGAGGCTGCCGACAACAAAGGAGAACTCACTGTCACTGATGTCGCAGGTCGCACTGTGACCTTCGACAAGCAGCCAGAACGAGTCGTGCTCGGTGAAGGCCGCGCCATGTTTGTCACCGCGATGCTTGACCACGAAAACCCGGGTGACCACGTTGTCGCCATGGGCAGCGATTTGCATTCGGGCGCGCCGTCGTTTGAAACCAAGCTTTTCGAGACGAACCCCGAGCTGAAAGACATGCCGACCATCGGCAATATCGCCAAGGGCGATGTCACAGTTGAAAACCTCATCTCCCACGACCCAGACGTGGTCGTCATGACCCTTGACCACAAGAAGGCCGCGGAGCAGTCCGGTTTCCTCACCAAGCTCGATCAGGCAGGTCTGAAGTACGTATTCACCGACTTCCGGCAAAAGCCCCTGGAGAATACCGCCAAGTCCGTCGAGCTCCTCGGCCAGATCGTCGATGAGCAGGACAATGCCAAGAAGTTCACCGACTTCTACACAAAGCGCGTCAACGAGATCACCGAACGTGCCGCCAAGCTCGAAGACAAGCCAAAGACCTTCGTCTGGCGAGCAGCCGGCCTCAAGGATTGCTGCTCGACCGTCAACAAGTCCAACCTCGGTGACCTTGTCACAGCAGCCGGCGGTGAGAACCTCGGAGACAGCCTCCTCGACACCGAATCGGGCGACGTGACCGCAGAGAAGGTCCTGTCCGTCCAGCCGGAGAAGATCATCGCCACCGGTGGTTCTTGGGCGCTCGATCCGAAGAAGCCGGAAGTGCTGCCACACGTCGAACTCGGCTACACCGCCACCCCAGAGACCGCACAGCGCACTCTGGAAGGCCTGCTGAAGACTCCGGGTTTTGACACCCTGACCGCGCCGAAGAAGGGTGATCTGTACGCCGCCTTCCACCAGTTCTACGACTCGCCGTACAACGTCTTCGCGCTCGAGCAATTCGCCAAGTGGATTCACCCAGAGGAGTTCGCTGACCTCGACCCGGTCGCTGACTTCGCCAAGTTCCACAAGGACTACCTGCCCTTCGAACTCAGCGGCACCTTCTTCACCGCGCTGGAGCCGACCAAGTAACCCATCTTCCACCATCGAAGAAGGAATCCGATGACTTACACCAATCTGCACGCTCCCGCGTCAGGGCTTGACGACGAACCCCGCGAGTCCACCTCCACCAACGGCAGTGGAGGTCAAGAGTCGCAGCCCGCCACCGAACAGCACGAGTGTCCGTCGTCAAGCACGACCTACGACTCTGCGCGACAGTACCGACGACGCTCGGCACGGAAAATCGCCATCATTGCGGTGCTGGTGGGGCTGGCCGTGTGCGCGTTTGTGGTGGCGACGATTGTGGGGCCGATGGCACTGAGCGTGGGGGACGTCGTCCGTGGCATCGTGAGCCCGAATGATGTGGACGAAACCACTCGTACGGTGCTGTGGAAGCTGCGTCTGCCTGCATCGGTGATGGCAGTGCTGATTGGTGCAGCGCTGTCGCTTGCCGGTGCACAGATGCAGACAATCCTCGATAACCCTCTGGCGGAGCCGTTTACGCTCGGTATCTCGGCTGCAGCGGCGTTCGGTGGGGCGGCATCGATTGTGCTGGGCTGGGTGATTATTCCGCATGCGCAGTTCAACCTGGCGGCCGTGGCCTGGGTATCATCCGTCGTCGCTGTGGCGATTGTGGCGGCGGCGTCGGTATGGCGCGGCTCGGGTAAGGAATCGATGATTCTGCTCGGCATTGGTCTGGTGTTTCTATTCCAAGCGCTGTTGGCGCTGTTGCAATACCGCGCGACTACCGAGGCGCTCCAGCAGATTGTGTTCTGGACGATGGGCTCGCTACAGCGCGCGAACTGGGTGGCCAACGGTATCATTGCGGCGGCGCTGCTAATCGCTATTCCGTTCACTATCCGCTATGCGTGGGCGCTGACGGTGTTGCGGCTTGGCGATGCCCGAGCAAAAGCCGTGGGCATCAATGTGGATAGGCTGCGCATTGCGACGCTGATTGTAGCCTCGCTGCTGGCAGCAACCGCAGTGGCCTTCGCCGGCATCATCGGCTTCATCGGACTGGTCGGCCCACACATTGCACGCATGCTGGTCGGTGAAGAACAGCGCTTCTTTGCCCCGGCATCGATGGCGGCGGGCGCGGCGCTGCTTGCGGCAGCTCATGCGGTATCCATCACGGTGGTGCCGGGTGTGGCAGTGCCGATTGGCATCATTACCGCAATCGTCGGTGTCCCATTCTTTGTCGGCTTGGTTTTTCTGCGTAAGAGGACGGTGTGGAACTAATGGGCGTATTTCTCGATGTCAATGACGTAGCTGCAGGCTATGGCAAGCGAAAGGTGCTGCGCGGGGCGTCAATACGCACGCTGAAGCCAGGTACGGTGACGGGTTTGCTCGGGCCAAACGCTGCGGGCAAGTCCACACTGATGACCACGCTGGCGGGGATTCGAAAGCCCATGTCCGGGGAGATTGTTCTGACCCGTGACAATGAACGGGTTATCGGTTCCGAACTGCGCGAAGTCGTCGGCTACGTACCGCAGGATCTACCGGCCAGCGCCTCGCTGACCGCATTCGAATCGGTACTGGTCTCCGGGCGGCGCGCCGGGCGTCTGCGGGTACGTGGCTCAGAGATTGAGCACACGGCGGTAGCTCTCCGAAAGGTTGGCATTGAACACCTTGCCGACAGATTCGTCGGCGAGCTCTCCGGCGGTCAGCGGCAGCTCGTCGCCGTCGCGCAGATGTTTGTCCGCGATCCCGAGATCATGCTTCTCGACGAACCCACCTCCGCCCTCGACCTGCGTCACCAGGTGGAACTCCTAAAACTCGTCCGTGCGGAGGTCGCCTCACGGAGCTCCTTGGCACTCGTCGCAATCCACGATCTGAATCTCGCCGCCCGCTACTGCGATGAGCTTGTCATGCTTCACGACGGCCACGTGGTTGCCCAGGGGAGTCCTGTTGACGTTCTCACTCCGGACCTTTTGGCCCGCGTCTATGGAATTCGAGCCCGCGTACTCGATGACGAGGGCGTGCCCGTGGTGTGTCCTATTGAGGAAGACCAGGTTTCTGAAGCCGCGTAGTGGAGATTTGGCTGGGGCGCGGGGCATTTCGCTAATCGCCCCAGCCAAGTGGTAACATCTTTTCTCGTTGCACTTGTTGTACTTGTGCCACACGCCCCCGTAGCTCAGTGGATAGAGCGCCGGTTTCCGGTACCGAAGGTCGGAGGTTCGACTCCTCTCGGGGGCACGTTCTATCCCTCAAGTGATTAGGTTTTTCCTGGTTGCTTGAGGGATTTTTGTTTTAGCGGCCACCTAGCGGAAACGTTTAGTTACCGTTCTTCCAGCGGAACAGCCTGGCGGAGGAATTCGAGTCGCCCATGACAATTCACCTTGGTGCTACTGGCCAGCAATAATCACAATCAGCGTGCGTGGCCCATGGACACCTTCGACTCGGGCAAGCTCGATGTCCGAGGTTGCAGAAGGCCCCGAAATCATGGTGATGGGAGCGGTGGGATTACTCTCGCGTAGACGGGAAATTGCCTCCGGGATGCCGTAGACAACCGTGGAAGCCGGCACAACGCAGATGTGAATATCCGGCACCAAGGTCAGCGCGCGGCGGCCAGAAGTGGCCGAACCGTCCAGAAAAATGGTGCCGGTCTCGGCGCAGGTAACAGCAGAGCTGGTGACAATCGCGTCGAGCTCGTCCAGCTCTTCGGCGGTGAAACCTGTATCGACGCGAATCTCGGTGGTGGCCTTACCCCCACCAGACTCCAACCCCGCAACCCACTCGCGGTCTAGGCCTTCGGGAATACCAATCAATGAAGCCCCGACATCAGCAATTGCCTTCTTCACAGCTTCATTGATTTCAGTTGCCGAGCTCCCACAGCGGCGTACATCGGCTTTGTAATCGGCGATGCGTTCGTCGGCAAGCGAAATGATCTCCTTGGCCGTCAGGTCGGAGGAGCGTTCGTAATCGCGGGGGATGTTGAAATGTGTACCGGGCTCGCCGGTGACGATGCCTGCGTCAGAGGCCAAGTCACGGCCTTCGAAGGCGATCTTCTGAGCATTGCGGATACGCTCGAGGATTTCGCTTTTGGCAATGTTCGCGGATGCTGAGGAATGGGACATCGCTAGGCCTCCTTGCCGGACGTGTCGGGCTGCTTGTTGTCATCCGACAGTCCATTAATCTTCGTCGGAACCTGATTTGCCGATTCACGGGACAGCTGCGCCGAGAAATCCTCCGAACCCCACAGTGAGCGGAACGGCTTCTTCGGCGGAATCGGAGTATCACGCACATCCGACCACCCGCTGAGGAAAAGTGGCAGGGTGTGAATCTCGCCGTTCTTCAACCCGAGTACGCGGGCGAGGGAGGTCATCTTAGCGCTCATGTCCCACAGCTTCTGATTGCCCATGATGAACCCGAGCGTGGCAAAGAGCTTGCCCTCCACCGGCGGGCGGTGCTCCGTGACCTTACGGTGTCGCAGCTCCAGCAGCGCCGCGGGGATATCAATTCGCACCGGGCAGACCTCAAAGCAAGCTCCACACAGCGAGGATGCATAGGGCAGGGAGGCATTCGGATCATCGTAGGAGTCCATGCCGGTGAGCTGCGGGGACAAAATTGCACCAATCGGACCCGGGTAGACCGAACCGTAAGCGTGCCCGCCCACGTGCTCGTACACCGGGCAGATATTCAGGCATGCCGAGCAGCGAATGCACTTCAGCGCTTCACGCCCAATCGGATCGGCAAGGGTGGCCGAGCGCCCATTGTCCAGCAACACAATGTGGAAATTCTTCGGGCCGTCGCCGTCCGTGGTTCCCGTCCACAGGGAGGTGTAGGGATTCATACGCTCGCCTGTCGACGACCGTGGCAGCAGCTGCAAGAATACTTCCAAGTCCTGGAAAGTGGGAAGCAGCTTCTCAATACCCATCACCGAAATCAGTGTTTCCGGCAGCGTGAGACACATGCGGCCATTGCCCTCTGACTCGACGACGGCCACCGTACCGGTTTCGGCCACACCGAAGTTGGCACCGGAAATCGCGACCTTGGCCTCCATAAACTGCTCGCGCAGGAACTTACGGGATGCCTCGGCCAGATCGGCCGGATTGGCTTTCAAATCCGGGTCGACTCCGGGGATTCCATTGAGGAAGATCTCGCGGATATCCTCGCGATTGCGATGGATAGCAGGAACCAGGATGTGGCTCGGCATGTCGTCGGCAAGCTGAACGATGAGTTCCGCCAGGTCGGTTTCGCGGGCGGTGATGCCGGCGTCGGCAAGCGCTTCGTTCAAGCCGATTTCCTGCGTGGCCATCGACTTAATCTTGACGACCTTTTCTTCGCCGGTCTCTTTCACCAAATCCGTAATGATGCGGTTTGCTTCAGCGGCATCCCGCGCCCAGTGGACGTGACCGCCGGCACTCGTCACTGACTCTTCGAACTGCTCCAACAGTTCTGGCAGACGCGCCATCACATCGCGCTTGATGTGGCTGCCCGCGAGCCGCAGCTGCTCCCAGTCATTCTTCTCCGCTACGACATGCGCGCGCTTCTTACGAATCGAACGCGTGGCATGACCGACATTTTCACGCATGCGAGTGTTCTTGAGTTCCTCGTGCGCCGCGGCCGTGAACCCGCGCGTACCGCGCAGATGCCCGACGTTGTGCGGCGCGCGTGGAGGAAGGGCTGGTATGCCGACGTTAATTGCGACCATTACTGCTCACCTCGCAGGGAAGCTTCTTGACGGTTGTCCACTTCAAACGGGGTCTCCTTGGTGGAGGCCAGAATCTCGGCCATATGGATGGCATGCACGCCAGAGTCCTGGCGACGCAGCGCACCACCGATATTGAGCAAGCAGGAGGCATCGCCAGCGGTCACGAACTCCGCTTCCGTAGCGCGGATATTGGCTGTCTTGTCGGCAACCATTGCAGCGGAAGTCTCCGCATTCTTCACCGAGAAGGTGCCGCCGAAACCGCAGCACTCCGCCGCGCCGGGCAGCTCGCGCAAATCGATTCCATCGACTGCACTGAGTAGCCGCCACGGACGGTCACCCACTTTGAGCACCCGCAAGCTGTGGCAGGTGGAGTGGTAGGTCACTGAGTGGGGGAAGTAAGCACCGACGTCAGTCACACCAGCGACATCGGTGATGAACTCGGAGAGATCCAGCGTCTTGTTCGCGCAGGCCTGTGCCGCATGGGTTTGGGCACGGGTACCGTAGCGGCCCGCGATCATCGGATGCTGGTGGCGAACGGCGCCGGCGCAGGAACCGGACGGGGCGACAACGTAGTCAATCGAGGAATCCGCAAAAGCATCAGCGTAGGTGTCTAGCTGAGGAAGGATTTCCTTCTGGTATCCGGTGTTGACGTGCATTTGTCCGCAGCAGGTTTGCTGTGGCGGAAAGACCACATCACATCCGAGCCGCGTGAGAACTCTGGCTGTCGCACTCACTGCATCCGGAAACATCATGTCCCCGATGCAGGTCGCGAAAAGTGCTACTTTCACGGTCGCTCCAAAATGGGTTGAGGATAAGGCAATAATTTCCTACCTGAATGCTACGCCTAGGCCCGGATTAAATCTGTTCTCAACGCAAATTCGCCTGGATCGTGAAAATGGCTAGTTGCAGTCGGACTCCACGACCTGCAGATGCCCCTCAAATGAATCTTTTGGTGGCTGATGTTTCCACGACTGCGATTGACCTAATAGGATAGGCAATCGTGAATCCTGCTGATCTTGCTGTACTAGTCCGAAAAGTCACCGTCGAGGTTTTGACTTCCCACGATGCCGATGTCTCTATCGTGCCGGAAAACCCGACTGTCGAGCGTCCGCGTAACCCTGAGCACGGCGACTATGCAACCAATATCGCTATGCAGCTGGGCAAGCGTGTCGGTATGGTGCCGCGTGACTTGGCAACTGAAATTGCCACAGCGCTCGGCGCCTCTGAGGGTATCGATGAAGCAACCATCGCAGGCCCGGGCTTTATTAACATCCGCCTGGCCTCCGATGCCCAGGGCAAGATCGTCGAGGACGTCTTGGCAGCGGGGGAGAAGTGGGGTCATGCCGATTTCAACTCCAACCTCGACGTGAACCTGGAGTTTGTCTCCGCAAATCCGACCGGGCCGATTCACCTGGGTGGTACCCGCTGGGCAGCAGTCGGTGACGCTCTTGGTCGTGTCCTGTCCGCCACGGGCGCCAAGGTCACCCGCGAGTACTACTTCAATGACCACGGTCGCCAGATTGACCGCTTCTCCGACTCCCTGGTTGCCGCCGCTCGGAACCAGCCGACCCCGGAGGATGGCTACGGCGGAGAGTACATCCAGGACATTGCTGCTGCTGTGCTGGAGAAGAATCCGCAGGCACTCGAGGGCTCTGAGGAGGAGGTCCAGGAGCACTTCCGCGTCATCGGTGTGGACATGATGTTCGAGCACATCAAGGAGTCTCTGCACGAGTTCGGCACCGATTTCGATGTTTACTTCCACGAAAACTCGCTGTTCGAGTCCGGTCAGGTGGAAGCAGCTGTCAACTCCCTGAAGGAAAACGGCAAACTCTACGAAGCTGACGGCGCGTGGTGGTTGAAGTCCACCGATTACGGTGACGATAAGGACCGCGTGGTCATCAAGTCCGACGGCGATGCAGCCTACATTGCGGGTGACATCGCATACGTTAAGAACAAGTTCGACCGCGGCCACAACCTGTGCATTTACATGCTGGGTGCCGATCACCACGGCTACATCGCACGTCTGCGTGCCGCCGCTGCCGCGCTCGGCTACAACGCAGACGGTGTCGAGGTGCTCATCGGTCAGATGGTCAACTTGCTTCGCGACGGCAAGGCTGTCCGGATGTCCAAGCGCGCGGGCACAGTAGTGACCTTGGACGACCTGGTTGAGGCAATCGGTGTCGATGCTGCTCGCTACTCGCTAATCCGTTCCTCCGTGGACTCCAGCCTGGATATTGACCTGGGGCTGTGGGCTTCGCAGTCCAGCGACAACCCGGTCTACTACGTCCAGTACGGCCACGCTCGTCTGTGCTCAATCGGCCGCCGTGCCGAAGAGGCTGGTGTGACCAGCGAAGATGCCGACTTCTCCCTGCTGGTAGAGGACCGTGAAGGTGAGCTCATCCGCACTATCGGTGAGTTTCCGGCGATCATCAAGTCCGCTGCTGACCTGCGGGAACCACACCGCATTGCCCGTTACGCTGAGCAGCTCGCCGGTGTCTTCCACCGCTTCTACGACACCTGCCAGATTCTGCCTAAGGCCGACGAAGAGGTATCCGAGCTGCACCGTGCTCGTCTCGGCCTGGCTGAGGCTACCCGCCAGACGCTGGCCAATGCTCTGCAGCTGCTCGGTGTTACCGCACCTGAGCGCATGTAGTCGAACGCGCCCGTAAAACTACACCCCGTTGCTCCGCCCGGGTAACGGAGAAAGAGAGCTGTTTCGTGCCTATCGACGGCAATGGTTTCGAGCTGGGTGGCTACACCCGGCCCGATTCCACTCAATTTAATGAACTACCAGCGCATGTCTGGCCAACTACCGCCCGTCGTCGGGGTAATGACGAAGAGAATCCCGGCTCAGTGGAAATTGGCGGAGTGAGCCTGATCGACATTGCCAAAGAATTTGGCACTCCGGTTTTTGTCGTCGATGAGCAGGACTTCCGCTCCCGCTGCCGCTCGATGGCCAAGGCCTTCCGCGGCGCGGAGAATGTCCACTACGCGTCCAAGGCTTTTCTGTCGAAGACCATTGCCCGCTGGGTAATGGAGGAGGGGCTGCATCTCGATGTCGCCTCGGGCAACGAGATGGCTATCGCTCTTGCTGCGGGCTTCCCAGCCAAGGACATGACCTTCCACGGCAATAACAAGTCCACCGCAGAGCTGCGCGATGCTATCTCAGCTGGCGTCGGCAAAATTGTGCTTGACTCCCGTTCGGAGCTGCGTCGCCTGTCCCAGGTGGCGGCTGAAGCAGGCGTGGTGCAGGACGTGCTCGTCCGCGTGAAGCCCGGTGTGGAAGCACACACCCATGAGTTCATCGCTACCGCGCACGAGGATCAGAAGTTCGGCTTTTCCCTCGCGTCCGGTTCAGCGCTGGAAGCTGCCAACCTCGTAGAAGAGGACGACAATCTGCGCCTGATTGGTCTGCACTGTCACATCGGCTCCCAGATTGTCGATTCCGACGGTTTCATTCTCGCGGCCGAGCGCGTGTTCTCGCTGGTGGAAAAGCTCGTCGAACGCCACGGCACTGAAATCTCGAAACACTTCAACACCCTTGACCTCGGTGGCGGTTTCGGTATTGCATACACCGCAGGCGAGCAGCCCCTTGACGTTGCTCCGCTTGCCGACGAGATCCTCACTGCTGTGGACAAGCTTGCGCAGCGTATCGGCATTGAAACTCCGACAGTGGCTGTTGAACCGGGTCGTGCCATCGTTGGCCCGTCCATGGTCACGGTGTACGAAGTGGGCACTTTGAAGGATGTGACCATCGATGAAGGCATGACCCGTCGTTATGTATCGGTCGATGGTGGAATGAGCGACAATATTCGTCCGGCGCTTTACGGCTCGAACTATGATGGTCGCGTCGTTAATCGCGAAGTATCAGGTTCCAGGATTCCCACCCGTGTCGTCGGAAAGCACTGTGAATCGGGAGACATTCTGATTAATGACGCGAACTACCCGGACGACATTGTTGAGGGTGATCTGTTCGCGCTGGCTGCTACTGGGGCATACTGTTACGCAATGGCCAGCCGCTACAACATGCTGACGCGACCACCAGTAGTGTCGGTATGCGATGGTCAAGTGACCCAAATATTAAGACGAGAAACCGTACAAGACTTACTAAGCCTGGAGTGTGAAACGCCACGATGACTGCCGCAACGAATAATCCTGGAAAGGGCGAGGGCCACAAAGTTGGTGTCGCTATTTTAGGTCTTGGCACAGTCGGTACTGAGGTTTACCGCCTGCTCAACGAGAAGGCTGAGGACTTCGAGCGCCGCATCGGCGGCCCGGTCGAGGTCGTTGGTATTGCTGTGAGCGACAAGACCAAGCCGCGTCCGAATGTGGATCAGGATCTTCTTACCGACGATGCTTTTTCGCTGGTCCAGCGCGATGGCGTTGACCTGGTAGTCGAGGTCATCGGTGGCATTGATTACCCACGTCGCGTTGTGCTGGAGGCACTGCGTGCGGGCAAGTCGGTCGTGACGGCCAATAAGGCACTTGTCGCAGCTCACGGCGAGGAGCTCTCTGAGGCTGCCGATTCCTCAGGCGTCGACCTTTTCTTTGAGGCTGCTGTGGCTGCAGCTATTCCGGTCGTCGGGCCGCTGCGCCGTTCGCTGGCCGGTGACACTGTCAATACGGTCATGGGCATTGTCAACGGCACCACTAACTTCATCCTTGATGCGATGGACTCCACCGGTGCGGACTACGACGAGATGCTGGCAGAGGCCACCCGCCTGGGTTATGCCGAGGCCGACCCGACTGCAGACGTCGAGGGCCACGATGCCGCTTCCAAGGCAGCTATTCTGGCCAGCCTGGCATTCCACACCCGCGTGACTGCTGATGACGTTCACTGCGAGGGCATTACCGAGATCACCGCTGATGACATCGCAGCCGCCAAGAGCGCAGACTGCACCATTAAGCTGCTGGCTACCTGTGAGCGGGTCACGGACGAGAATGGCAAGGAGTCCATTTCCGCCCGCGTGTACCCAGCGCTGATTCCACGTCGTCACCCGCTGGCAACTGTGCGTGAGTCTTTCAACGCTGTATTCATTGAGGCCGAGGCCGCTGGTCGCCTGATGTTCTACGGCAACGGCGCCGGTGGTAACCCGACAGCCTCCGCAGTGCTCGGTGACCTTGTTGCCGCCGCTCGCAACATTGTCCACGGTGGTCGCGCACCGGGGGATTCCACCTACGCTAACCTGCCGATTCTCGACTTCGGTGACGTTCGCACCCGCTACCACATCGACCTGCACGTCGACGATCGAGTCGGAGTACTTGCCGATGTCGCTCGCACCTTCTCTGATCACAACATCTCCCTGCGCACCGTCCGCCAGGAAGAGGGCGCCAACGGTGCTCGCCTGGTCATCGTGACTCACAAGGCGCTGGAGAAGGATTTGGAAGCAACGGTCGACGAATTGCGCGCCAACGACGCGGTTCTGGCCGTCAACAACGTCATTCGTATCGAAGGAATGGATATCTAAATGGCACAGGAGCTTTTCCCGGGGCAGAAGGTCACTGTCACGGTTGCAGGTTCGTCAGCGAACTTGGGCCCGGGCTTCGACACCCTGGGGTTGGCCGTCGCGCTCTACGACATTGTCGAGGTCGAGGTCATCGAATCGGGTGTCGTCGTTGAGATTCACGGTGAGGGCGAAGTCGACCTGCCGCGCAACGAGTCTAATCTGGTAGTGCGCGCGATTCGCGCGGGCCTTCGCGCCGCAGGTGTCGAGGCACCGGGGCTGAAGGTTATTTGCCATAACACCATTCCGCAGTCGCGCGGCCTGGGCTCTTCCGCAGCAGCCGCCGTCGCTGGTGTCGCTGCAGCTAACGGTCTGGCCGGCTTCCCGCTTACCGACGACCAGGTAATCCAGGAATCCTCGGTCTTCGAGGGCCACCCGGATAACGCTGGCGCATCCGTCCGCGGCGGAGCAGTGGTCAGCTGGACTGACAAGCCTGTCGATGGTCGCACTGCACCTCAGTACCGAGCAGTGAGCATTCCGGTGCATAAATCCATTCAGGCGACTGCACTCGTACCGGCATTTCACGCCTCCACGAATGCGGTCCGTCAGGTGCTGCCGAGCGATGTTTCGCATGTCGACGCTCGTTTCAATGTCTCCCGTACTGCGGTTATGACCGCAGCGCTGCAGTCCCACCCGGAACTGCTGTGGGAGGGAACGCGAGATCGCCTGCACCAGCCGTACCGCTCCGACGTGCTGCCGGTGACCGCAGAGTGGGTCAACCGCCTGCGCAACCGTGGCTACGCGGCATTCCTCTCGGGCGCTGGCCCGACCTGTATGGTTCTGGGAACTACTGCAGTGGATGAGAAGATCTTGGACGATGCCCGCGAGGCTGGCATCAAGGTCATGGAGCTGGGAATCGGCGAGCCGGTTAAGGTCGTGGTCGACGGCTAAGCCGTTACTGCGGACAGCTGCCGAGCCGGTGGCTTAGCCTGCCACCTACTTTTCGCCCGGCCCTTTCAGTTTCACGATGCTGTACTGGCCTGCGCTCAAGTGCGAGCGCAGGTCTTTCTTGTCGAACTTGCCCACTGAGGTCTTATCGATTGAGTCCACGAAGGCCCAGTATTCCGGCAGCATCCACTTCGGCAGCTTTGGCCGCAGCTCATCGCGGAGCATTTCCGCGGTCTCTTTGCTCGGTTCAACTTCCGGCATCAGCACCGTAATTGCCAGCGGGCGCTCACCCCACTTTTTATCTGGCATGCCGATAATCGCGCACTCGAGTACCTGTGGGCTTTCCATTACGAAGTTCTCCAGCTGGGCAGAGTAGATCCACTCGCCACCAGAGCGAATGACATCGCGAGCACGGTCATGAATAGTCAGGTAGCCGTCGTGAGTAATCGAGCCGACATCGCCAGTGCGTAGCCAGCCGTCCTCGGTGAACTGTTCGCTAGCCTCGTCGACCTCCGCACCGCGGAAGAAGTGAGCGGTGCCTCCAGCTTGAGCCTCCGGAGAGCTGTAGTAGCCTCCGGTGACCGTGTTGCCGCGCACCTGCAGCTCCCCCTGGTTGCGGTCATGCAGGTCGAGCACGCGGTCGTTGTCATCAACAATGCGGAACTGCATGATGTCCGGGAAACGCCCTTGGCTGACACGGTAGCGTTCGCGGGCCTCACCGGAGGCTCCGTACGGAGGGCGTGCCACGGTACCGATAGGCGAAGTCTCGGTCATGCCCCAGAAGTGGATGACGTCGACACCGTAACGCTCTTCCCATAGTCGAATCAGCGCAGGTGGAACAGGGGACCCGCCCGAGAAAATCTCCTGCAGACTCATGCGCTTCGGAGGATTGCTGAGGTAGTGCGCCATGAGGTTAATCCACAGCGTCGGCACACCCTGAGCTACGCGTGGCATTGAGGATTCGATGATTTCTGCCAGACGTGGCGCGGAGAGGTCCGCGCCGGGGAAAATCAGCGATGCCCCGCACATGAAGGAGGCCAGCGGCACGCCCCAGGACAGGACGTGATAAATGGGCACACAGCACAGCCACGGGTTTCCGTGCGAAATTGAAAAGGAGTCAGTGGTGCGCATATTCAGGCTGTGCAAGTACAGCGAGCGGTGGCTGTAGACGACACCTTTAGGTGCGCCCTCGGTACCCGTCGAGTAGCACATGGCTGCGCCGGAGTTTTCGTCGAGCTCAGGCCAGTCGAAGCGGCTAGGGCGTCCGTCGATGAGTGATTCGTAGGAGTACCACGGGATGCCATCTGGCAGGTGCTCGGCCACGTCGGACAGATCTCCGATACCGATAATGATGACAGCGCGGACGCACGGGCAGTGCGGAAGAACTTCGGCGAGCAGTTCAATCTCGGTCTGGTCCGCGATAATGACCTGGTCATCGGCGTGATTGATAATGTGCACAATCTGATCCGGCATGAGCTGCTTGTTCAGCGGCTGGAATACTGCGCCCATAGAGGCAACGCCGAGGAAGACCTCGAAGTGTTCTGCGCAGTTGTACATCAGGGTAGCGATGCGTTGGTCGCCGTCGATACCGAGCTCATCTCGAAGTGCATGTGCCAGCGCACTTGCGCGCGCGGCGATGGCGGCAAAAGTGGTGGTCTCGGGTCCGTCACTGTTCCAGGAGGTCACCGGAGTCCGACCGTGAATGGTGCGACCGTATTCCACAATCTGAGCGATATTGAGAGGAATATGAGGCATCGTACTGCGCATAAGCTCTACAGTACCGACTCGCAGCCGCGCGACCTAGCGAAACGCAGGTGAGAACTAGTGTTGCTACCTGACTATTTGGTGACTATCCTTGGGCAATAGGTCGTTTTCAATACGCGGTTAGATACGTACTTCTTCATGTACTCCGCATGCCGTTGACCTTCGCTGTTGCTCACACAACGCGATGGCGCAACGTGACATTGAAAACACATAAATCAGTAGTGCGACTACATAGTCTTGCGGTGCTGTGGACCTAAAATTTCCTAACTATCTTCGACCTGGACGCTCGGGTTTGAGATGCGGAAATAATGTAGGCAAGATGCCTCGGTTTAGTTTCAACGTCGAGGCCTTTTGCCTGGCTTTTTCGATAATTTCCCGCCAGCTGCGGATATTTTTCCGCCCGTGGTAAAGGTTCGACGACGGAGCACACGCGGTGGCGGGCAGTAAGAACGAAAAAGTGTCAATGACATAGCCCCTGTAGAGAGTGACTGCAGGGAAGGTCGATGAAAGGACATCCGTGACCGATACGGACACCACTGCCACGGCAGGCGGCCCAGAGAATCTTGCGGCCCTCCGAATGGCAGAACTGCGTGAAATCGCTTCCAGCAAGGGCATTCGCGGCATCTCCGCCATGCGCAAGCATGAGCTGATTGAGGCCATCAAGAATGGTGCCCCGGCTGCTGGTTCCGCGCCTGCTCGGAAATCCCGCGCGAAGAAGGCTGCGGCTGGGGCTGCGGATACCGGTTCCAAGGTGAAGGATGCCAAGGAATCGCCGTCGGAAAGCGCGGACAGGGATTCCAGCAAGAGCGCCGACAAGAGCGACAAGGGCAACGACAAGCGTGACGACGCCAACGCGGATGGTCGCGAGGAGATGTCCCGCTCTCAGCAGCGTCGAAATCGTCGTAACCGTGCTCGTCAGCGCGACCAGGAGAATCAGGACGATCGCAGTAACGATAGCCGCGACGATTCCGATAACGGCAACGACCGCGGTGAGCGTAACGACAATCGTAATGATCGCGGTGATCGCGGTGATCGTAAGGACAACCGCAATGATCGTAATGATCGTAATGAACGCGGTGATCGCAACGACCGCAACGATCGCAACAACCACGATCGAGACAACGACGATGACGGTCGTGGCAACCGCAACAACCGTCGTGGCCGCAACAACAATCGAAATAACGATCGCAACAACCATGACGATGAAGGTCGTGGCAACCGTAACCGCCGCAACCGTCGCAATCGCCGCGACCGTCGCGGACGCGATAACAACGGTGGGGGACACGGTGGTCAGGACGAGATCCGTGAGGATGACGTTCTCCAGCCGGTGGCTGGCATCGTCGATGTGCTAGATAACAAGACCGCATTCGTGCGCACGTCCGGCTACCTGCCGGGCTCTAACGATGTGCTGGTCTCCGCGCAAATGGTTCGTAAGTACGGCCTGCGCAAGGGCGATGCCGTCACGGGGCAGGTCCGCATGCCGCGCGAGAATGGCTCAGGCCAGGTCACTCATGGCAACGGCCGTAATCGTCGCAAGTACAACCCACTGGTCAAGGTCGAAACCATAAACGGCCTCGATCTGGAGCAGGCAAAGCAGCGCCCGAACTTCGCTAAGCTCACCCCGCTGTACCCGAACCGTCGCCTGCGTCTGGAGACCGAGCAGAAGATTCTCACCACTCGCGTCATCGACCTGATTATGCCGATTGGTAAGGGGCAGCGTGCGCTCATCGTTTCGCCGCCGAAGGCCGGTAAGACCACGATCCTGCAGAACATCGCGAACGCTATCGCGACTAACAATCCCGAGTGCTACATGATGGTCGTGCTTGTCGACGAGCGCCCGGAGGAAGTCACCGACATGCAGCGTAGTGTCCGTGGCGAGGTCATTGCCTCCACCTTCGATCGCCCGCCGTCAGATCACACAGCAGTGGCCGAGTTGGCTATCGAGCGCGCAAAGCGTCTGGTGGAACAGGGGCAGGACGTCGTCGTACTGCTGGACTCCATTACCCGCCTTGGACGTGCGTACAACAACTCTTCGCCGGCATCGGGACGAATCCTCTCCGGTGGTGTGGACTCCAACGCTCTGTACCCACCGAAGCGCTTCTTGGGTGCTGCTCGAAACATCGAAGAAGGTGGCAGCCTCACCATCATCGCCACCGCGATGGTAGAGACCGGTTCCGCAGGTGACACCGTTATCTTTGAGGAGTTCAAGGGCACCGGTAACGCTGAGCTGAAGCTCGACCGTAAAATCTCCGAGCGCCGCGTGTTCCCGGCAGTGGATGTCAACCCGTCGGGTACTCGTAAGGATGAGCTGCTGCTCAGCACCGAGGAGGCACGCATTATGCACAAGCTGCGTCGCATCCTCTCCGCGCTGGAGTCGCAGGCTGCTATCGACCTGCTGATTAAGCAGCTGAAGAAGACCCGAAATAACAAGGAATTCCTGATGCAGGTGGCTTCTTCTGCACCAATGGCCGCCGACGTTGATGTGGACGACATGCTTTAGCTGGGGTTAGCCACAAGGGGCGGTGCCACAGTGCCAGCGGTGCGACAGCGCCACCCCGTCCGAAACCACAGCACCAACCAGCATTTCACCCATCACAATCTGAAGGAATATTCAATGGCTAATCAGGCTTCCGCAGTTGACGACATCCTCTCCGAGTATCACGGGCTCGAGGCTCAGCTGGCTGACCCCGAACTGCACAACGACCCGAAGGCTGCCCGTAAGGTCGGCAAGCGCTTCAATGAGTTGCAGCCGGTCATTCAGACTCACAAGAAGTTGACTGAAGTCCAGGATGACCTGGAGGCAGCGCGCGAGATGGCTTACGAGGACTCCGAGTTTGCAGCTGAGGCTGAGCGTCTCGCTGCCGAGGCAGAGGAGCTCGAGGAGAAGCTCGCTGACCTGCTGGCTCCGCGCGATCCGCACGACAGCGATGACATCGTGATGGAGCTCAAGTCCGGTGCCGGCGGTGAGGAGGCAGCGCTCTTCGCAGGTGAGCTCGCTCGCATGTACCAGCGCTATGCCGAAAAGCACGGCTTTACCACCGAGATCCTCGGCCTGTCCGAGTCTGATCTCGGCGGTGTGAAGGACATGACTATGTCCATCCGAGCTAAGACTCCGTCCCGCGACGGTGCGTGGAGCGTGTTCAAGTTTGAAGGTGGCGTCCACCGCGTGCAGCGCGTTCCGGTCACCGAATCGCAGGGCCGTATTCAGACGTCCGCCGCTGGTGTTCTGGTTTACCCGGAGCCCGACGAGGTCGAAGACATCCAGATTGATGAGAAGGATCTGCGTGTCGACGTCTACCGCTCCTCCGGTAAGGGCGGTCAGGGTGTTAACACCACGGACTCCGCGGTTCGTCTGACGCACCTGCCGACTGGTTTGGTTGTTACCTGTCAGAAGGAACGCTCTCAGATTCAGAACAAGGCCCGCGCTATGCAGGTCCTTGCTGCTCGACTGCAGCAGATGAAGGAGGAGGAGATCGCCGAGGCCGCCTCTGACCAGCGTAAGTCTCAGGTGCGCAACATGGATCGCTCCGAGCGCATCCGCACTTATAACTTCCCGGAGAACCGCGTGTCCGATCATCGCATCGGTTACAAGGCTCATAACCTGGACTCGGTGCTGGGCGGCGACATGGATGACCTGCTCAAGGCCCTCCACGACGCGGAGCGCGCTGAGCGTCTTGAAGCCGAGTAGTCCCACGCCCGCAGAAAATAGCTCGCCGACGTTACCGGATTCCGTCCGTACTCTCGGCGAGCTGTTTCGCTATGCGCGTCGCACGCTTAACGACGCGGCGCTGGCTTCTCCGGATGCCGACGCACGGGCGCTATTTGCAGCCGCAGTCAATGCGGGACCGGCAGACATTATCTTCCGTGGAGACGAACCGTACACCGATGAGGCCGGTCGCAAGCATTTGGCAGAGATGCTGGCCCGCAGAGTGGCTCGTGAGCCACTGCAGCACATCATCGGTACAGCGCCGATGATGAGCCTGGAACTACAGGTTGGGCCCGGTGTTTTTGTGCCCCGGCCAGAGACGGAACTGCTTGCGCAGTGGGCAATCGATCGAGCCCGTGAACTGGTCGCAAGTGGCGTCGTCAAGCCGAAAATCGTTGACCTGTGTACCGGATCTGGGGCGCTGGCGTTGGCGATTGCCGACGCCGTACCCGAAGCGGACGTGGTGGCTGTAGAGCTCTCTGAGCGGGCACGGGCGTGGGCTGCGAAGAACATCGAGACGTATGGCAATGGGCGTGTGCACCTAGTTTCTGGCGATGTCACGGATGTTCAGCTGATTGATGATGGCGGTGAGCTCGCAGATTGGGTAGGCGAGACCGACATTGTTGTGTCCAACCCTCCATATGTGCCCGAAGACACGGAGGTTGACCCCGAGGTGAGAGCTGATCCGCACTCTGCGGTCTTTGGCGGCGACGATGGGCTAGATGTCATTCGACCTATGATTAACCTAGTGGATGCGCTGGTGCGGCCGGGTGGAGTCATCGGCATTGAGCACGATGACTCTTCGGGCAGTGACGTCAGTTCACTGCTGAAGGAAACCTGGGATTACGCTGATGTAGAGGTCCGCCGTGACTTTGCAGGCCGTGATCGTTTTACGGTGGGACGCAAGAATTGATCTTAAAAGCAAACTTTGAAGCAGGAGCAAAAATCTGATGAGCAGGATTATGGACTGCAGCACAGATGAAAACCGCGAACGCGCAATTGCAGCAGCAGTAGATGCTGTGAAGGCAGGACGGCTGGTCGTAATGCCTACCGATACCGTCTACGGCCTTGGCTGCGATGCCTTTGATAACCAGGCCGTTGCCTCCTTGCTGCGTGCTAAACACCGCGGCCCAGATATGCCGGTGCCGGTGCTGGTGGGTTCCTGGAGCACGATTGAGGGACTCGTCCGCGAATACTCACCAGCTGCTCGCACGCTGGTGGAGGCTTTCTGGCCGGGTGGCCTTTCGCTGGTTGTGAACCAGGCGCCGAGCTTGCCGTGGAACCTTGGTGATACCGCGGGTACGGTCATGCTGCGCATGCCGCTGCACCCAATCGCCATCGAGATTCTGCGCCGAACCGGTCCGATGGCGGTATCCAGCGCGAACATCTCCGGCCAGGCACCGGCCACCAATGCCGTGCGTGCCAAGCAGATGCTCGGTGGGGAAGCGGCTGTCTACGTCGACGGCGGCGAAGCCACGATTGGCACCCCATCGACGATTGTCGATATCTCGACTCCGGTGCCGAGAATTCTGCGCGAAGGCGCTGTGTCGGCTGCGGCGGTTGCCGAGGTTTTGAGTACGACACCCGAGCGACTGCTGGGGCAGTAATCTTGGCTACCTAAAGTCTTTCCTGTTTAGTATCTGCAGCGATTGTGTGGGTGAGTAGTACCTAGTGGCGGACATGAGCTTATTGGCAGCCCAGTCGGGTGGGGCAGGTGTGCCCATCCGAGAGCTCGCCATGCTCGTTTTAGTTTCCGCTGCTGTCAGTTATTTGCTCACTGGAGTAGTGCGTTATGTGCTGGTTCGCTCGGGCTGGTTGGATGCGCCCCGCACGCGCGATGTCCACGATATTCCGAAGCCCAGGCTCGGAGGCGTGGCGATGTACTCCGGGGTGGTCGCAGCTATCGCCCTTGCCTCGGTGATGCCGGCTCTCACCCGTGGTTTTCCGCCCATGACTCCAGATATGAGGGCAGTTGTGGCGGCTGCGTCGCTATTGCTGATTGTCGGTATTTGGGATGATCTCTTTGACCTAGATGCCATCACTAAACTTATAGGGCAGGTTGCGGCGGCACTTTTGATGTCATTTATGGGTGTCAACTGGTATTTGCTCTATATCCCATTTAGTGGTGGTGCCACGCTTATTCTCGACCCAATCATGTCCACAGTCTTGACTGTTCTCTTTACTGTGGCGCTGATTAACGCCTTCAACTTTGTAGACGGCATCGATGGTCTCGCGGCGGGACTCGGTATGATTGCCGCGGCGGCAATCCTTGTCTATTCGATGGTCATGCTCCACGACCAAGGCGGCACCGTCTCTGCCTATCCACCCGCGATGATTTCCGCGTGTCTCCTTGGCGCTTGCCTGGGCTTCTTGCCGCACAACTTCGAGCCGGCACGCATTTTTATGGGTGATTCCGGCGCCATGATGATTGGCCTGCTTCTCGCAGCGGCATCGGTGTCGGCGTCGGGACGCATCGCGCCCTCCATGTACGGCACTGCCGACGTCATCGCCCTGATCTCACCGATTGTGGTCGTCATCGCCGCAATTAGTGTGCCAATGCTCGACTTGCTGCTGGCTGT
The DNA here is from genome assembly GCF_001809695.1 of Corynebacterium sp. HMSC063A05. NCBI lineage: Bacteria > Bacillati > Actinomycetota > Actinomycetes > Mycobacteriales > Corynebacteriaceae > Corynebacterium > Corynebacterium sp. HMSC063A05. The sequence goes on along the minus strand of NZ_KV798496.1, from coordinate 211,396 downwards.
TGTTCGCCGCGTTAGCCAGGGCAAGTCACCCTTCTCGCCGGACAAAATGCATATTCACCACCGACTACTGTCGATGGGACACAGTCACCGCCGCGTGGTATTGGTGCTCTACCTATGGGTGTCGGTCGTCGCGTACGCCGCCGTTGCCACCACCGTTTTCCCCTTCGAATTCGTTGCTCTCACCTTTGGGTTCCTGCTCATTGTTGCGGTTATCTTCACCCTCCGCCGTCGCAATGCGCTTGCCGACGACCGTTCAAGCGGAGCGCGTCCAAGACGGGGAAGTGGGGGCCGGCAGGTTATGGGACGTCGACGTGGACGCAGAAGGTACAATCTTCGACCGTGACTGAAAAAACAACTCCGGAGCCCGAGTCTAAATACGACGATTCGCGGCGACCGCTGCTGGCTGCTGCTCGCTCGGGCGCAATTGCGCTCGCTGTGATTACCGTGCTTTCGCTGCTGGTCTGGGGTGGAAAAAACGGTATGCCCGGCGTGTGGGGCGTACTCCTTGGCGCGGGCATTAGCGGAACCTTCGTATTGCTTACCGTTCTAGGCATCCTCTTTACTGCTCGAACTTCCCCGTCTGTCACGCTCGCTGTTGTGCTGGGGGGCTGGCTGTTGAAGATTGTGGTGCTAATTGGCGTCTTGGTCGTTATTAGAAATCTTGAGTTTTATGACAACATGACTTTCTTCGTCACTGTTGTACTTACGCTGATGGTGACGCTTGGCGCAGAAGTGTGGGGAATGTCGCAATCTAACCTCACTTATGTGCAACCAATGAAGGACGAATAGCTCGTTAATAACTTGTTGACCTGCTGAGAGGCTGTAATGCGCTTCTAAAACCGCAGGTAATAAGCAGATTGCCGAGTTTGTGCAGAAGATGCCACAAATAGAGGCCGAAACCCACAGAGGGTGTCGGCCTCTTTGTTGGTTTCGGGGTCGGAAACACGGGGGTGTACCGGGTGGGGAAAATGAGTCAGAACTGTTATCCTGAGTTTCGGGTAAGACGGCCTGTATCGAAATAACTATCATTTCCACAGGTACGGTCCCCGTGAGCGCCGTGCTGATGAGCGAATGGAATCCGCGGCGCGACACGTTAAATGACGTCCTTCGCACCGCTTGACAATAGTTCTAGCGGCCCAATCACGGGAGAGAACGCTGAGCGTTACAACACTTGCCGAGATGCGGGGTGAGTTTCACTCACCCAACTTGCAGGAGGAGTATTTCCCGGGTGAACAATTTGGCGACTTCATCTTAGGTGGCAGTGGCGACTGGTACGCCATGGATCGTCTGATGATTGTTCGTCTTTTGATGGCCGTGATCGTCGCCGTGTTCTTCGTCGTCGCAATGCGTCGTCCGAAGCTCGTGCCGACTGGTCTGCAGAACGTTGCGGAGTTGATGCTGGACTTCGTCCGCATCCACATCGCGGAGGAGATTCTGGGTAAGAAGGAGGGGCGTCGTTTCCTTCCGGTTCTGGCCACCATCTTCTTCCTTGTTATCTCGATGAATATTGCGGCTATTATTCCTGGCCTCAATATTTCGCCGAACGCCCGAATCGGTATGCCACTGGTTCTGGCCCTGTTCGCATACGTTGCCTTCATTTACGCAGGCTCGAAGAAGATGGGCTTCTTCAAGTTTGTGAAGTCGGCAGTTGTTATTCCGAACTTGCCACCGGTACTCCACCTCATCGTGGTGCCGATCGAGATTTTCTCCAACTTCGTTCTCCGCCCAGTTACGCTGACCATCCGTCTGATGGCCAACATGCTGGCGGGCCACATGGTTCTAGTCCTGCTTTTCGGTGCCACGAACTTCTTCTTCTGGCAGCTGAATGGTTGGACCGCCCTGTCCGGGTTGACCCTTGTCGCTGCGGTAGCATTCACGCTGTTCGAGATGCTGGTGATTTTCCTGCAGGCATACATCTTTGCCCTGCTGAGCGCCGTCTACATCGAACTGTCGCTGCACGCAGACGAGCACTAACCCATAACTAATGAGGCCGCACATTCGGCAACAAGGCCTCGCCAATTTAATAGCAAGACCCACTTGACCCACAAAGCCCCGGGCCTACTTAGAACAATCTTTAATCCGGGGCCATCCTTTAAGAAAGGGAACGGTTCATAATGAACGACGTCATCCTCTCCGCCCAGGACGCTGTCCAGGCTGTCGACACCAACGCTGGCCTGAAGACCATCGGTTACGGTCTGTCCACCCTGGGCCCGGGCCTCGGTATCGGTATCGTCGCCGGCAAGACCGTTGAGGGTATGGCACGCCAGCCTGAGATGGCCGGCCAGCTGCGTACCACCATGTTCCTGGGTATCGCCTTCACTGAGGCTCTCGCCCTGATCGGCCTGGTCGCAGGCTTCGTTTTCTAAGTCCGGACCTTCAAGCGGAGAACACGTAAACCATGACAGATTTCACCTTTTTGCTAGCGGCGGGTGACCTCCCGATGGGAGAGTCCGTTGACCCGTTGCTGCCAAAGACCTATGACATCGTCTGGTCCGTTGTCCCGCTGGTAGTTATCCTGGTTCTCTTCTGGAAGCTCGTTCTTCCGAAGTTCCAGGAGGTCCTGACCGAGCGGGAGGACCGGATTGAGGGCGGCATTGAGCGCGCTGAGGCTGCACAGGCCGAGGCGAAGGCCGCTCTGGAAAAGTACAACAGTCAGCTCGCAGAGGCCCGTACTGAAGCAGCAAAGATTCGCGACGAAGCCCGTGCACAGGGCCAGCGCATCATTGCAGACGCTACGACCAAGGCCAATGACGAGAGCGCACGAATCATCGAGTCCGGTGAAAAGCAGCTCGCTGCCCAGCGTGAGCAGGTAGTCGCAGAGCTGCGCAAGGAAATGGGCCAGAACTCCATCAATCTGGCTGAGCGCCTTCTGGGCGAGCAGCTCTCCGACGACGTTCGTAACTCGTCGACGATTGATAACTTCTTGTCCAACCTTGACACCGTGGCCCCGGCCGGAAAGTAGGCGACATGCACGCAGCAAGCCGCGAATCCCTGGCAGCCCTTAGCCAGCGACTGGACGCCGCTATCGGTGGCGACAATGTTGCTGTTACTCAGGCTGCTCAGACTGGTTCCGAGCTTTTCGACATCGTCGAGGTCCTGGACTCCGACCGCGGCCTGCGTGTCGCTGTCGCCGACACCTCGGCGACTGCGGAACAGCGTTCCGGCCTTGTCCGGAGCCTGTTCGCGGGCAAGGTATCTGAGACGACTCTTAACCTCGTCGTGGATGCTGCCGCGCAGGTATGGTCCACCCCGCGTGAAATGCGTGAGGGTTTGGTAGAGCTGGGCCGTCGCGCCCTCCTTCGCTCTGCCGAAGGCCAGGGACAGCTTGAGACTGTTGAGTCTGAGCTGTTCCAACTGGGACACATCCTGGCTGAGCAGTCGCAGCTTGAACAGCTGCTGGCCGACAAGGCCGCAACCCCCGAAGCCAAGCGTGGGCTCCTCGCCTCTGTGCTGTACGGCAAGGTCACTTCCGTGACCGAGACCCTGGCACTGCAGGCTGTTGGTCGCCCATCCAAGCGCCCCGCGGACGACATTGACTCCCTGTCCCGGCTAGCCGCCGGCCTGCGGAACCACGTCGTCGCTCGCGTGACCAGTGCCACGGCCGTCTCTGACGAGCAAGAGCGAGCACTGGCGGACAAGCTCGGCCGAGTCTACGGCAAGGCGATGTCCATCCACACCGTGATCGATAAGTCGATTCTCGGTGGACTGGTCATCCGGGTTGGCGACGAGGTCATCGACGGTAGCCTTTCAACAAAGCTTGAGAAGCTGCGCGTCGGCCTCGGCTGACGGATGGTTTAGACGATTAATCACTGGAAGAATATTACCGAGAGCAGGAAGAACATGGCGGAGCTGACGATCTCCTCCGACGAGATCCGTAGCGCGATTGCGAACTACACCTCGAGCTACTCCCCGGAGGCCTCCCGCGAGGAGGTTGGCGTTGTTATCAGTGCAGCTGATGGTATCGCCCAGGTTTCGGGAATGCCGTCGGTCATGACGAATGAGCTTCTGGAGTTCCCGGGCGGCGTTATTGGCGTCGCTCAGAACCTCGACACTGACAAGGTCGGCGTTGTGGTGCTGGGTAACTTCGAGTCGCTTAAAGAGGGTGACGAGGTAAAGCGGACGGGTGACGTCCTTTCGATTCCGGTCGGGGACAAGTTCCTCGGTCGCGTAATTAACCCCCTGGGCCAGCCGATTGACGGCCTGGGCGACATTGAGGCTGAAGAGGACCGCGTCCTCGAGCTGCAGGCACCGACCGTGCTGCAGCGTCAGCCGGTTGAAGAGCCGATGGCTACTGGTATTAAGGCCATCGACGCAATGACCCCAATTGGTCGTGGTCAGCGTCAGCTGATCATTGGTGACCGTAAGACCGGTAAGACCGCGGTCTGCCTGGACACCATTTTGAACCAGAAGGCTAACTGGGAGTCCGGTGACCCGAGCAAGCAGGTGCGATGCATCTACGTTGCTATCGGTCAGAAGGGCTCCACTATTGCTGGTGTGCGTCAGACCCTCGAGGAGCAGGGCGCACTCGAGTACACCACCATCGTTGCTGCCCCGGCGTCGGATGCCGCAGGCTTCAAGTGGCTTGCACCATTCGCAGGCGCCGCACTGGGTCAGCACTGGATGTACCAGGGCAAGCACGTCCTGGTCATCTACGATGATTTGACTAAGCAGGCAGAGGCCTACCGTGCCATCTCGCTGCTGCTGCGTCGCCCGCCGGGACGCGAAGCTTACCCGGGTGACGTCTTCTACCTCCACTCCCGTCTGCTGGAGCGTGCTGCGAAGCTCTCCGACGACATGGGTGCAGGCTCGCTGACCGCACTGCCGATCATCGAGACCAAGGCAAACGACGTGTCGGCCTTCATTCCGACCAACGTCATTTCCATTACCGACGGCCAGGTCTTCCTCGAGTCCGACCTGTTCAACCAGGGTGTCCGCCCGGCTATTAACGTCGGTGTGTCGGTTTCCCGTGTTGGTGGTGCCGCACAGACCAAGGGCATGAAGAAGGTTTCCGGTAACCTGCGTCTGGACCTCGCGTCCTACCGCGACCTGGAAGCATTCGCAATGTTCGCTTCCGACCTGGACGATGCCTCCAAGCGTCAGCTGGAGCGCGGTCAGCGTCTGGTTGAGCTGCTGAAGCAGAAGGAAAACCACCCGCAGCCGGTCGAGTACCAGATGACCTCCATCTACCTCGCTGGTGAGGGCGAATTCGACGATGTCCCGGTTGAGGATGTCCGTCGCTTCGAGGCCGAGCTGCTTGAGCACCTGCAGGACACTCAGCCTGCAGTCTTCGAGCAGATTGACGGCGGCGTTGCCTTCTCTGACGAGTCCAAGGCGGCTCTGAAGTCCGCTACCGCTAACTTCAAGAAGTCCTTCCAGACTTCTGAGGGCGCACCGCTGGCTTCCGAGGCCCCGGTCGAGGCACTCGACGAGGACGAGCTCAAGAAGCAGCAGATTACGGTCTCCCGCAAGACTGCCCAGAACTAGGCAGGTTGAGCTATTCAATGACCGTTTTCGCAATTGAAGGGAGGGAATAGGACATGGCGAATCTTCGTGAACTTCGAGCCCGAATCAAGTCGGTGAACTCGACCAAGAAGATCACCAAGGCCCAGGAGCTTATCGCAACCTCGCGCATCACCAAGGCGCAGCGTCGCGTGGCAGACTCCCAGCCGTACGCCGACGAAATCGAGAAGGTCATCGGACGTCTCGCATCGGCTTCGTCGTTGGATCACCCGATGCTCGTAGAGCGTGAGGGTAACCAGCGTGTTGCAGTCCTGGTTGTCACCAGTGACCGCGGCATGTGTGGCGGCTACAACCACAACGTCCTGAAGAAAGCTGCAGAGCTGCGTACCGCTCTGGAAGAGCAAGGGCATGAGGTCGTTCTCTACGTGACTGGCCGTAAGGGCACCGACTACTACGACTTCCGTGGTGTCGAGCTCGCCGGTACGTGGGAGGGCTTCTCCCAGGATCCGGACTACGCCGCAACCCACGACGTGCGTCGTCACCTCATTGATGGTTTCAACGCTACGGCCGAGGGCACTGCCAAGTACCGCGAAGGCCTGCGTGGCACCAACGGCGAGGCCGTTCAGGGCTTTGACCAGGTCCACGTTGTCTACACGGAATTCGTGTCCATGCTTTCTCAGATTCCGCGTGCACACCAGATGCTCCCGATTGAGCCTGTGTACGAGGATGTCGAGATTGCTCAGGGCGAGGACATGCTGTCCGATGGATCAGATGACCTCAAGCCGGACTATGAATTCGAGCCTGATGCAGACACCCTGTTGGCAGAGCTTCTGCCGCAGTACGTGTCCCGCACCCTGTTCGCAGTAATGCTCGAGGCCGCTGCCTCTGAGTCCGCTGCCCGTCGTAACGCTATGAAGTCTGCGACGGACAACGCTACCGAGCTGGTCAAGGACCTCTCGCGTGTTGCTAACCAGGCACGTCAGGCACAGATTACCCAGGAAATCACAGAAATCGTCGGTGGCGCCGGTGCGCTCGACGACAGCGGAGAAAGTGACTAGATATGAGCACAGCTCTAAGTGAGCAGAACACCACCACGGCTGTGGGCCGTGTTGTGCGTGTCATCGGTGCCGTCGTCGACGTGGAGTTCCCGCGTAACGAACTGCCGGCACTTTACAACGCGCTGACCGTGGAAGTTTCCCTTCCTTCGGTCGCCAAGACCATTGTCCTCGAGACTGCACAGCACCTCGGTGACAACATGGTTCGTACCATTGCTATGGCTCCGACCGACGGCCTGGTCCGCGGTGCAGAGGTCAAGGACACCGGTAAGCCGATTTCGGTTCCGGTTGGTGACGTCGTCAAGGGTCACGTCTTTAACGCAATGGGCGACTGCCTGGACGAGCCGGGCCTGGGTCGCGATGGTGAGCAGTGGGGCATCCACCGTGAGCCGCCGGCCTTCGACCAGCTCGAGGGCAAGACCGAGATTCTCGAAACCGGTATTAAGGTCATCGACCTGCTGACCCCGTACGTTAAGGGCGGCAAGATTGGTCTGTTCGGCGGTGCCGGTGTCGGTAAGACCGTTCTGATCCAGGAGATGATTACGCGTATTGCACGCGAGTTCTCCGGTACTTCGGTCTTCGCCGGTGTTGGTGAGCGTACCCGTGAGGGCACCGACCTCTTCCTGGAAATGGAAGAGATGGGCGTTCTCCAGGACACCGCCCTCGTCTTCGGCCAGATGGACGAGCCTCCGGGAGTCCGTATGCGCGTCGCGCTGTCGGGTCTGACCATGGCAGAGTACTTCCGCGATGTTCAGCACCAGGACGTGCTGCTCTTCATTGACAACATCTTCCGTTTCACCCAGGCCGGTTCTGAGGTTTCGACCCTGCTGGGTCGTATGCCTTCCGCCGTGGGCTACCAGCCGACCCTGGCTGACGAGATGGGTGTTCTGCAGGAGCGCATTACGTCCACCAAGGGCCGTTCGATTACCTCTCTGCAGGCCGTCTACGTGCCTGCCGATGACTACACCGACCCGGCTCCGGCAACGACCTTCGCCCACCTCGATGCAACCACCGAGCTCGACCGCTCAATTGCATCGAAGGGTATTTACCCGGCAGTGAACCCGCTGACTTCGACTTCTCGTATCCTCGAGCCGTCGATCGTCGGCGAGGAGCACTACCGCGTTGCCCAGCAGGTTATTAACATCCTGCAGAAGAACAAGGAACTCCAGGACATCATCGCCATCCTCGGTATGGACGAGCTGTCTGAGGAGGACAAGGTGACCGTGCAGCGTGCACGTCGTATCCAGCGATTCTTGGGTCAGAACTTCTTCGTTGCTGAGAAGTTCACGGGTCTGCCTGGTTCGTACGTCCCGCTGAAGGACACCATTGTTGCCTTCGACCGCATCTGCAAGGGCGACTTCGACAACTACCCGGAGATGGCCTTCGACGGCCTGGGTGGCCTCGACGATGTCGAGAAGAAGTACGCTGAAATGCAGAAGAAGTAAGGGGCATCCTCATGGCTGAAATCACCGCTGAACTGGTTGCTGTTGAGCGACCGCTCTGGAAGGGCAAGGCCACTTTGGTCTCTGCTCAGACCACCGAGGGTGAGATCGGCGTGCTGCCCGGACACCAGCCGTTGCTTGGCCAGCTGGTCAACAACGGTACGGTGACCATCAAGACCGCAGACGGCAAGGTTCTTGTCGCTTCGGTACAGGGTGGGTTCATTTCCGTGTCTACCTCGAAGGTTTCGATCCTCGCGGATAAGGCAATCTGGGCTGACGAGGTTAACCTCTCCGAGGCCGAGTCCAACCTGACTTCGGATGACCCTGCAGTAAAGGCACAGGCTGAGTCGGAGGTCCGCGCGGCTCGTCGCGCTTCCACCAAGTAGTCTGTTCGCCTGAACATCCGGTCGCACGACCGTATTCTTCCTGCTTCTTTAAACGGGGCGGGGAGCTCGCAAGAGAAATCTTGCAAGCTCCCCGCCCCGTTTTTCTTAGTTATTTTTCATGTCAGTGCAACAATCGGGTAGGGTTTGTAAAAAGCCTCTAATGCGCTTTTGGACCAAGGTTCGTCGTCTATTCACCCGGATGCGAGGCTGGCAGATAGTGTTTTCAAGCGTAACCATGATGTCAATCATGTTCATGATTATCGGTACGATGTTGATCGTCGGCGGGGCGCTTGCCCTGTGGCGTTTTGCTAGCCTGCATGCAAAAGGTACCCCTGTTATCGCTCGTCGTCTTCCTGCCGGTGATGGCAGTCACTGGCGCCATGGAGTCATGGTTTATTCAGAGTCGACGTTGAAGATGTACAAGCTACGTTCGCTGCGTCCTGGCTGTGATGCCGAATTTGCCCGTCACGATGTCACTATTGTGGATCGCCGAAATCCGACTGACATCGAGGCGGGTTTTTTCGCGCCCGGGCTTCGGGTAGTCAGGATTAAATCGGGGAAAAATACCGAATGGGAGTTTGCCGTGGACTCGTCCTCGGACACCGCGCTGGTGGCGTGGGTGGAGTCGAAGCCGTCGTCACGCCAGACTCGTGAGTTTCCCACAGATATTGAGCGACGTTTCCGTTCGGCTTATAACCGCGGCCGGGGAAGCCAGTACTAGGCTGCGACGGCAGGTTATTGCGAAGCCTCTAGTGGGTATTGTTTTCTCCCGCGCGGCAGTCACGTTAGGGTAGGGGAATGCGCCTTGTGATAGCTGAATGCACCGTCGACTATGTCGGTCGCTTGAATGCCCATCTGCCTCATGCCCCGCGCTTGCTGTTGGTGAAAGCTGATGGGTCTGTCTCTGTGCATGCCGACGACCGTGCATATAAGCCCCTGAACTGGATGACACCGCCGTGCACGCTGACGGAGAAGGATATTCTCGACGAGTCGGGTGAGGACACTGGTGAAAAGCTCTGGGTCGTTGAGAACAAGAAGGGCGAGCAGCTTCGTATCACTATCGGCAAGGTGTTAGCCGATAGCATCTACGAGCTGGGAGAGGATCCCGGCCTGGAGAAGGATGGTGTAGAAGCGCATCTACAGGAGCTGCTTGCAGATCAATTCACAACGTTCGGCGAGGGCTACACCCTGATTCGGCGCGAATACCCAACCCCGATCGGGCCAGTGGATTTGCTTGGCCGCGATGAAAACGGAGCCACTGTCGCAGTAGAGGTTAAGCGTCGGGGCGGCATCGATGGTGTTGAGCAGCTAACCCGTTACTTGGAGATGCTGAACCGCGATGAGCTGCTGGCACCGGTGGAGGGGATTTTTGCTGCCCAGGAGATTAAGCCACAGGCCAAGACTCTGGCAGAGGACCGTGGTATTCGCTGTGTGACCGTGGATTACGACGCGCTGCGTGGCCTGGAGTCCAACGAATTGCGGTTGTTTTAGTCATGCCTAGGCGAAACCACAAGCGGCGCGGCAATCAACGGGGTAATCAACGCGGCAGGCGTAATAACCAAGGCCAGAATCGCGGCAGCCTGCCCGCATTTGGCAGTTCTTTTCAAAACACTCGCACTGAATCCGGGCCTGCCGGTTGGCAGGACGTGGACTTTGCGGTGCGTAACATCAGCGCTGGCCAGTCCAATAAGATTTATCGCTGTCCGGGGTGCGACCAGGAAATCATGCCTGGGACCTCTCACATTGTGGCATGGCCACAGGATTATGGTGCCGGCGCCGATGACCGGCGCCATTGGCACACTAACTGCTGGCGCAACAGAGCTCACCGCACTATCACGCGCCGCTGGGGATAGATTTACTTTGCCGGCTCAACGAGCTCCAGCAGGACGCCACCGGCATCCTTCGGGTGGATGAAGTTGATGCGCGAACCTGCGGTGCCAATCTTCGGCTCCGGGTAGAGCACGCGGGTGCCCTGCTCCTTCAGATGTGCCATCAGAGCCTCCAAATCAGTGACGCGAACTGCGTACTGCTGGATTCCCGGCCCCTTCTTGTCCAGGTACTTTGCAATGGTGGACTGGTCATTCAGCGGCGCGAGAATCTGAACCAGAGTGCCACCTTCAACCTTGTCGGCCGGGCCGACCATGGCCTCGTGGACGCCCTGCTCTTCATTGACCTCATCGTGGTAGTTGATGAACCCCAGGTTTGCGCGGTACCACTCAATAGCGGCATCAAAATCTGGGACCGCGACGCCGACGTGATCAACAGCGACTACGTACTTATGGGGAACGGGAATCTGTGTCTCACTCATAGTTTCCAGAGTACTCGCTATTATCGGCGCCATGATTGTCGCATTTTCTGTTGCCCCCACTTTCTCCGATCCTGAGCAGGGAATGGCTGAGGCCGTTGCTGAAGCCGTACGTGTTGTGCGCGAATCTGGCCTGCCCAACGAAACTAATGCCATGTTCACCCTTGTTGAAGGCGAGTGGGATGAGGTCATGGACGTGGTTAAGCGAGCCACGGAAGCAGTCAGCCGTGTCAGTCCGCGCACTTCTCTCGTCATCAAAGCGGACATTCGCAACGGGTACACCGGGCAGCTGCGTGCGAAAGTCGATGCGGTGGAGGATGCGCTAAAAGCTACCGACTAGTCTCTTGTTCGGCTTGGACACGTAGGCTCTACATAGGTCTTTACATAGGCTTTACGACGACACTGGAGAGGAACCCTTTTACGATGCCAGCTGGACATGGTCACGCACATGGCCATTCGCATGGTCACTCGCATGGAGCACACGGTCACCGCGAGTGCTCGACCCCGCCACCACCGCCCGGTACGGTTGATTTGGAGCAGCTCCACCAGCGCGCCGAAGCCGAACGTAAGCACCGAGAGGAAATCGAGCGGGCAACCAGTGATCAGGGAGACGGGCTTCCTCCTGTGGTGGAGATTGCCCCGCAGACCCTTGAGGCAGAAGTCGTTCTGCGCTCGGAGCAGGTACCGGTAATTGTCTTAATCGGCATGGCGGGAGCAGCTGATTCGCTACGTCTTCGGGCTGAGCTAGAAGGCATGGCCCGTGAGGCCAATTTGAACTGGATTCTGGCGTGGGCGGATGCTGAGGAGCATCCGCAGCTGGCCCAGGCATTCGGTGTGCAGGCAGTGCCGACAGTCACGGCCGTGGCTATGGGCAGTCCCATTGGCATGTTTGTAGGCGAGAAAACCAGGGATTGGCTGGAGCAGTGGCTGGCGCAGGTTATGGAGGCCACTCGGGGGCGTCTCAAGGGGTTGCCGGCGGGAACTCGTATGGCTGGGGAGGGCAGCGAGCCGGAGGCTCCCGAGCCGACTGACTTCTTCGGCAATCCCGTACCCACCGATGACCCGCGTTTGGAGCAGGCCGAAGAGCTGCTCGAGGAGGGCAATTTCGACGGGGCGTTGGAGTTGTATGACGCTATGCTGCAGTCCGAGCCCGCAAATCAGGGTCTGAAGCGCGCTCACGCGAATGTGTCCTTCTTCGCCCGCGCTGCCAAAATTGATCGCAGTGCAGATCCAATTGCAAAAGCCGACGCAGCGCCGAAGGACGTCGCGCTCGCCCTCGATGCCGCGGATGTCACGATGCTTGTCGACGACCCAGCGAAGGCGCTCGATCGTTTGTTGAAGTTGCTCCCGCAGGTGTTTGGCGATGACCGTGAGACCATCAAGTCGCGTCTACTAGAGCTGCTTGTGCTATTCGATACCACAGATCCAGTGGCATTGGATGCGCGCCGGAGGATGGCTAGCGCACTGTACTAGGAGCACTGTACTAGGAGCCTTGAAAGCGCAGGCTCCTAGCTAGAAGCGTCGGTGTACGGCCAGGCATCCGGAGCCATGAAGTAGTAGACGCTGCCCATTACAGCGGCCATAAACGCCATCAGCAACAGGAAAAGCGTTGCTTTCATTGCCACATGGCGCTGCGCATACCAGGCGTAAAAGGCGTCCAATTTTGCTGCCAACCAGATGTTCAGGCGACGTGTCGGTGGGTGGACCAACGAGAGAATTCCCAGTGCAACAAAGATGCAGAGCCATCCGGGGGCAGGAGTTGGCAAAATGATAATGCCAACAATGAGCAGTGCGAAGCCTGCGACGAGAAGAACTGGGGAGAGCACCGGTCCGTACCAGGTGTTACGCATATGGGCATGGCGAATCTGCATGCGGTCCATCAAGCGATGTACCTTTTCTTCCATTGCGATTCACTTCCTCCGATTTTCGGTGCCGTGTAGTACTCCTAGCAGCGGTCTCAAAACAAGGCATCGTTGACACAACAAACATCAAATGTGCAGCTCAACTGCCTGGGTGCACCGTTGGACCTTGACTTTATAAATCATGTCTATATTTAATCCATTGTTGCATAAAAGTTGCGCCCCAGTGCAACGAGATTTTTCGGAAGGTGGTAATCTTCCAACAGTTCATAGTGGTTTACAGCAGTTACCACTGCCTTTCATCCGCCTGTTCACCTCAGGCAGTTCATACTGCGCTAGGTGCCTTCGGTCTTCAGTTTTCTGCAGCCAGGAGTTTTGCATGCGACTTCGCCCCAAAGCCCTTCGCGCTACTTCCGCCTCGGTCCTTGTTGCGCTTTCGGCCTCGACTCTGTTGGTGGGGTGCACCATCGATGGCTCAAACGCCACCGGGGCCAAGGCCACCTCTGCTGCCGCAAAGCCAAAAGCTCCAGATAACGGTTGGGATGCTTCCGAGGAAGTCGTCTGGCCTGATGCCCAGGACGCCCTCGATACCGCGGCTAAGGATTTCTCCGACAACTATGGCATTGAATTGGGCGCCTATTTGCGCGTCATTGACGGTCCGTACAAGGGGCTCACGGCGTCGGTAGGCGAGGACACGAAGGAGTACTCCGCATCGACCATTAAGGCTCCGTTGGTGGTTACTGCGCTGAAGAAATTTGGCGATGACCTAGACAAGACGGTGACGGTCGATTGGGACAACGGTGTTGGCGGAAGCGTGATTGGTCCTGGTCAATACACGCTCGACGGGCTGTTGCAATACGTGATGCGGTATTCGGACAACACCGCGGCGAATGGGTTGATTGACGCTGTCGGTGGTTTCGACGAGGTCAATAAAACCATCAAGGAAGCCGGTGTTGATGACAAGCGCTACCACCTGGGCAACAAGTTCAACATCCCCAATCCCAGCGGTGATCGGTCCTGGTTTACTCCCTCTCAGGCTGCGCTGTTCATGGCACGTCTCCAGGAAGTGGCCGATGGCACCTCAAAGCACAACTTCATTACCAAGGACACAGCACAAACTGCATTGACCTACCTCACTTACGGTGGTTCGCAGAAGTTTGTGATGTACGTCGGATCCGCGGTACAGAAGACCGGTGACACTGCCGAGGGCGTTAATGATCACGGTATTTTGTACACCGCGGCCGGGCCCATCGCTTACGCAATTACGACGCGCTTTGATGGGGTGCCGCTCAATGAGCTTACCGACGGCCTGCTCGGCCAGCTGGGTTCCCAAATCGGCCCGCTTCTGCCGGATTACAATCGCCTTGGTGAGGATGGAAAGCCACTGACTGCCAAGCAGGCTGCGACGTGGAGCGCGGATGAGGATGGCGACGGCATTCCGGATCGCATCGGAACCGACAGCATGGATGGATCCGCGTACACCGATGATTCAGATTCTGCGAATTACAACGAATCTTTGGAACCTGACTGGTTCAATCCGTTCCGAGGATAGGACCTGGATACGCTCCCCAAAACAAAATTGCCCGTGGGTCAGGTTTTCAGGCCGAAACTCAGGTCACTGAAAACCGTGCAGCACGGGCAATTCCTATGCGATTGTCTTCTATTCGGGTGGATTCGGGATTAGCCCTGCCACTTCAGCCAAACGGCGGTGTTGGCCGGCAGCACCAAATCAATCGAGTGAGCCTGGCCGTTCCAACCGTGCTCGACCGCGGTTACCGTACCGTTTTCACCGTAGCCGGAGCCCTCGTAACGTGATGCATTTGTGTTCAGAATCTCCGTCCATTGACCACCGCGCGGTACGCCAATCTTGTAGATTTCCTGCGTGGTTCCCGACAGGTTATAGACGCAGGCGACGACCGAGCCATCGGTGCCGTAACGGACAAAGGACACAACATTGTTTGTGGAATCATCCGCGTTAATCCACTGGAATCCCTCTGGGCGGTCATCCTGGGTGTAGAACGCCGGGTTTTCCTTGTAGATGGCGTTGATGTCCTTAACCAGCAGCTGAATGCCGCGGTGGAATTCGCCGCCCCAACCTTCGAGGTTGTCCCAAGCCACGGACTCATCGTGGTTCCACTCGTGGTTCTGGCCAAGATCCTGACCCTGGAATAGAAGCTGCTTGCCCGGGTGCGCCCACATGAAGGTCAGGAAAGTACGCAGGCCTGCGGCCTTATCCCAGTCACCGCCCGGCATGCGCTCCCACAGCGAGCCCTTGCCGTGCACGACCTCGTCGTGGCTAATCGGCAGAATGAACTCTTCCGAGTAAGCGTAGACCATAGCGAAGGTGAGCTCATGGTGGTGGTAGGAGCGGTAAATCGGCTCCTTGCTGAAGTACTCCAGCGTGTCATTCATCCAGCCCATGTTCCACTTCATAGAGAAGCCCAAGCCACCGTGTTCGGTAGGTGCGGTCACACCCGGCCAGGAAGTAGATTCTTCGGCCACGGTGAGGAAGCCCGGGTTGTGCTTGTGCACAGTGGCGTTGAATTCCTGCAGGAACTGAACAGCATCGAGGTTTTCACGGCCGCCATACTGGTTCGGTAGCCACTCGCCTTCATTGCGGGAGTAGTCCAGGTACAGCATGGAAGCCACTGCGTCGACGCGCAGACCATCGATGTGGAATTCTTCCGCCCAGTACAGCGCGTTGGCGTAGAGGAAGTTGCGCACCTCGTTGCGGCCGAAGTCGAAAACGTAGGTACCCCAGTCGCGCTGCTCGCCGCGGCGCCAGTCCGGGTGCTCGTAGCAAGCCGTGCCATCGAAACGGGCAAGTGCGAACTCGTCCTTCGGGAAGTGCCCCGGAACCCAGTCCATGATGACACCGATGCCAGCGGCGTGGAAGGCATCAACCAGACCGCGGAACTGATCTGGGGTGCCGAAGCGGCTGGTCGGAGCGTAGTAGCCGGAAACCTGATAACCCCAGGAACCGGTGAACGGGTGCTCACATACTGGCATGAACTCCACATGGGTGTAGCCCATGTCGACCACGTAGCGCACCAGCTTCTCCGCCATAACTTCGTAGCTCAGGCCCTGTTTCCAGGAACCCAAGTGGACCTCGTAGATAGAGATGGGCTCTTCGGCCCAGTCTGTGTTAGCGCGCTTTTCCATCCACGCTTGGTCGCCCCAGGTGTAGTCGGAGGTCGCAACGATCGATCCGGTAGCTGGTGGCAGTTCCGCAGCACGCGCCATCGGGTCGGCCTTATCGCGGCGCTGTCCCTCCGGTGTTGTGATGGCGAACTTGTAGACATCGCCCTCACCAACACCCGGGATGAACAGTTCCCAGATACCTGCGCCACCCATAGAGCGCATTGGGTACTGCGCACCGTTCCACATACAGAAGTCACCGACCACGGCGACGCCGCGTGCGTTCGGAGCCCAGACCGTAAACGAGGTGCCTTCGACCGTACCCAGCTCGGTGTCGTAACTGCGAAGGTGAGCACCGAGGACCTTCCACAGTTCCTCATGACGTCCCTCGCCGATTAGGTGCAGGTCACCAGCGCCAATAGTGGGGAGGAAACGGTAGCCGTCGGCACGCTCTACGGTTTCGCCGGAGTCCCACGTAATACGCAGGCGGTAGTCGAAGTCATCGCCGCCTGGGACGAGGGCGGTAAAGAAACCGTCGCCCAGGTTTTCCGCCTCAAATTCGCCGCGAGTGCTGACGATAGTAACTGTCTGAGCGCCGAAGACCCTCGTGCGAATTACCGTGTCACCGTCCACGACGTGTGCGCCGTAGATGCTGTGCGGATCGTGATGGGTGCAGTAGCGCAGGCGATCCATATCGCCGGAATCAATTGCGAGGCGGGGATCTGTGTGGGCTCCCATGGAAGGTCCTTCCGAAGCGTTTCTAGGTAGGTGAATGTGAAGTTGTTGAGTTCAGTGCTAAAGAAATAGAGGGAGGTAGGGGACAGTGGGCTGCTAACTCACCTGCCAGCCTAACGACGAATCGTTGCGACAGTGGCCAGGTCAGCGGCCCACTAACCCCGAAAGTTCCCAGCAAGCGTTTTAGCCCTCGTAGTCGGGGACGTTGCGCCAAGCCAACTTGTGGCGGAGCTTGACATCGATTTCCGGCAGCTTGATGATGTGCGCGACGTTTTCCCACGGTGCCAGGCGGACGTAGTTGTCCTTGCCCCAGTTGAACTGGTTGCCGGTAATCAGGTCAGTGACATCCATGCGGTCGTGGTTGCGGAGCCCAATGCAATCCATGTCGAGGTGCACGGTAGCTTCCTGGGCATTCCATGGATCGAGGTTGAGAACAACGAGGATGGCATCGCCGGTGACCGGATCGTGCTTCGAGTAAGCCAGCAGGTTGTCATTGTCGATGTCGTGGAAGTGCAGGTTGCGCAGCTGCTGCAGAGCCGGGTGCTCCCGGCGAATCTTGTTCAGCGTGGCAATGAACGGTTCCAGCGAGTTGCCGGTCGCCAGTGCCTGGTCGTAGTCGCGGCTGCGGAGCTGGTACTTCTCGCTGTCGAGGTACTCCTCGGAGCCCTCCTTGACCGGGACATTTTCAAACAGCTCGAAGCCGGAGTACATGCCCCACAGCGGAGAAAGGGTTGAAGCCAGCGCGGCGCGGATAGCGAAGGCGCCACGGCCGCCCTTGACCAGGAAATCATGCAGAATATCTGGGGTATTAACCCATAGGGATGGGCGAGCGATGTCCGCATGGCGGGTAATCTCCTCGCCGAATTCGGTCAGCTCTTCCTTCGTAGTCTTCCACGGGAAGTAGATGTAGGACTGAGTGAAGCCAGCTTTGGCCAGGCCGTAGAGACGGGCCGGGGCAGTGAAGGCCTCGGCGAGGAAGATGACCTCCGGGTTGGTTTCGTGAACCGTTTCAATCAGCCATTCCCAGAAGTTGCCCGGCTTGGTGTGGGGGTTGTCCACGCGGAAGACCTTGACTCCACGCTTGACCCAAAACTTCACTACACGCAGAACCTCTGCGTACAGGCCCTTGGCATCGTTGTCGAAGTTCAGCGGGTAGATGTCCTGGTACTTCTTCGGCGGATTCTCGGCGTAGGCAATGGTGCCGTCCGGCAGCACAGTGAACCACTCCGGGTGAGCCTTAGCCCACGGGTGGTCCGGTGCACACTGCAGCGCTAGGTCGATAGCGACCTCTAGATCGCGCTCCTTAGCAGCCTTGATGAACTCCTTGAAGTCCTTTTCGTCACCGAGGCTCGGGTGGATGGCGTCGTGGCCACCTTCTGCGGAGCCGATAGCCCACGGAGAACCGACATCGCCCGGTTCCGGGGTCAGGGTGTTGTTGCGACCCTTGCGGTTGATTTCACCGATTGGATGAATCGGTGGCAGATAGACCGTGTCGAAGCCCATGCGCTGTGCGCGATCAAGCTGTGCAACCGCGGTCTTGAACGTGCCGTGCAGCAGCTCGCCGTTTTCGCCGTAACCACCGTTAGAACGGGGGAAGAACTCGTACCAAGAGGAGTACAGGGCTTCGCGGCGGTCAACCTTGATTTTGCGGGTTTTTCCGCGGGTCAATAGGTCGCGTACCGGGTGCGCCTGCAAAATGGCGCGGGTCTCGTCGGAAAGCGCGGCTGCGATGCGGGCGCGAAGATCGCCGTCGCCGCGCAGACCTGCGGCGATGGAACGTAGGTGGTTGCGGTGGATAGCAGCGGCACCAGCGGCGGCGCGGTCGAAGAGAGCGGCACCAATTTCTAGATCATTAGAAAGCTCAGCTTCGCTCTGACCGGCCTCGAACTTCTTGGTGATAGCGTTGCGCCATGTTGCCATCGGGTCTGACCAGGCATCAATGCGAATGGTCCACAGTCCGGGGACGTCTGGGACGAAGGTGGCATTGACCTGATTTAGATCGTGGTCAGAAAAGTGCATTGGAATGCGCTGTGAGCGGGAAGCAAAAGCTGATTCCTTCGGCCCCTTAACGTTGAGCGTAGCGTTCATCGCGTCGTGGCCTTCTCGCCAAATGACGGCGAAGGTTGGGACGACTTCACCCACTACGGCCTTCGATGGAGTTGCACCACCGTTGATTTGAGGACGGATGTCATCAATACCGATTCGACCAGTCATAAAAGACGTTCTCCTAATTGTCGGCGAGCTAGGTGAAAATCGAAGCAAAAGCCATCTCGAGTGAACTCGATTTGCTCTCTACCGAGGATAGTTGAGAATGTCCGAGCGCACATTTGGGCAAAGTTAGGGCACCATGGATGTGTGGCTGAATTGGAAGAAGACTTTAACGAAGATCTGTTAATCGACTTTCGCGACGTACACCTCATCCGTGGTGGCCGTACGCTGGTCGGGCCGGTGGATTGGCAAGTAGAACTTGACGAGCGCTGGGTCATCATGGGGCCGAACGGTGCAGGCAAGACTTCTTTAATGCGCATTGCCGCAGCGGAGGAGTTCCCGTCTTCAGGGGTGGCCCATGTGATGGGAGAGCAGATTGGTCGCACCGACATGCGTGATTTGCGCACCATGATCGGTTTGACGTCGTCGTCGATTGCTCACCGCATACCCAATGATGAAAAGGTCGCGGACCTTGTTATTTCCGCCAGTTACTCCGTCTTGGGCCGCTGGCGTGAGACCTATGAAGAGATGGATTTCGAACAGCTCTCCGAGATTCTCGAGCGCATGGGAGCTGAGCATCTTGCCGACCGCACCTGGGGAACTCTCAGTGAGGGAGAGCGAAAGCGCGTGCTCATCGCACGAGCCATGATGGTCAACCCTGAATTGCTGCTTCTCGACGAGCCGGGCGCTGGGCTCGACCTGGGCGGTCGTGAAGACCTGGTCGGTTACTTAGGCGAACTCGCGCTCGACCCGGATGCGCCGGCGATGGTGATGATTACGCACCACCCGGAAGAGATTCCGTACGGCTTCACCCATGCGATGCTCCTTGACGAAGGCAATGTCATTGCACAGGGGCTTATTGACGACGTCCTGACCAGTGAGAACCTGACCAAGGCTTTCCACCAGGAAATCGTCGTCGATCGCATCGATGATCGCTACTTTGCGCGCCGGGCACGGCCTGCTGGAAAGCACCGGAAGAAGTAGACGCTCATGGCGGTTCCGACACCTGAAACTCCGAATACGCCCGCGTCGCCGAAACTGGCAGCGACTGTATTGCTGCTCCGTGACACCCACTGCGGGCTCGAGGTCTACGTTCAAGAACGTGTATCCTCAATGCGCTTTGCGGCCAATATGACCGTGTTTCCCGGCGGTGGAGTAGACCGACGTGATTTCCCCGCTGTCGCGAATGAGGGCATGACCGTGACTGAGCCGTCGGAAGCCGCCCCCGAGTCGCGGATTGCACAGGCTTTTAACGTCGACCGCGCGCGGGCGCACGCGCTCACCTGCGCGGCCGTGCGTGAGACCTTTGAGGAAACAGGCACTCTGTTGGTTCGCGATGCTGGCGGTGAGATTGTCGCAGATGGCCACTGCTTCCACCGTCAGCGACGACAGTTGGAAGCCCACGAGTTGTCATTGACGGATTTCCTTAGCAATGAAAATCTGGTGCTCGATGCCGAACTCGTCAGTCCTTGGGCTAACTGGGTGACACCCGAGTCCAACCCCATTCGCTACGACACCTATTTCTTCCTCGCCGCGCTTCCCGACGGTCAAAGGGCCGACGGTGACACCTCTGAGGCGTCATCTTCGGGTTGGTTCCGCCCGACTACGATTTTGGATGGATGGCGCCGTGGGTTACTTGGCCTCATGCCTCCGACCTGGGCGCAACTGACTCGCTTGGACGGTGTCAGTACTGTGGCGGAGGCTCTCGAGGCAGCTAGAAACACTCCGGTGCGACGCACCAGTAGTGACTTCCTCGGGGAACCTTTTATGGATGAGTACTTTGCCGTTGCCACCCACATGGGGCATTTGCGAAAAGGTATGAACCGTTAATCGACTACTCAACCCCGCTAATCGGCTAACCCCTAATTGGAAGGAGATAACGAGTGTCCCTGTCCGCTGCAGAGGTGGCCGCTGTTGCGGCTCACCCGGAGTGGCTAGATGAGGCCGACCAACTCGCGCTTACTAAAAAGTCTCTGATTGCAGACTCCGCGCATCTACGCGGGCACTGTGGCGAGTTTGGTCGCGCGGTCATTGAAGTCGCAACAGCTCGGCGTTCGGCGGTCAGCAAACTGCCAGGGGACTGGATTTTCTCTTCCGAAGCAGCGCAACAGGCCACGCCCTTTGTCGTCGCGCTGGCTCGCGCTCGTAGGCTTTCGCATCTCGGTGTCGAAGCAGTGGCCGATGTGACCTGCTCCATTGGTACTGAAGTGGCAGCGATTGACCACGAGGGTCTGACCGTTGTCGGGTCTGATCTCGACCTTGCACGGCTGGACATGGCGCGGCATAACGTCGGCAAGAACATCTTCGCGCAGGCCGATGCTTTGCAACCGGCCTTTGACGTACCTGTCATTGTCGCTGACCCTGCACGCCGTTCCGGTGGGCGTAGGATCACCAACCCGGAGGATTTGCTCCCGTCGCTGCCGGCGCTCATAGCCGCCTGGCCAGATAGAGAACTAGCTATCAAATGCGCGCCGGGGCTCGACTTCAGCGAGTGGAGCGGGGAAGTAGCTGTCACTTCGGTTGACGGTGCGGTCAAGGAGGCGTGTCTATATACGCCGGGGCTGGTCAGAGTTACCGAGGGGCAATCCGTAACGCGGTCGGCGATGGTTGTCCAGACCGTCGATAAGCACAGGCCGTTAGAGTTGTCGGCGGTGAACGTGCAGACATACGACGACACCATGCCTGACGACATCGACGTACGGGCGGCCGGTCGGTACATCATTGACCCGGACGGAGCAATCGTGCGCGCCGGGCTGGTGCGGCATTTTGCGGCGGCACATGGGCTGTGGCAGCTCGATGAACGGATTGCGCATCTTAGCGGTGATGCGTTGCCACAGGGCATTGCCGGGTTTGAAGTTATTGAGCAAGTGAGCTTGAAGCAGGTTCGCAAGGCGCTGGCGGCGTTGGATTGCGGGACGGCGGAGATTCTCGTGCGCGGTGTGGATGTGAACCCTGACGTGTTGCGCAAGCAGTGGAAGCTGAAAGGTGCCAGGGCATTGGCGGTGGTGATCACGCGTATTGGGCGGAGCGCGACGGCGTTTATCTGTGAGCCTCGAGAGGTCGGTTAAGGACCGCGTTACGACGGAAAATTGGTGGGGGTAGCCTGTTGGGGATCGGTGTTTGCTGTTGGCGAATACCACGGAGACAACTGCGATCGGTTGCGTATTATTAACCTCTGACATGCGGAAATGACATGTTAGCGGGTGGGGTGGGCTCGTGGCGTGAGAAAAAATTTAAAAAAATAACGACATTGTTATCTGGATCACCTTCGCATTCCCGACAGGTTCTGTTATCTTCAACACAGACGACCTAGAGCGTGGCCTGGTTCACTTTATTGTGAGGTGGCTTGCGAAGTAAGGTCAGATAAACGTTCACCAGTAATCAACCAGTAAGGACGACAGAAAAATGCCGAACATTGTGGTTCTGGTCAAGCAGGTTCCGGACACCTGGTCCGAGCGTAAGCTCACCGACGACAAGTTTGTCCTCGATCGTGAGTCTGCAGACGCAGTTCTCGACGAAATTAATGAGAACGCTGTTGAGGCTGCCCTGCAGCTGAAGGAAGAACACGGCGGTAACGTTACCGTCGCAACTGTTGGCCCGGATCGTGCCATCGAGGCACTGCGCAAGGCTCTGTCCATGGGTGCTGACGACGCCGTCATTCTTTCGGACGACGCACTTGAGGGCTCTGACGCAGTCCAGACTGCATGGGCTCTGTCTAATATCATTGACACCCTCGAGGATGTTGACCTCATCATCACCGGTAACGCCTCCACTGACGGCGGCACCGGTTCCGTCCCGGCTGTCCTCGGTGTCTACCGCGACCTCCCGGTTCTGACTCACCTGCGCTCTGTGGCTATCGAGGGTGACTCCATCACAGGTGAGCGCGAGGTTGAAGACGGCATCTACCAGCTCAAGGCATCCCTGCCGGCAGTCGTCTCCGTCACTGAGAAGGCAAACAGCCCGCGCTTCGCATCCTTCAAGGGCATCATGGCCGCTAAGAAGAAGCCGGTCACCGAGCTGACCCTGGACGATGTTGCTGCTGAGGCAGAGCAGGTTGGTCTCGAAAACGCTGCTACCGGTGTCACTGGCTCCACTCCGAAGCCTGCTAAGACCGCTGGTGAGCGCATTAACGATGAGGGAGACGGCGGCGCCAAGCTGGCCGAGTACCTCAAGGCCCAGAAGTTCATCTAAGGCGCTTGACGCGAATAGAAGACAAATAGAGATACAAGTAGGAGAAAGATCACTATGACCGACGTCCTCGTTCTCGTCGAGCACGCAAATGGCGAGCTGAAGAACACCACCGCTGAACTGCTGACTGCTGCTTCCGCATTCGGCACCCCGGCCGCAGTTGTCGTGGGCACCCCGGGTACCGCTGCTGGCTTTGCAGAGACCCTGGCTTCCTACGGCGCTGGCGAGATTCTCGCTGCTGAGTCGGACGATGCCGCTAAGTACCTGATCACCCCTGAGGTTGACGTTCTCGTCGGCCTGGCCTCCGAGCGTGAGGTTCCGGTGCTGGTTTCCGCTTCCGCAACCGGCAAGGAAATCGCTGGCCGCGTTGCAGCACTGACCGGTTCCGGTCTGCTGTCCGACGTTGTTGCCATCAACGACGACGCTTCCGTTAAGTACTCCATCTTCGGTGGCGAGTACATCGTCGACGGTGTCGGCTACGGCGCATCCCCGGTCTACGCTCTGCGCCCGGGTTCCGTTGACCCGGAGGAGAAGTCCGGTTCCGCTGACGTCACTGAGATTGCATTCCCGGAGATCGGCAACAACGCTGTCGAAATCGTTTCCTTCGCACCGGCTGAGGGCGGCGACCGTCCGGAGCTGACCGAGGCTAAGCTGGTTGTTTCCGGTGGCCGCGGTGTCGCATCCGAGGATGGCTTCAAGAACGTTGTGGAGCCGCTGGCAGACGTTCTCGGCGCTGCTGTTGGTGCTTCCCGTGCCGCTGTTGACGCTGGCTACTACCCGGGCCAGTTCCAGGTCGGCCAGACCGGTAAGACCGTTTCCCCGGACCTCTACCTTGCTCTGGGTATCTCCGGTGCAATTCAGCACAAGGCCGGTATGCAGACCTCCAAGACCATCGTCGTGGTCAACAAGGACGAAGAGGCTCCGCTGTTTGAGATTGCTGACTTCGGTGTCGTCGGTGACCTGTTCGACGTTGTCCCGCAGGCTATCGAGAACCTGAAGTAATACGCACTTGCCGTAAGGCTGCTAGCAACTACCCGCTCGGGGTGGGCACAGATTTCCACGTCTGTTCCCGCCCCGACCGTTTTTATATGGGACGGTTTTTATTCGCCACTGATCTCACCCGATGTGGTGAGAGGACCTCGGTGATGGTGCGTAGTGAGTTTTAGGCGTGCCCGGCGTTATACTGCCTGCATGTCTAATGACCGCAATGTTGCCGCTCCGCGTAAAAAGAGTGGCGTGAATTCTTCTGCGAAGACGCGCCACTTTGTGGATCATGCCGCCACCACACCACTGCGCCCAGAAGCACGCACGGCAATGGTCGATAACTTGGGTTTGACCAACCCATCGGGGCAGTACACTACCGCTCGCGTTGCTAAGAAAGTTCTGGAGGAGTCGCGCGAAGAAATAGCGGAGCTGCTTGGTGCCGACCCTATTGAGGTAGTTTTTACCTCTGGAGGCACGGAGGCTGACAATCTGGCAGTTTCCGGCTTGTACTTCAAGGCGACAGGTTCAGACATTGTGGTTCCCCCAATTGAACACGACGCAGTGTTGAAGACCTGTCGTCATTTGGAGAAGGAACACTGGGCGCGAATTGTCCCTGCCCCGGTGGACTCTACGGGAAGGGTGGATTTACAAGCCTTTCCCACGCTGGACAGAAACTCCACTGCACTGGTGACTTGTATGTGGGCCAACAATGAAACAGGGGCTGTACAACCGATTAGTGAGATTTCAGCGCTCGCTAGAAAAACGCGGGTTCCTTTCCACATTGACGCTGTGCAGGCCGCTGGTCATGTGCCTATCGATTTTCATTCTTCGGGTGCCGCGACGATGGCAATCTCAGCCCATAAGTTTGGCGGACCCCGCGGCATCGGAGCGTTATTAGTGCGCCGGGATATAACGCTATGTCCCCACAACAACGGTGGTGGCCAGGAGCGCGGATTGCGTTCCGGTACCCAGGATGTTGCATCGGCAGCGGGGATGGCGGCCGGTTTGCGCGCGGCGGTCTCTGACATGCAAGCCGAACATGACCGGGTCAAGAATCTCACTGAACAGCTGACTCATGCGATTGCCGGCATTGACGGTGCAATCGTGCACACAACTCAGCCGGCATTAGCTGGTCACGTATATGCCAGTTTTCCCGGTGCAGAAGCAGATAGCCTCATTATGCTTTTCGACGCTGCTGGTATCGATTGCTCGACCGGTTCGGCATGTAGTGCAGGCGTTAATCGTCCTTCTCATGTGCTCTCAGCCATGGGCGTGAGTGAGCCCGAGGCGCGTTCTGCCATCCGCTTTACGCTGGGGTGGACCTCGACGCAGGACGATGTCGATGCCGTTATCGCAGCACTGCCCGAAACAGTGATGCGAGCACGCAAGGCCGGCATGGCGTAGTAGTTGTTTGGTCTCACGGGCGCGGGGCCACTACGGCGGATCACTACAGGTCCGCTCAACGATGGTACGGTGACACGAGCTTTCCAACGGTGGCAAAACTAGGTGTACAAATCACAGAAAGGATTCACTATGCGTGTTTTGGCGGCTATGAGTGGTGGCGTCGATTCTTCGGTGGCAGCTGCTCGCGCATTGGCAGCAGGACACGAGGTTGTGGGTGTGCACTTAGCCCTGTCGAAGGATCCGCAGTCCGTTCGCGCTGGCTCCCGGGGTTGCTGTTCACTGGAAGACTCCGGCGACGCGCGACGGGTATGCGACGAATTGGGGATTCCGTTCTATGTATGGGACTTCTCCGAGCGCTTCAAAGAAGAGGTCATGGACGACTTCTACGACTCATACGAACGTGGCGAAACCCCCAACCCCTGCCTGCGCTGCAACGAACGGATTAAGTTCGCAGCCCTGTTGGAACGCGGTCTGGCGCTCGGCTTCGACGCGGTGGTGACTGGTCACTACGCTTTGCTTGGCGACGATGGTCTGTTGCGCCGTGGCCGCGATATGAAAAAGGATCAGTCCTACGTCCTTGGAGTGCTCGACCGTGAGCAACTCAACCACTCCCTTTTCCCGGTCGGCGATACTGAAAAGCCCGAGATCCGCGAAGAAGCGCGCGATATGGGGCTGGGCACGGCAAATAAGCCAGATTCTTACGATATTTGTTTCATTCCGGATGGGAATACCCAGGCTTTTCTGGGCGCTAAAATTGGGCGTCGGCCGGGCCTTATCGTTGATAAGGAGAGCGGCGATACCGTCGCTGAGCACGATGGTGTTTATGGGTTCACCATCGGCCAGCGCAAAGGCATTGGCCTGCCCGGGCCTATGGCTGACGGCAAGCCACGCTATGTCACTGGAATCGATGCGGATACCGCAACGGTGACCATTGGCACTGCCGAAGATCTGAAGGTCAATGTGCTGCAGGCGGACCGAGCTATTTGGTTGGTTGAGCCTTCGGAGGTTGTGGCAGCGGCAGATGCAGGGAAACTACAGGTGCAGGTACGTGCCCACGGTCAGCCTGTGGACTGCACTGTCGACGTTAAGGCAGGTCCAGAGGATGCACTCACCGGCCGAGGTGGTGCTTTTGAGCTAAAGCTCTCCGAGCCGCTTCGCGGTATCGCTCCAGGCCAGGCGGCGGTGCTGTATCACGCTGATCCGGCCGGAGACTATGTGCTCGGTTCTGGCACGATTATTGCTACTTGTTAATTCCTCATTCAGGAGAGCGCGTTTACCGTGACATCTTTTGTCGGCTTAGGCCCCATGCCGGGTATCGATCCCCGTGCAGCAGCAGAGATCATTATAGGTGAATGCTTGGACGGACATGTAGCGCTGCCGCTACTTCCTGCGCGCGGCCTCGGTGCTGATTTGATTGGCCGCACGGCTGTACTCATGGCCGACCTGAACGTGGATAGGGGAGCGCGCAGCTGGAAGATAGCTGACAGAGTCGGCCGGCTTCAATCCCGGGCCCGTGATTTCCTCGCTCGAGACATTGATGCCTGCGAAGAACTGTGGGAAACGGCGCCTCAGCTGGTTCGCCTGGTAGCAGCTGGCCCCTGGACTATGGCAGCTTCCGTGGAAACTGCCGGTGGCAGGTTAGTGGCAACAGACCCTGGTGCAGTTTCCTACTTCGCCGAATCTCTGGCTGCTGGCCTCATCGACCAGGCTGCCGATGTGCGACGTCGCTTTGATTGCGCCGTGGAAGTCCTTCTCGTTGAGCCGATGCTCAGTGCAGTTGCCAGCGGGACAGTACGCGCCCCTTCAATGATGCTTGGTATCAACGGCTACCTTCCAGCTGTCGGATCGCGTGAGATCGCCGAAGAGTACCGCCGTCTCACGTCCGAATTGCTTAACGATGGAATCGAGACCGCAATCGCCGTGGAGAAAATTGAGGGTGTGGAGCTCAGCGCAATTGCAGACTCCGGTGTTACCGGGCTGTGGATTCCGCATACTGAACTCTCGACGAATGCAAACCTGGACTTTGTTGCTGCGGCGGTCGATAAGGGAATAGAGCTGCAGCTTGGCATCGTGCCCGTGCATGTAGCGGAGCGGGAAGAGTTTACCGGAGCAGCTATCGGTAGCTCTCCGCGTGGAGTAGCTGAGCAGGCTGCACGGTTGTGGGAGGAATTGGGGTATTCCCACCAGAACCGCGCAAGCAAACTCTCCATTGCCCCAGTGTCAGGGTTTGCGCACAGCGACATTGATGAAACTATTGCTCAGCTTCGTGCGGGTCGGGAGACAGCTGAGTTGATGCGTCGCGCTGCGGGGGATTTGTAGCCTGCGCGGTAGCGGAGACCAATATCGCTTCCACAGCTTCTTCATGCCACGCAATGTAGGTATCCAACTGTTCGTCGTTAAGCGAAAGTGCCTCTACGGCAGTGACGGCGGAGTTGACAATGTTTTGGATTGTGCGTGCGACGAGATAGCCCTGAGATTCGGCGAGGCTGTCGAGCTTAGTGATTGCCACGACGAGAATGTCATGCAGTTCCGAGTGAATCGCACCGATTTCGCGCTGTGCATCTTGGTGAAAGTGGTAGGAAAAGACAGCGGTGCGCCACGCGTGCTTTGAGTCGCTGGCCATACTGATGTTGGCGCGGACAAATGCGCGAGCTGCGGAAATAGGGTCCTTTGCCTCTTTCACGGAAGTGCCGACGGTGGCTTTCCATTCGGGGAAGTCGCGTAGGACCAACGCTGCGACCAGATCATCGACAGTGTTGTAGTAGCGATAAAAACTGGACCGAGCAATTCCGGCTTCCTTTGCAATCTCACCCACCTTAAGGGGTGCCTCGATGTCGCTAAGTGTTTGTTTTGCGAGCAGGCTGCTAGCGGCATCCATCAGCTTTTCATTGACTTGTCGACGGTGTTCGACAACGGTGGCCGCAGAAATTCTAGGCATGGCGAAATCCTCGGATTCTGAGAAGAAATGGAGCGTTCGTTTCTCTGATTTTATAAGTCACGGTGTTCTCATAATCTCAGGAACTGGAGACAATCCACAAGAAAATGCAGATAATCACCTAGAAAGGACACCCGCGTCATGTATCGGCGATTCAACGCCGCTTTATTTGGCACTAAACGACGCATGTGGCTCACCATCGTCGTGTCGTTGCTGGTAGTGGGGCTTCTGTCAGCAGTAGCGCCCTCTGTGGAGGACGTAAAGACGAATTCCGGCGACGGTCCGTCGGAAACTGCGCAGTCAATGGAAGCGAAGAAGCGTCTCCGTGAGGCATTTCCCACCGAGCCAAATCTTCTGCCTGCCGTCGTAGTGTTGACCTCAGACTCGGCAAAGACCACTGAGAAAGCCGCGCACGACGTTCTCGCTGATTTAGCTGAGCGGGACGGGGGTTTTACTCGGGCGCCGATTAGCCCCGTGTGTACCAGCTTGGGAAGCCAGGTGCTTCGTGAAGGCAAGTGTATCCCGGGTTCACCGGAAGGAACCCGCAGCGAGGATGGAAAGACCGTAACCATCGTTGTCCCCACGGTGGGCGATGCTACTGAGAAGTCCTACCGCGATGACATTGATGCACTGCGCGAGGATATCGCCGCCATTGCAGATAATGCTGACAAATCCGGCAACGTGGAAACTCACCTCACCGGCCCAGCGGGCATCGTCACCGATACCGTGAAGGTCTTTTCCTCTGGTGACCGGGTGCTCATGCTCGGAACCATTCTTTTGGTGCTAGTTATTTTGCTACTAGTTTATCGTTCGCCAGTACTCGCGGTCCTGCCGTTGATGGCCGTTGGTGTTGCAATGCAGCTGGTACAGAGCGTCGGCGCGTTGCTCGCAGATACCGGTGCCATTGAGATCAGCTCGCAGACCGCATCGATTATGACAGTGTTGCTCTTCGGTGTCGGTACTGACTATGCGGTGATTATCAATGCCCGCTACCGTGAAGCACTGGCTACCCAGCGAGAAAAGGAGCAAGAGCTGGACCGTAATGCTGCAATGGTGGATGCAATGGGGCGTACTGGCGAGGTTCTCGCTAGCTCCGCAGGCACCATCATCCTGGCAATGATGGCGCTGCTATTCACCAAGTCGCCCGCGTTGCAAGGCTTCGGCCCGTATCTCGCTATCGGTGTCGCTTCAATGGCCATCGTTGCTGCCGTGTTCCTGCCGGCGTTGTTCATTGCGGTGGGCAAGGCTGCATTCTGGCCGGGCGGATATGACAAGGCACTCCAGCGAGTCGACTCGAAGATGTGGACGAAGGTCGCCAATACCGTCGACAAGAAGCCAAAGGCTGTTCTAGCCGCAGGCCTGGCACTGCTGATTGTGATGTCGCTGGGGGTCTTGAATTACAAGGAGTCTTTCAACTTCCTCACTGGCTTCCGCGTGGATACCGACTCGGCGGCGGGGCAGGAGCTTGCGGCCCGCGATATTGGTGCGGGCGAAATTGCCCCGACTACCTTGCTTATCGAAGGGAAGAATCTCGACTTGCCGCAGCTGCAGCAGGCCGCTGAAGAGGTGGCAAAGAAGGATTCTGCGGATATCGCCCGAATTAGTGTCACTGCCCGTGATGTCACCGATGACGGTGAGACGGCACACATGACTGTTGTGCTCAATCAGGATCCATACATCATAGAATCCATGGAAGCTCTGGAACCCATCAGCAATGATGTGCGCGATGCACTGAAGACGGCTGGTGCTTCCGCAGACACGACAGTGACTGCCACGGGCGAAACCGCTGAGCTTAGCGACGTCCGCGCTGAGCTCGATCGCGATATCAAGATGCTGGTGCCAGTGATGATTGTCATCGTGGCAATTGTGTTGGCAGTGCTACTCAAATCCCTACTAGCGCCGCTGTACTTGGCAGCGACACTGTTGCTGTCGTTCGTCGCCACGATGGGGGTAACCGTCCTAATTGCACTGAATATTCAGGGAGATGAGGGCATTGGTAACCGCGTGACTTCCTACATTCTGGTGTTCTTGATTGCACTGGGGGTGGACTACACCATCTTTGTGATGAGTAGGCTGCGGCAGGAGCTGAAGCACCACGATATGCGTGCGGCAATGAAGATTGCCGTTGCCCGAACTGGCGGCGTGGTTTCATCGGCAGGTCTGATTCTGGCAGCTACCTTCGCAGTGCTGATGACGCAGCCAATCCGTGAGCTCTACCAGTTCGGTTTGGGCCTGGCACTTGGTATTTTGCTGGATACCTTCGTGGTCCGCCCCTTCATTGTCCCGGCCATTGTCCGCCTGATTGGTGACAATGCACTGTGGCCAACAAAGCCGAGCAAGTTGCTCGCCGAATCAAAGGAACAGCCGCGGGCAGAAATAGTGTCAGCCGAACACTAGTGGGCAGTGGCTAACCAGCCCTTCCGTGTGCAAGTACGGTGAGCCGACCTTAAGCGTCAGTAACGTCGGTCGGCCACCCGAAAGTGAAGTTAGATACGTCGCGGCCTTTGTCTGCCAGCCAACGCTGCAGGTTCTTCTTGTACTGGTAGTACGCGACAGCTTGCAGCTCCATGAGTTCGTCTCCCGATTTTTCGGTCAATTCACGGTAGTGACGCGCCATCACCCACGCGATGCGCGCGGCGGCGAGAGCATCCTCGGTGGCATCATGTGCCCCGTCTAGCCGCACCTGATAGTGGCGGGAGACATCAGTTAGAGTGCGCTTTTCACGGCGATCAGGATCGAAGTAATTGTCCAGCACAAAAGGATCGACCACGAGCCCGTCAACAGTAAAACTGGGGTCTTGCGAGCGAAGTACGGTCAAATCATAGGCCGCGTTGTAGGCCACTACAGTCAGACCATCGCGCCAGGCAGCTCGAAGACCCGCAATGGTATCCGCCAAAACTTCATCATGCGGACGCCCCTCCGCGCGAGCTTTTTCAGTGGTGATGCCGTGCACATCAGACGCAGCTTGCGGAATTTCGACACCGGGATCGGCGAGCATGATGGTGGAATCTTTGCCCTGCTCCGTCAGCCGGACCAATGCGGAAGTGACGATTTTGCAGGTACGGGGGTCCGTGCCGGTAGTCTCCAGATCAAACGCGAGCATGCGTCGCGGATCGAAATTATGCATGTCTCAACTGTAGCGGAGAGCACGGATTCACTGACGTGACAGGAACGGGTCAAGAGAATTTCAGTTCGACCGGCGCATCCGGGCAATGACATAGAATGAGCGACGTGACTTCCTCGACCGATGAGAACTCCGACCTGTCAACCTCCGATTTGTCTTCGTTTTCCAGCGCCCCCGCCTCCGAACCAGCGCCGGCGGACGTCCGGGAGAATTGGCAAGATCTAGCTACTCGCATTCGTGAAAACGCTGCGCTGTACTACACCGCACAGCCGGTTATCTCCGATGCTGAGTACGACGAGATGTTCCGTCAATTGCAGCACTTAGAGGAGCAGTGGCCCGATCTGGTGGTGCCGGACAGCCCCACGCAGCAGGTCGGTGCGCAGGTCGAAGCGCCTGCCGACGGCGAAGTGTTCGAGCCCGTTGAGCATCTCGAACGCCTCTACAGCTTGGATAATGTTTTCGATGAGCAGGAACTGCGCGACTGGTTGGCCCGCACTCCGGCCAGCACATACCTGACTGAGCTGAAGATCGATGGCCTGTCAATTGACCTGGTCTATGAGAAAGGTCGCCTTGTCCGGGCGGCCACCCGCGGAGACGGCCGCGTGGGGGAGAACGTCACCGCTAATGCGCGCACCATCGAAGATATTCCGCATGAAATCAGCGGCGAGAACATCCCCGACGTGCTCGAGGTACGTGGTGAAGTCTTTATCTCGTTGGAAGAGTTCGAACGCATCAATGCCGACCGCGTCGACGCAGGCCAGAAGCCGTTCGCGAACCCGCGTAACGCAGCTGCGGGTTCACTGCGACAAAAGGACGTTGCAGAAGTGGCAAAGCGCCGTTTGTCCATGATTTGCCATGGAATTGGCCATATCGAGGGATGGCGTCCGCAGTCCCAACACGAGGCCTATCGGGCTTTGGACGAGTGGGGCTTCCACGTGTCGCCGTATACAAAGCAGGTTCATTCCGCGGACGACGTCGTCAAGCAGATGCAGTACTGGGGAGAGCACCGCCACGATGCTATCCACGAGATGGATGGGCTTGTGGTCAAGGTTGACTCCCTTTCCGAGCAGCGCGCGCTGGGCGCGACCTCGCGGGCGCCACGCTGGGCGATTGCGTATAAGTACCCGCCAGAAGAGGTCACGACGGACCTGCTGGACATTCGAGTCTCCATCGGACGAACTGGTCGTGCGACGCCATATGCCGTCATGAAGCCAGTCTTTGTGGCGGGATCGACGGTCGAGATGGCGACGCTACACAACCCTTCTGAAGTGCACCGAAAGGGAGTGCTCATCGGGGACCGCGTGACCATCCGCAAGGCCGGTGACGTGATTCCAGAGGTGCTCGGTCCCGTGGCCGATCTCCGAGATGGCAGCGAGCGAAAGTACATTTACCCGACTCTGTGCCCCGAGTGCGGTACTCGTTTGGCTCCGGCAAAGGACAGCGATGCCGATTGGCGTTGCCCCAATACCCGTTACTGCCCAGGTCAGCTGCGTCGTCGTATTGAATTCCTCGCCTCTCGCTCCGGGTTTGATATTGAAAACCTGGGGGAGAGGGGTGCTGCCGACTTGATTCATCGCGGCGTGCTTGACGACGAGTCCCTGCTCTTCGACCTCACCGAGGAAGATTTGCTCGGCACTGAGGTCTACACCACGGCTTCGCGCAAAACGCTGAATGCCAATGGTAAGAAGCTGCTGGCCAATATTGAGGCAGCCAAGGATAAAGAGCTGTGGCGTGTATTGGTCAGTCTGTCTATTCGCCATGTGGGCCCGACGGTAGCGCGGACCTTGGCGCAGAAGTTCGGCTCGATGGAGGCGCTGCGGGCTGCGAGCCGTGAGGAGATTTCGGCGATTGACGGGATCGGTGAGATTATTGGCGATTCCGTAGCCGATTGGTTTGAGGTGGACTGGCACCGCGAGGTTGTTGAGCGCTGGGAAGCTGCGGGTGTGCGCATGGCCGATGAGGTCACCGATCGCCCAGATCAGGTGCTAGAGGGATTGACCGTGGTAGTCACCGGCTCTTTGGAGGACTTCACACGCGATAGCGCGAAGGAAGCCATTATCTCCCGTGGTGGTAAGGCCGCGGGGTCGGTGTCGAAGAAGACCGACTACGTGGTGGTTGGCGAAAACGCCGGCTCCAAGGCCACAAAGGCCGAGGAACTGGGCTTGCCCATCCTCGATGAGGATGGGTTCAAGCGGTTGCTGGAAACTGGTCAGGCCTAAATCTTGGTCTCTTCTAGCTTCCAGACCTCGTTGGCGTAATCGCGGATGGTGCGGTCGGAGGAGAAGCGGCCCGAACGGATGATGTTCAGGAAGCACTTCTTGGCCCACGCCAGCTCGTCGCGGTAGTCCTCGGCCATGCGGTCACGGGTTTCGCGGTAGTCAGCGAAGTCGCCGAGGACGTAGTAAACGTCGGCCGGCTCGTACCCGTTGGACTCTAGCAGCGAGAAGTGCAGGTCGTGGAACATTCCGCTGCCACCGTCATCAAAAGTGCCGTCGACAAGCGAATCGACAGCGCGCTTGAGCCCCGGCACCGTTTCGTAAGTGCCACGTGGGCTGTAGGTGCGGCGCAGCTCCGGCAGTTCCTCTTCCAGCGCACCGAAGATGTAGGCGTTCTCTTCGCCGGCGGCGTCGACGATTTCGACGTTTGCACCGTCCATGGTGCCCAGCGTCAGTGCGCCATTCATCATGAACTTCATGTTCGAGGTACCCGAAGCTTCCTTACCGGCAGTGGAAATCTGCTCGGAGACGTCGGTGGCTGGGATGATGTGCTCTGCCGGGGTGACGTTGTAGTTTTCAACGAAGGCGACCTGCAGGCGACCGTCCATGTCCGGATCGTTGTTGATCTTGTCCGCGATAGCGTTGATGAACTTAATGATGGCCTTCGCGCGAACGTAGCCTGGGGCGGCCTTGGCACCGAAGATGAACACGCGCGGTGGCACGTCCAGCGCTGGGTCTTCCTTGATGCGGTAGTAGAGATCCAGGATGTAGAGCGCGTTGAGAAGCTGGCGCTTGTACTCGTGCAGACGCTTAATCTGGGTATCGAAGATGGCGTCCGGGTTCACCGAAATACCCTGGCGGTGCTCCAGCCAGGTGGCGAAGTCCTTCTTGTTCTCGTGCTTGATGTCGAGAATCTCACGCAACACGGCCTCGTCGTCAGCAAACTTTTCGAGCTCAGCGAGCTTGTCCAGGTCGGTGACCCAGGCATCCGAACCCGACAGGCGAGTCAGCAGCGCCGACAGGCGCGGGTTGCACTGGTTGAGCCAGCGGCGCGGGGTGACTCCGTTGGTCTTGTTGTTGAAGCGCTCCGGCCAGATATCGTGCCAGTCCTTCAACGTTTCGCGCTTAATGATTTCCGTGTGCAGGGCAGCCACACCGTTGATGGAGTACGCAGCGTAGCAGGCGATCCACGCCATGTGGATGCGGCCGTGGGAAATCGGCGCCATGTAGTCAATCTTGCCCTGGTCGAAGCCGCGCCCCGCCAGGTCTTCGCGGAAGCGGCGGTCGATCTCACGGGTGATCTCCAGAACGCGACCGAAGAGACGGTCAAAAATGGAGTATTCCCAGGTCTCCAACGCTTCTGCCAGAACGGTGTGGTTGGTGTAGGCGAAGGTGTTGGAAACGACGTTCCAGGCGTCGTCCCAGCTCATATCGTGCTCATCCAGGAGTAGACGCATCAGCTCTGGGATCGCGAGCACCGGGTGGGTGTCATTGAGCTGAATGGAGTTGTACTTGTGGAAATCGCGCAGGTCCTCGCCGTGATTCTCGATGTAAGAATCAATCATTGTCTGCAGCGAAGCCGAGACGAAGAAGTACTGCTGGCGAACGCGCAGCACCTTGCCGTCATAGGTCGAGTCATTCGGGTAGAGCACGCGGCACAGGTCATGGACGCGCTCCCGTTCGACAATGGCGTCGGTGAAACGCTGCGAGTTGAAGGCGTCATAGTCGAACTCACGCATTGGCTCCGAGTGCCACAGGCGCAGCGTGCCGACGTTATCGGTGCCGTAGCCGGTAATTGGCATGTCATATGGAACAGCGCGCACGACCAGGTCATCAAAGGTGACAATCTTGGACAGTTCCTCGCGACGAATGACGAAGGGGTAGCCCTCTTCCATCCACGGATCCGGGTGCTCATCCTGGAAGCCGTTTTCAAAGCTCTGCTTGAACAGACCGTAGCGGTAGAGGATGCCATAACCGGTCACCGGCAGATTCTGCGTGGCACAGGAATCCAGGAAGCAGGCGGCCAGACGACCCAGGCCACCGTTACCGAGAGCGGCGTCGTGTTCGGCCTCGAGCACGTCTGTCAGATTCTTGCCGTACTTTTCCACCGCAGCGGAGGCCTCATCCACCAGGCCTGCATTGAGCAGGTTGTTCAGCAGGGCGCGACCCATGAGGAACTCGGCGGAGAAGTAGTGCTGCTGGCGGGTAGCAGCGTATGCCTCCGTGGTGCGCTGCCAGTTGTCCGCTAGGTCATCGACAACAACCCGTGACAGACCGGACCAGAATTCCATCTCAGTGGACGACTGGGGGACACGGCCGGATTCGGCACGAACGTGGGATCCGACGAGGTCACTCAAGTTCGACATCAAAGAAGCTCCTTATTGACTGGTATCATTTCCAGACTTTACCGCTAAGCGTGAATCACTGCGCTCCATAGGGGAGGAGCCATAGGGTAAGAGCTTCGAGCAGAAGGGAGCAGCCCACTAGTCGCTGCTAGTCGATAATCGCGCCGACAATCGTGCCAATACGTCCCAAGTGCTCAACCTCACTTGGCAGGAAGTCCGGCCCGCCGGGCCGGCCAATAACGAGAACCAGACCCTCGCCCATTGGAGTAGCGGCAATGGAGGAGTCCATAACCGTCCAGTCCTCCGGCAGCCACGTTTCTTCGTCCGGATCCAGGTTTCGTGGCGAGTCAATCGGGGCTTCCGGCAGAGTCCGGCCGTTATCCTCTGGAGCAGCGGTAGAGGAAGCGCGACGCACCCAGTGGCCATCGCTCTGTTCGCCGAGGACGATAGCCCAGCCTGCAGTCATAGTCTGAGGCAGGCCGTCGACGACATCTCCGAGGGCACGATCCAAGTTCTTCGTGTGCTGTGAGAACTTGGCCAGCAGCGCAATCTGTCCGCGGCGGTCAACCGAGCCGGAGAAAGGTCTAATTGAATCGACTTCCACTCCGCTAATGGACTGAGCCGCTGTAATCAGTGTGTCTGGGAGCAGGCCCATAGGCAGGTCAACCACGATGTCGTCGACAACAACGCCATTAGCGCCGTAATCTACGACGTCGACACTGCGAATATCACCTTCTACTTCGCCCAGGGCAGCCGCGACGTAGCCAAGTGCGCCTGGTTCGTCGGGAAGCTGGATGCGAAGGAGGTAACTCATGGCTGTGTGTACAACCTTTCGAATAATTGAGAGTGATTCTTGCGGTGTAACTATAGAAGTAGTGATTTAGGTTACAGGGTAAACCTCTGAAATGTAAGACCCTGCGGACAACGACTCAACGATAACGACTACTGTTGGCAAGTACAGCCCGCTCGCGCGGTTCAAAATCAGTTTCAACTAAACTTCTGTGCACTAGCTTCGTACGAAGAAATGAAAGGGGTACTAGCGTGCCAGCTATCTCACGCGATGAGGTCGCACACCTAGCGCGATTGTCCCGTCTGGCTCTGACTGACGCGGAACTCGACGAGTTCGCCGGTCAGATCGACGGCATTATTAACCACGTCCAGGCCGTTCAAAAGGTGGCTGCGGATGATGTGGAACCGATGAGTCACCCCTCTTCGCTGTCCGGTGTGATGCGCGAGGACGTCGTCAAGCCGACGCTGACTGCGGAGCAGGCGCTGGACCAGGCGCCGTCGCAGGACCGCCAGCGCTTTGAAGTTCCCCAGATTCTCGGCGAGTAGGAGTACGTGGAAGAAATGACTGCAGCTAACCCGAATCTGCATGCCGCTGTTGCTGAGGACCCGATTCTGGGGCTGAGCGCTTTCGAGCTCGCACAGAAGATTCACGCTCGTGAGCTGACCTCGGTAGAGGTCACCCAGGCGTTCCTCGACCGTATCGCGGCAATTGATGAGGACATTCACGCATTCCTGCACGTCGGTGCCGAAGAGGCCCTGGCTGCAGCTCGCAAGGTCGATGAGTCGCTGGATGCTGGCGAGGAGCCGGCCTCCGCGCTGGCCGGTGTTCCGCTGGCACTGAAGGATGTCTTCACTACCACCGATGCGCCGACCACCTGTGCTTCCAAGATGCTCGAGGGCTACATGAGCCCTTACGACGCAACGGTTACTGCCAAGCTGCGTGCAGCTGGCATCCCAATCCTGGGTAAGACCAACATGGATGAGTTCGCCATGGGCTCGTCGACTGAAAACTCCGCTTACGGCCCGACTCACAACCCGTGGGATGTTGAGCGCACCGCAGGCGGTTCCGGTGGTGGCTCTTCCGCGGCGCTGGCTTCCGGTATGGCTCCGCTGGCTATCGGTACTGACACCGGTGGCTCGATTCGTCAGCCAGCAGCTCTGACCGCAACGGTCGGCGTGAAGCCGACCTATGGCACGGTATCCCGCTACGGCCTGGTCGCTTGTGCCTCCTCGTTGGACCAGGGTGGGCCGACCGCGCGAACCGTTCTGGACACCGCGCTGCTGCACGAAATCATTGCTGGTCACGACGAGAATGACTCGACTTCCACGGAGCAGCCGATTGCCGATGTGGTTGCTGCTGCCAAGGAAGGTGCTACCGGTGACCTCACGGGGGTTAAGGTCGGCATCGTCAAGCAGTTCGACCGCACCGAGGGTTACCAGGCCGGCGTACTGGACAGCTTCCACGAGGCCGTCGACAAGCTTAAGGAAGCTGGCGCAGAGGTGGTCGAGGTCGATTGCCCGAACTTCGACCACGCACTGAGCGCGTACTACCTGATTCTGCCGTGTGAGGTCAGCTCCAACCTGGCTCGTTTCGACGGCATGCGTTACGGCCAGCGTGTTGGTGATGACGGTTCGCACTCGGCCGATGAGGTCATGGCTATGACCCGTGCCGCTGGTTTCGGCGATGAGGTTAAGCGACGCATCATCATCGGTACCTATGCGCTATCGGTCGGTTACTACGACGCCTACTACATCCAGGCACAGCGCGTCCGTACCCTGATTCAGCAGGACTTCGAGCGGGCCTTCGAACAGGTGGATGTCCTGATCTCGCCGACCACTCCGACCACTGCGTTTAAGTTGGGCGAGAAGGTTGACGACCCGCTGAGCATGTACATGTTCGACCTGTGTACTCTGCCGCTCAACCTGGCCGGCATGTGTGGCATGTCCGTGCCGTCGGGCCTGGCTGAAGACACCGGCCTGCCGGTAGGCCTGCAGATTATGGCTCCGCGCCACGGTGATGATCGTCTGTACAAGGTCGGCGCTGCCTACGAAAAGGTTCGCGGCTCGATTGCATAAAAGCGTTCAATAAGCCTTAGTCGGTTTTCTGCAACCGTCGTTTTCTCACTGAAGTGGGAGAGCGGCGGTTGTTGTCGTGTCGGGGAGAGTTTCATACATGCGCAGGAACGCAAACATGGAGAGAGTTAGATTTAAAAACCCACCGCGGTTTATGCCGTGGATCTATGGGCTGGTCATTGTCATAGCCATTGCCGTCAGTCTGGTCGCTGCGGTGGTCTTCGGCTCGGCGGATATCACCTGGTCCACCACGACACAGGTCATCTCGCATCACATCTTCGGCACTGAGCTCGATGAATCTGTGCCCGCCAGTTCGGACACCATCATCTGGAACCTCCGCGCTCCCCGGGGAATTCTCGCAGCGATTGTAGGGGCGGGGCTAGCTGTCTCCGGTGTGGCTATGCAGACATTGGTCCGTAACCCGTTGGCAGACCCGTATCTGCTAGGTATTTCTGCCGGCGCCGGCGCTGGTGCGACCGCGGTGATTATCTTTGGTGCTTTCTCCGGTAGCCCCATCGCGCCGCTGACATTCGGCGCACTCCTCGGTGCAGTCATGGCCACCCTCGCAGTCGGTGCTTTCGCCACTGCAGGCGGTGGGCTGACTCCGCTGCGCTTGGTGCTCTCTGGCGTTGTGCTCTCCGCTGCGTTTTCCGCGCTGAGTAGCTTCATGGTCTTCGCTGGGCCAGACCCGAGGGCCGCGCAGTCCGTGATGTTTTGGATGCTGGGCTCTGTTGCCGGTGCGACATGGCTGAAGACGCTCTTCCCGCTCATTGTCCTCATCGCAGTACTGTTGTTTTTCCTGGTCAAAGCCCGTCATCTGGATGCGTTGGCAACTGGTGAGAGCACTGCAGCAGCCGTAGGTATTGACGTTTCTCGGCTACGCACACAGGTATTTGTGCTCCAGGCTGTCCTCGTTGGCACGCTTGTTGCGGTCTCGGGTGGCATCGGGTTTGTCGGCCTGGTGATTCCACACTTGACCCGCATCTTGGTAGGGGCCACACACCGCGTTGTCCTACCGGTTGCTGCACTCATGGGTGGACTGTTTCTCATCTGGGTGGACATCATCGCGCGCGTAGTGGGCGGAAGCCAGGAAATGCCGCTGGGAGTAGTCACGGGATTGGTTGGTGCACCACTTTTCCTATACCTCATGAGCCGTTCGCACTACAGCTACGGAGGTGCCGAGTAAATGAGCGCCCCACAAAAATCTGTACTCGCCGCTAAAGATGTGCGCTGCGATATCGCTGGGCGCACCATTGTCAGCGGAGTCAACCTCAACTTCGGTGCAGAACCCATGACCGCCATCATCGGTGTTAACGGCGCGGGCAAATCCACGTTGCTGCGTGCGCTCGGTGGAATCACGAAACCGGCCACGGGCGAGGTTGAGATTAACGGCAAATCGATGAGCTCAATCAGCTCGAAGCACCGCGCCCGCGATCTGGCTTTCGTCGCGCAGAACGAGGTTCCACCCGCCGAAATGCGCGTGCGCGACTTTGTCTCCCTGGGGCGCTTGCCCTACCAGCGCCTTTTTGGTGGCAACACTGCCGAGGACAATTCCCACGTCGACCGTGCGCTGGAGCTCGTGGGGTTGGAAGCGGTTGCGCAACGCCTGTGTGGGCAACTCTCGGGTGGGCAACGCCGTCGCGTGTGTCTGGCGCGTGCCATCGCCCAGGACTCGCCAATCATGCTTCTCGACGAGCCCACTAACCACCTCGACGTGCGCCATCAACAATCCGTCCTCCGTCTGGCCCGCTCCAGCGGAGCGTGTGTCATTGCCGCGATCCACGACTTGGACCTGGTGATGAACCACTTCGACCGCGTCATCGTGGTCGCGGACGGCGGTATCGCGGCCGACGGCATTCCCACAGAAGTGCTTACCCGCGACTTTGTCGCCCAAATCTTTCAGGTTGAATCCTGTCAGCTCAATTCCCCCGCTGGCCGCCGCCACCTCGCAATCGATAGCGAGCTGGATGCTGTCACCATCAACTAGGAGTATTCCCATGAATTACGGACACACTTTCCGACGTCCTCTTCGTGCCTCAGCAGCTGGTATCGCTGTGGCTGCTCTGGCATTCGGAGCCGCCGCCTGTGGCTCTGATGAGGGAACGCAGGCCTCGTCGTCAGGCCTTACTCTCACCAACTGCGGTGAAGAAGTTAGTTACCCGGGTGTGGCTAAGAAACTGCTAATCAATGACGGCAATATTGCTTCGCTGGCGCTGGCGGTGGGGGCTGCGGATGAGATCACAGCGGTGAGCTCTATGGCCTCGCATCTGCCGGTGTTGACCGCAGCTTACGGCGATGCAATCGCGCAGAAGCCGGAGGTCGCGAAGGAGTACCCGAATCTGGAGCAAGTTATTGCGGCCGAGCCGGATGTGATGCTGGCGGGATGGGGCTATGGGTTTAGCGAGGATAAGGGTATTACCCCGGAATCGCTTTCCGAGCACGGTATCGGCGCCTACACCCTGACGGAATCTTGCCGCACTGGTGACGCAGCCTCGGCGGGCAAGGAAGGCAGTGGCGACCCGGGGCATACTCGTGGTCTGGTGGATCCGTGGGAAGCTGTCAAAATTGATCTGAAGAACATCGCTACCCTGACTGGCCACGACGGTGAGGGCGACAAGGTTATTGCGGATATTGATAACCGTCTACATGCCCTGGATACCGCACCGAAGGGCGACAAGAAGCCGGTGGGTTTCCTCTTTGACTCTGCTGGTGACGCCCCGTTTACCTCGGGTTCCTTTGGTGCCCCGCAGGGCATCCTGGACAAGGCTGGTGCGACCAATGCGACCGAGTCGATTAAGGACACCTGGACTACGACCTCCTGGCAGCATGTCGCGGAGATGAATCCAGACTTCATCGCGATTGTGGACTATCCGGGTCAGACCTTTGAAGAGAAGATCAAGGTTCTGCGCACGAATCCGGCAACGAAGGATCTCGAGGCGGTCAAGAAGAATCGCTTTATTAACCTACCGATTGCATTGTGGACGGAGTCTCCGCTGAACGTCGATGCCGCAGAGTACGTGCGCAAGACGCTCGAGGAATATGGTCTTCTGCCGACATCGGAGGTGACGACGAAGATGGAGCTACCGTCCGAGCTACCAGGGCAGGAGTACCTGCAGAAGTAGTTTCGACCAAGGCCGTCAAGCACGAACTGACTAACGCGACTAAGGTGGGCATCATGCGAATTGCGACCCTTACCTCCGGTGGAGATTGTCCCGGTCTGAATGCCGTTATCCGTGCAATTGTCCGTACCAGCTCGAGCGAGTACGGCTCAACCGTCGTCGGTTTTGAGGACGGTTGGATTGGTCTTATGGAAGACCGTAGGGTCCAGCTTTACGACGATGAGCGGATTGACCGCATGCTGCTGCGTGGCGGCACGATGCTGGGCACCGGCCGCGTGCATCCGGACATTCTCATGTCTAACCTCGACCGCATCAAGGAAAATCTCTCTGATGCGGGCATCGATGCCCTGATCCCAATCGGTGGCGAAGGTACGCTGAAGGCCGGCAAGTGGCTTTCGGACAATGGGGTGCCGGTTGTCGGTGTTCCGAAGACTATTGATAATGACGTCAACGGTACGGACTACACCTTCGGTTTCGACACGGCTGTGGCTGTTGCCACCGACGCGGTTGACCGT
The DNA here is from genome assembly GCF_001809695.1 of Corynebacterium sp. HMSC063A05. Lineage (NCBI taxonomy): Bacteria > Bacillati > Actinomycetota > Actinomycetes > Mycobacteriales > Corynebacteriaceae > Corynebacterium > Corynebacterium sp. HMSC063A05. The sequence goes on along the minus strand of NZ_KV798496.1, from coordinate 169,116 downwards.
CTGCACACCACTGCGGAATCCCACCAGCGCGTCATGATTGTTGAGGTCATGGGTCGACACGTGGGCTGGATTGCTTTGCATGCGGGTATGGCCGGCGGTGCTCACCACATTGTCATTCCGGAAAAGCCATTCGACATCAACGAGATTGTGAAGTCGATGGAGCGCCGTTTCCAGATGGGTGAGAAGTACGGCATTATCGTCGTCGCTGAGGGCGCCACCCCGAAGCCGGGCACCATGGAGTACGAAGAGGGCGGTGTTGACCAGTTTGGTCACCAGACCTTCAACGGTATTGGTCAGGTCATTGGCGCGGAGATTAAGAAGCGCACCGGGTACGACGTTCGCACCACGGTTCTGGGCCACATTCAGCGTGGCGGTACGCCGACTGCGTACGACCGCGTGCTAGCTACCCGCTACGGTGTCCATGCCACCCGAGCAGTACACGAGGGGGACTTCGGCAAGATTGTCGCTCTGCACGGTGAGAACATCGAGCGTATCGACATCGACGATGCGGTTGCTGAGTTGAAGGTTGTGCCGGATGGCCGTTACCGTGCCGCTGCTGCGCTGTTTGGTTAAGCACGCGTTGCTAAACATTTAGGCACATCTTCGTAACAAAATAGGCATACTGCCCGAGCTGGTGTATCAATCACCAGCTCGGGCAGTATGCTTTGTAAGGTTCCGGTTTTGAAAAATAGACTTATATTTAGGATTTTCTCGTTATGTGGAAAAGAGCCACAACAATCGCGATGGCCTTTGTCGGCCTAACTGTCGGTGCCGGATTCGCATCCGGCCAGGAAATGATGCAGTACTTCGTGGCATTTGGCACTAACGGCTTGTGGGGCGTTGTACTCGCTTCCGTCGTGATGATTGCCAGTGGCCTGGCAGTGCTGTCAATTGCCAGCTACTTGCAGGCTGACGAGCACTCCGAGGTCTTCGACGTAATCACCCGCAATTGGGTTTCGAAGATTCTGGACATCGCCGTGATGATCACGCTGTTCTGTACCGGCTTCGTCATGTTCGCCGGTGCCGGTGCGAACCTGAATCAGCAATTCGGACTTGAGGTGTGGATCGGCGCCGTCATCATGGTTGCCCTGACTTTGGGTGTCGGCATGCTGGATGCGGACAAGGTCAGCCGAGTGATCGGCATGGTCACTCCATTCATTATCGTGTTCCTGCTGGGAGCCGGTATCTACACTTTGTTCACCACCGATACTTCGATGTCGGAGGCCGCGCAGTACACCACTGAACTGTCGACCTCGCTGCCGCACTGGTCTGTTTCTGCCCTGAACTATGTTGGTTTCTGCGTGATGGTGGCCGTATCGATGTCCATCGTCATTGGCGGTAGCTACCTGAACCCGCGTGAAGCTGGCATCGGTGGTCTCATGGGCGGCACCATTTACGCAGGTCTGCTGACGTTGGTGACCTTTGCCCTCTTCTTCAAGGTCGAGTCCGTTGGCCATGAGGATATGCCGACTCTGGCAATTGTCAATGAAATTCATCCGGTTCTGGGTACGGTGATGGCGATCATCATCTACGCCATGATTTTCAGTACCGCCATCGGTATGTTCTACGCGTTGGGTCGCCGCTTGACACGCAATACTCCGCAGCGTTTCCGACTGGTATTCATCGTGACGGTGCTGATTGGTTTTGGATTGAGCTTCTTCGGTTTCAAGGCCCTGGTTGGCTCCATCTACCCGGCCCTTGGCTACGTCGGTATCGCTCTTATCGTGATTCTGTGTGGTGCGTACCTGGCTGGACGTAACAAGCTGATGGAGGAGTCGAAGCGTCGCGGCCGTATCCGTAAGCTCGCACGCCGGAAGATGCATCCGAACAAGAAGTTCACCACCGCCGATCAGAAGAAGCTCGACCGCGCTTTGGCCAACTCCAACATTTCCAACGTCGATCTTCAGGAGAGCGTCCGCGACGACATCGTCGAGGAACTGGTTAGCGACGATAATGTTGAATTCACCGAGGATGACGCCGAGCGCATCGTAGAAAAGGATAATGAGCGCCTGGAGAAACTTTCCGAAATCGAGGAAGCCTCCGATGAGGACAATCCTCGCGAGACCGCGAGGGACTCCTTCCCAGGCGAGGTCACGGCTACTGCGCCGAAGAAGCTTGCCGGACAGACTAAGAACGCATTGAAGCGTGTGGCTCACCCTAAGCCGAAGAAAGAAAAGTAACTAGCGCGACTAGGCGGCTCGAAAATTTAGGTGGCTCGAAAATAGAAGGCATCGCACCGGTAGGGAAGGGCGATGCCTTCTTCGTATGTGTGCCCCAAGTGTTCGTGGAGATACCAATGTAAGTTCGTCTCCACCTTGGCGCGTGTGGCAGGCTTGGAACGAAGCCAATAGGAACGGGTTCGTTCCAGCAGCACGATGTCCTCGATGGTCAGTGTCTGCTCCCAGGCCAGGCGTACCTCATCGACTAGCTCCAACTCCGGGCCAACCTCGGGGTAGAAGCCGGGACGCAACACGTCGCCGGCGTGCATGATACGGCTGAGCCGATGCACCCACGGTACGGAAACATCCAAGGTGTTCCACACCAACATAGCCACGCCATCCGCGCGTAGCACCCGAGTGAGTTCTTTACTTGCAGCTGTCGGGTCCACCCAGTGCCATGTCTGCGCACATGTTGCTACATCGACGCTGTTGGACTCCAGTCCCGTGTGCTCCGCAGTGCCGTTCAGGCATTCCGCCGCTGGCACATTGTGCATCAGTGCTTGCCGCATCGCGGTGGAGGGATCGAGTGCCAGCAGGGTGGCGTCGCGGTAGACGTCGGCAAGCGAGGCGGTGAGTTTTCCAGTGCCGGCGCCGATATCGGCGACTACCTGTGGGCGCGGTGCAAGGCGGGTAAGCGCTTCACTGACGGTTGGAGGATATCCGGGGCGTACGCGGTGGTAGCCAGTGGCGCCGTCAGCGCTTTCTTGTAGGTCGTCGTCGAAAGTAGCGCCTGCGCGGTGGCGGTCAGCGGCGTCACGGAACGTTGGCGTTTCGCGTGCTGACGTCGGTGGAATCGGTGGGTGTTCGTTAACTCCGGGCACGACTTATACCCTAGGGCACGCCTGCGGGGCCATCGCTAGTAGACTCTACAAACATGACCGCTGCATACGCTGATGACTTGATGGACTTTGATGAGGTCCTCGAACGTTTTGATCCGGTAATGGGCATGGAGGTTCACGTCGAGCTCTCGACGAATACCAAGATGTTCTCCCCCTCTTCGGCGCACTTTGGTGCCGAGCCGAATAGCAACGTCGATCCCTGCAGCCTCGGCCTACCTGGCGCGCTGCCCGTGGTTAACCGTCAGGGCGTTGAGTGGGCCATCAAGATTGGCCTGGCGCTGAACTGCGAGATTGCTGAGTCCTCCCGCTTCGCGCGCAAGAACTACTTCTACCCGGACCAGCCGAAGAACTACCAGATTTCGCAGTACGACGAACCAATCGCCTACGACGGATATCTTGACGTTCAGCTTGACGACGGCACGGAGTTCCGTGTCGAAATCGAGCGCGCTCACATGGAAGAGGACACCGGCAAGCTGACGCACTTGGGCGGTGCCGATGGTCGTATTCACGGTGCTACGCGTTCGCTGGTGGACTGCAACCGCGCAGGTATTCCGCTGATTGAGATCGTTACTAAGCCAATTCTCGGTGCAGGGGAGCGTGCCCCAGAGGTTGCTCGTGCGTACGTTTCTGCGCTGCGTGACCTGGTGAAGTCCCTCGGCGTCTCCGATGCCCGCATGGACCAGGGCTCGATGCGTGTGGACTCCAACGTTTCCCTGCGCCCAATCGGCCAGGAGGAGTTCGGCACTCGTACCGAGACTAAGAACATCAACTCCCTGAAGTCGGTTGAACAGGCTGTTCGCTACGAGATGCAGCGCCAGGCTGCTGCGATTACTAATGGCGAGGAGATTGTTCAGGAAACCCGCCACTACCAGGAGACCGACGGCACGACCTCCAAGGGCCGCCCGAAGGAATCGCAGTCGGATTACCGCTACTTCAACGACCCGGATCTGCCACCGGTGATTGCGCCGCGTGAGTGGGTGGAGGAAATCCGTGCAACTCTGCCGGAGCTGCCGTGGGTGCGTCGTGCCCGTATTCAGGAAGAGTGGGGTCTGAAGGACGAGGAAATGCGCGACCTGGTTAACGCCGGCGCTCTCGACCTGATTGTCGACACCGTTGAGGCTGGTGCCGGTCCGGCTGAGGCTCGTTCCTGGTGGGTCGCTTACCTGGCGCAGAAGGCCAACGAGGCAGGCGTGGAGCTGGCTGAGCTCGCGATTACCCCGGCACAGGTTGCACGTGTGATTGCACTGATTGAAGAGGGCAAGCTGACCAACAAGCTGGCCCGTAAGGCCGTCGACGGCGTGCTCGCAGGCGAGGGCGATGTTGATGAGGTCGTTGCTGCCCGTGGCCTGGAGGTCGTTCGCGACGACGGTGCTATTGAGAAGGCCGTCGACGATGCACTGGCTGCTAACCCGGACATCGTCGAGAAGTACCGAGCTGGCAACAAGAAGGTCGTCGGTGCCATCGTGGGGCAGGTCATGAAGGCCACCCGCGGCAAGGCAGACCCGGCTCAGGTCAACCAGCTGATTGCGAAGAAGCTGAGCTAGCCTCCCTGAAAGCTAATCCGGGGAACCGCCGGCGGCACCATCGCTCGGCAGTCTGACGACGCGTTCGTCGGACTCCGACGGTTGTGCCCCGGCGGTTTTGTTGGTCGTGGCACCCCAAACTTCAATACCCTGATTCGCTGCGACAGCCGCTACATACGAGATGTGGCCGAAGTCGCCGTCGACAAGCACTTCAGGGGAACCCTTGACCTCCCACGCCGCGTCGGGCCCACTTGACTTCGGACCCACCGGCATGGAGATGACCTTCTGCGCGTCTGGGATGGCAATGACCACGCGGTCACCCATCACTGCGCATCCACCGATGGAATCGTTCAGGTCCACACCGCCGAGGGGGTTAATCACAGGGCCGGTGAGCTGAACCAGTTGTGGGGTGCCGTCGAGAATGGCGGTTGCCAACGGCGGCATTCCGTCCGGACCATGGCAGAACTGCTGAAACTCAATGCCTGGATCTCCCACGAGCAATTTGCGCGGGGACAGGGTGTCCGAAGTTCGGTCAAAATAGATTCCGAGAATGCCGGGCTCGCTGAGGTCCGGAAGTTCGCGCACATCAGCGGTGCTGCCCTCCACGAGGGTGACGCGCGCAATGGTGTCGTCGTTACGCAAAACAAAGACCTGACGGTCCTCTTCAACCGAGGGACTGGGCAGCAGTTGTTTTGCAGGGGCGCCGAGCCGTGCGACCTCACGCGGTGTCTTACCCGGTGCGACAGCGGTGAGTGCACCGTCGTCGGTGGCGACGAGAGCTTCCCCAGGGCCGGTTGAGGCTAGCGCGGTGGTAAGCGGTAGGCAGGCGGCGAGAGTGACATCATCGAGGTCGCAGGGACCTTTGTCTTTGGCTTTGCTTTCCGTGGTCGGGACCGGGGTAGAGGGCAAATCAGGGGAGGAAAACTTCGGCATGGCAATGCCTGTCGGTTCTGACTTGTCTTCAGTAAACGGCAACTCAAGCGCGCTCGAGGCACTCATGCAGCCGGAAAGAGAGACCATCCCGACGACACCAGCGGCGAGCGCAGCACGACGACGCCGCCCGCGAGCGCGAGCCTGTGCACTGCTGGTGTGGACGAGGTGGAATCCCATAGGCATACACAATACAGCCTCGTTTCACGGCCACGCCTGCGACCAAAAGTGAGGCAGTAGTTTTAATGTGGACGATGTGAGCGACTCAGAGAAGTACCCGAACGACCGCGCCCTCGAGAATGTGGAGGACGGATTCGATGACGATCTCGACGTCCCGACCTACCGCAAGCTCGCTGAGCCAATGAACGAAGAAACCAACCGCGATGACAGCGACAACACCGCAACGCAAATTTTTCCGGGTGTGCCGGAAAAGCGCGTAGATGAGGAGCCGGAGGCGGAGGTAGACCAAGAAAACCTGCCGCCGGAATCCGCCGCTGCATCAGAGACAGTGGCAGAGACAGAGGTCGAGCCGAGCTCGGAACCGGAGCCTGAAGTTCAGGAAACCCCGAAGAAGCGCTACGACGCCTACGCCGCTGCAGGCCGCACGGCACCTCAGGTGATTAGCCCTGCCGGTAAGCCTTCGCCGCGGGATGAACAGGCCGAAACTGAATTGGCACCCGCGGCCGATAAAGAGTCGGAGGTAGCCCCGGAGTCGGAGGCGACCGAGATCTTTGAGCAGCCGGCCCGTAGCGAGCGCGTTGATTCAGATGAGGATTTCAGCCAGCCGACGCAAGCCTTCTCGGCTTCTGAAGCGGCAGCAGCGTCCACAGCGGGAACTGCCGCAAATAAGTCGGAAGCACAGTCAGCATTCGACGATGAGGCGGAGTCAACCTATGGCTCTGCACGCAATTCCGCAGCTGAGACTCAGTATTTCGATGAATCGGATTTCGCTGAACCGGCTGCCTCTCGCGATACCGCTGGTGCCGCTGGTGCCGCTGGTGTTGCAGGAGCAGGCGTAGGGGCCGCCGGGGCAACTGCGGCTACGACTACCGCCGCTGCTGACGACGATGAAGACACGGACTTCAACGACGACAACGAACCGGAGTTCCGTCGCGGTACCACCGACTTCGGCCTCCTGCTGCTGCGTCTTGGATTGGGTGCGCTGCTGTTGGTCCATGGCCTGACAACGCTGCTCGGCTGGGGCAGCTCCGGTGGCACCACTGCGCTGGAGACACAGTTTAGCCAGAACAACTTCGCCCTCGGCCCTGTGATGGCCACTGCCATCCCAACGGTTCAGCTCATCGCGGGTGCCCTGCTCATCTTAGGGCTTGCGACACCGCTGGCCGCAGCATTGGCGCTGGCATTGTCCGCCTACCTCAGCATGTTTGATGTGGCTACCTCTGCCAATGGCGTGAATATCGTCGGCCAGGATTCCAGCAACCTTCAGCTACAACTGTTGATGACCGCCATGGCACTTGGCTTGCAGTTCACCGGCCCGGGCCGCATCGGCATCGACTTCGGACGCGGCTGGGCTCGTCGTCCACTGGCATCGTCGTGGATCTTCGGAATTCTGTCCATCGCTGCAGCAATTGGCCTGTGGTGGCTGACGACCGGCACGCTGCCGTTTATCGGCTAAGGCAGCTCGCAGCTACACAAACAGTCGAGCGGCCTAAACTAGGTTCTCAGTTAGGGCCGGGGTACAATGCCCCCTATGCTAAAGTCGAGACACGCACTAAAGACCACCCTCGCGGTGGTCTTTTTCATGTCTTCGATAGGCGCGACAACGTCGATCCACTCACCATCGACAGCTGCTGCCGATGAGCACAGTGAGGTTGCAGCCTCCGTCTCGTCGGCAAGCGTCTGGCCGACACATCAGGTGAGTCTGCCACGCATGGACCTCAACGCCGAAGGGTTGATTGAGGTTGACCCACGCACGCAAATGGCGGTGAGCTACGAGCCGGTGGGCGTGGGGTACAGCAGCCAGGCATCGCAACGCCCGCTGCCGGCGCTATCCCTGATTAAGTTGTATATCGGTCAGTATGTGCTCGAACACGGCACTGCCGACGATGCCGAGCGCGTCGAAAAGATGATTTCGCGTTCCGACGACGATTTGGCAGCCGACTTCTACCGGAAGTACCCGGAATCGGTCGATTCCGTTGCGACCGAGTACGGCCTGTTCAACACCTCCGGCGGAGAAAAGTGGGGAGTATCGAGGACCACTGCGGAAGATGTGGTGTCTTTTATTTCCCAGCTTCGTCTGAAGCATCCTAATTCTGAGGTGCTTGAGGCGATGCGACACTGGTCGCCGATTGCTGCCGATGGCTATCGACAGAATTTTGGTCTTGCCGGCCTGCCCGGTTCTGAAGGCGCGAAGATGGGCTGGTCCAACCGGCGTTCGTGGCACTCTTCCGTTGTTTTTGGCCCCGGATATGTAATGGCGGCCATTACCGAGGGCAGCAAATATGCACACACCGAGGACGTCGCTGAGGGGATTGCCGACGTCGAGTACCGGGATTGGGTGAAGCCCACGCGGAAGACTGGGCGCAAAGCTACCCTAGAAACGCCAAAGGCCCGTGCGGTAAGCACAGGCCTTTAAGCGGGTTTGATCTAGCTAGTCGACAATGCGGACCGCGCCCTTATCCGCACTGGACGCCATCTTGGCATATGCGCGCAGCGCCTTGGACACCTTGCGCGGACGTGGCTTGTGGGGAGTAAACGGCTTATCGCGCTTGAGCTCTTCATCACGGCGGGCCGCAAGCTCCTCGTCGGACACCTGAATTTCGAGGCGTCGTTCTGCGACATCGATGTACACTGGGTCGCCGTTGCGGACGAGACCGATTGCGCCACCTGCAGCGGCCTCCGGGGAAACGTGACCAATCGACAGTCCAGAGGAACCGCCGGAAAAGCGGCCGTCGGTGACCAGGGCGCAAACCTTACCCAGACCAGCACCCTTGATGAATGCGGTCGGGTGCAGCATCTCCTGCATGCCCGGACCACCTGACGGCCCCTCGTAGATGACGAAGAGAACTTCGCCCGGCTGCAAGGTGCGGTTCAAGATGACAGAGACAGCCTCTTCCTGGCTCTCTACGACGCGAGCGGTGCCCTCGAAGTGGAACTGGTCCTCGCCAATACCCGCGGTCTTCAGGACAGCGCCGTCCTCGGCGATGTTGCCGCGCAGGACACAGAGACCGCCTTCCTTGGTGTAGGCGTGGTCGAAGTCGCGGATGCAGCCATTTTCGGAGTCCGTGTCCAGACTTTCCCAGCGGTTGGAAGTGGAGAACGGCTCGGTGGTGCGCACACCGCCCGGTGCTGCGTGGAACAGCTCGATGGCCTCGTCAGTGGCCTTGCCGCCGCGGATATCCCAGTTATCCAGGTGCTCCTCCAACGACGGGGAGTGTACAGAGCGGACATCCATTTGCAGCAGGCCGGCGCGACGCAGCTCGCCGAGGATGGCTGGAATACCACCGGCGCGGTGGACGTCCTCCATGTAGTAGTCAGAGTTCGGCGCTACCTTAGACAGACACGGAACACGACGGGAAATCGCGTCGATGTCAGAGAGGTCGAAGTCAATCTCGCCCTCCTGCGCGGCAGCGAGAATGTGCAGCACGGTGTTGGTGGAGCCACCCATGGCAACATCGAGCGTCATGGCGTTGACAAATGCGTCGCGGTTGGCGATGTTGCGCGGCAGCACGGACTCGTCGCCATCGTTGTAGTAGCTCTTCGCCAGGTCCACGATTAGCTCACCGGCGCGGGTGAACAAGTCGCGGCGAGCCTGCTGAGTCGCCAGCGTAGAACCATTGCCCGGCAGGGACAGGCCGAGGGCCTCGGTCAGGCAGTTCATCGAGTTTGCGGTGAACATACCCGAGCAAGAACCACAGGTCGGGCACGCCGAGCGCTCGATGTCCAGCAGGTTCTTGTCATCGACCTTGTCATTCGCGGATGCAGAAATAGCCGAGATTAGGTCAGAGCCAGGCTTGACGACGCCATCGATAACAACCGATGACCCCGATTCCATCGGCCCGCCGGAAACGAAGACCACCGGGATATTCAGGCGCAGAGCCGCATTGAGCATGCCTGGCGTGATCTTGTCACAGTTGGAAATACACACCAACGCGTCAGCGGTGTGAGCGTTGACCATGTATTCCACAGAGTCGGCAATAATTTCACGGGATGGCAGCGAGTAGAGCATGCCGTCATGTCCCATTGCGATACCGTCGTCGACGGCGATGGTGTTGAACTCACGGGGGACACCACCTGCCGCGGTTACAGCTTCCGCAACGATGTCGCCAACATCCTTCAGGTGCACGTGCCCTGGCACAAACTGGGTGTAAGAGTTTGCAATTGCGATAATCGGCTTGCCGAAGTCGCTATCGGACATGCCAGTCGCACGCCATAGGGAACGAGCGCCAGCGGCATTACGTCCGGCAGTGGTGACTTTAGAGCGAAGGGGGATCATGTGGGCTGCCCTTCCTAGATAGGGTGCAAGGTAACTAATTGTCCATACTAATCACAAAAGCCCCTAATGTCTCATTTCGCGGTCACTAGTGTCCGCATAATGAGATTTAGGGGCTTTTGTGGACTGCTTAGATGTTACTCAGCAGAGGCTTCGCCTTTAGCCTTAGCGCCTTTAACCTTGGCGTCAGCCTCAACCTCACTGGCCTTCTTCATTACGGAGTAGCCATCGCGGTCAAAGACCTCGACCTTGTCATTTTCCGCCATGCGAGCCGAAGTAATCGGATCCGGAATCAGACCGCCGGTGGCTTCCTTTAGCTCGGGCAGTGAATTAAAAGAGATGGCCGGCAGCGCGATACGCTCATCTGACTTGGTGACCGCAAAGGCTCGACCGCCCTTGTTGAAGAAGATGCCTGCAAAATCACTCCAGGGCACCGAACGGCGCTGGGACAGTAGATAAACCGCAGTGATGCCGCGTGACCCCACGGTGGTGCGTACTCGGAAAATCCAAAGCGTATAAATCAACGGTGCCAGGAAGGTAACGGCCAGCCACGGGGTAAAGCCGGCGGCAATTACACACAGCACGACCATGAACGCAACGATGAACAGATGCGTCTTCTGTGGGCGAAATCGCTGCGTCGCAATTTTTGGCTGTGGAGTCGAGTCAGTCATGGCTATTGATTGTAGCGGGTAGTTCGGATTGGCTAGTGCACGGTAGGCGGTTGCGCGTTATTGCGTATCAGCCGAGTTCGGTTCCGCGTTGTTAGTGGAGTCCGTCGACTGCGATCCACCAGTGTCCTCGTTGCCAGTGTTGCTCTGCTCGGAGCTTGGCTGGGTGGAGGTGGTGGTCGAAGGTGTGCGGTTCTGTGTGTTCTGCGGCTGCTGAGAAGTCTCCGTTGGCTGGTTTTGAGATGTCTGATTCTGCTGAGTGGTCTCGGTGGGCTGCACATTCTGTGTGGTGCTAGTCGGCTGGTTGGATGACTGTGGTGCCGACGACTCTTCCGAGTCCTCTTCCTGTGTCGCTACGCGATCGTTCCACCTGCTCGGTGCCAACCATCCAGATGGGCCGTCCTCAGTTTCGAGTGTCATCAGGTTCAAAATGAAGAGAATCAGTAAGGTTACCAGGAGTACAATCGTCGAAACGCGAGCGCGCCCACCTGCGGAGAGGGTTCGACGAACCTTCTGGCGCGTCGTGAGTGTCTTCCAATCGGGGTGGTTAATCAGCTTGCGGATGGCGCTGTTGCTTTCACTGTCTTCCTGCTCGCGTCGCGCATCGTCAAGATCGGCTCCCGCGTGCGGAAGATCGGATCGCTCATTCTCGTCTTGCTTGTCGACGGTCTGAGTTTCGATCAGCTTAGTTTCCGCGGTGACTGGCTCGACTGCTGTGTCCGGTACCATTTCGACAACCTCGGTTGGAGCGCTGTCGACGTCGTCAAGCGCCTGCTTGTTCTCGCGCTTAGCGTCGGCCTGCTTGAGCTGTTCAATCATCGTGTCATCGCGGACGTGGCCGGTGATTTCTTCGGCGGGAGCAAACGGGGTCTGTTGGGCGCGCTCGCCGTAGTCATCCCACCAGGTGTCGATGACTGCGGCGCGGATGGCGCGCTCGATAAGCCATTGGTCGCCCGGTTTGCAGTCGACAATCAAGCGCATGGTGACGGTCCACGGCAGCCCCATAACCGTTGGTGGATTGAGCTCTGTAGAGGACTGCATCTTGATTTCGGAGAGAACGGAGTCCTTGATTGAGTCCAGCGTGATTGCGCGCTTAGCAGCGGCGACGGTGCGCTCTTCCAAATCCTTAATGGAACCACCGGCGGTCATCGGTACCGGTACTTCGACGACGGCACGCGACCACTGCGAGGAGTAGTTGATACACATACGTGCCTCGGAGTTCGGCACGATAATTTCCTCGCCGTTTAGGGTTCGAATGGTCGTGGCGCGCAATGTCATATTGACGACGTCGCCCTGCACGGTGCCGGAAGGGGAATGGAACTCAACCCAATCGCCGATGCCGTACTGCTTCTCGGCAATGATGAACATGCCTCCGAGGAAGTCGGCGATGACTCCCTGGGCACCAAAACCAACAGCAGCGGAAACAACCGTTGCGGGGATGGCGGCGGCGGTTAGCGAGATTCCGAATTTCGACAGAATCGCGATGATTAAGACGAAGTACGCAATAACTTCGACGATGTAAACAACAGCGCCAATGAGCGCGCGTCGTCCCTTGGCTTGCTCGTCCTCAGAGGAGATATTTCCGTCTGCGATTGCCAGAACGAAACGTCGGATGCGGGGAACAAGAATTAGCAGAATGGCCAGGCTTGCAATGGCAAGACCGTTGCTGGCTATCCATTGCCATGCCCGTAACAACATGAATTGTAAAAATTCCATGCTCTCCACCGTAGGTCGTTCGCCTTAAGATGGGCTGAGTTTAAAGATAAGGAATTATGCATAAAGAGGAGCTTCGAGGTGAGCCGCTCTGGCGTGCCGACTCGGATACACCGCCTCTGCGCCGTCTCGGGTGCACCAGCGTATCGGGGGTGGGGGTGTTTCTGGGTAAAGTGATTCCCAAAGCTGGGGTGGGACTGCTGTGGGGAAACGGGTGGGAAGTGGGTAGGCGCTCGGGTGTTAAGCGGGCGGGGGTGTCCAGTTGGCGGGATTGACTTCTCACTATGTGGACGTTAAGGTTGTAGTCAACGCCACATTCGTAGCTTCTTCGCGTGAATGTGAGTTGAGTAGTTGCCCACCATGACCCAGGAGCGAAATCGTGAACGCGCACGAGCAGCACACCCCATCGCCCGCCCAATTCGCAGCTAAGGCGCGCACCAGCGCCCCCGAGCGAATTTCTGGTGCAAAAGCCATTGTCCGATCTCTTGAAGAGCTTGGTGTTGAGGTAGCCTTCGGTATCCCCGGTGGTGCAGTGCTTCCGCTCTACGATCCGATTTATGACTCGGAAAAGCTCCGCCACGTCCTCGTGCGCCACGAGCAGGGAGCTGGTCACGCTGCCACTGGTTACGCGCAGGTTTCCGGCAAGGTCGGTGTGTGTATCGCGACTTCCGGCCCGGGTGCTACTAACCTGGTTACCCCGCTCGCGGATGCTCAGATGGACTCCGTTCCGGTTGTCGCCATCACCGGTCAGGTCGGTCGCCCGCTGCTGGGTACTGACGCTTTCCAGGAGGCTGACATCCGCGGTGTGACCATGCCGATCACTAAGCACAACTTCATGGTCACCGAAGCTGAGGACATCCCGCGCGCGCTCGCTGAGGCATTCCACCTGGCTTCTTCTGGTCGCCCAGGCCCGGTTCTGGTCGATGTTCCGAAGGACCTCCAGAATACGATGATTGACTTCACCTGGCCGCCGGAGATTGACCTGCCGGGCTACCGTCCTGTGACGACTCCGCACCAGCGTCAGATTGACGAAGCAGCTGAGATGATTGCTGCGGCCAAGCGTCCGGTGCTCTACATCGGTGGTGGCGTCATTAAGGCTGATGCTTCCACGGAGCTGGTCGAGTTCGCCGAGCAGACTGGAGTTCCGGTCGTGACCACGCTGATGGCTCGCGGCGCATTCCCGGACTCGCACCCGCTGCATATGGGTATGCCGGGCATGCACGGCAAGGTGTCCGCCGTCGCTGCTCTGCAGAAGTCCGACCTGCTCATCACTATCGGTGCGCGTTTCGACGACCGTGTTACCGGTGATCTGAATTCCTTCGCGCCGAACGCGAAGGTTATCCACGCAGACATTGACCCGGCAGAGATTGGCAAGCTCCGTGAAGTTGACGTTCCCATCGTCGGCGATGCCCGCGAGGTCCTTGCCGCACTTAGCGAGTCCTACACCAAGCTCGGTCTTAGTCGCCCCCAGATTGCCGACTGGCTGAAGCTTCTCGACGGTCTCCGCGACGAGTTCCCCCTCGGGTGGGAAGAGCCCGCTGATGGTGCAATCGCTCCGCAGTTTGTAATTCAGACCCTGTCCGACATCGTTGGCCCGGAGGCCATCTATGCCGCTGGCGTCGGCCAGCACCAGATGTGGGCAGCGCAGTTCGTCCAGTACGAGAACCCGCGCACCTGGCTTAACTCCGGTGGTGCCGGCACGATGGGCTACTCAATCCCGGCTGCGATGGGCGCCAAGGCGGCTGCTCCAGAAAAGGAAGTCTGGGCCATTGATGGTGACGGTTGCTTCCAGATGACCAATCAGGAGCTAACCACCTGTGCAATGGAAGGTTTTCCCATCAAGGTTGCCTTGATCAACAACGGTAACCTGGGCATGGTTCGTCAGTGGCAGACGCTGTTCTACGATCAGCGCTACTCCAACACCAAGCTGCGCCCGGAGGACAACTCCTACCTGCCAGACTTCGTCCAGCTCTCCGAGGGGCTTGGCTGCGTGGCGATTCGCGTGACCAAGAAGGAAGATGTCGCGGCCGCAATTAAGAAGGCACGCGAGATTAATGACCGACCGGTGGTTATTGACTTCATTGTCGGTGAGGATGCTCAGGTGTGGCCGATGGTGGCAGCTGGCAAATCCAATGATGAGGTCGAATACGCCCGTGGTCTGCGCCCGCTGTTCAACGATGAGAACTCAGCGGCCGAGACCCCGGCTGACATCCACGGCACTGTTGTGGACAACGCCGAGGACGCCGCGAAGCAGCCCGACGCTAACCACCCGTCCATGAAGACCCGCTAATCGGGATCCGAAGCAACAGGAAGTGAGTCCCAAAATGGCTGAACTGCACACTCTATCCGTGTTGACCCTCGATGAGCCGGGTATTCTGGTCCGCATTGCGGGCATGTTCACCCGCCGAGGTTTCAGCATCCAGTCGATTACCTCGGGTGAAACTGAGACCGAGGGAGTCAACCGCATCACTGTCGTGGTTGAGACGGAGACGCTGCCGATCGAACAGATCACTAAGCAGCTCAACAAGCTAGTGCCCGTGCTGAAGGTGGTTCGCCAGCCCCCAGAGACCATGGTGTCGCGCGGACTGCTAATGGTGAAGGTTTCCTGCGACAACACCAATCGTCCGCAGGTCGTCGATGCCGCCAATCTCTTCCGTGCCCGCGTGGTGGACGTCTCTCAAGAGTCTGTCATCATTGAGGCGACGGGTGAGCGCTCGAAGCTTGTAGCCCTGCTGGAGGTCCTCGAGCCGTTTGGTATCCGTGAGCTCATTCAGTCCGGTACCGTCGCAATGGCACGCGGGCCGAAGCCGATGCTCCAGCCCCGCTAACAACTAAACGCTAAGATTTTTAACGAATCCGATTCGAAAAGAGGCTAATTTTAATGGCTATTGAACTGCTGTACGACGACGATGCTGATCTGTCCATCATCCAGGGGCGTAAGGTTGCCATCCTGGGCTACGGTTCCCAGGGCCACGCTCACGCTCAGAACCTGCGCGAGTCCGGTGTCGAGGTTGTTATCGGTCTGCGTGAAGGCTCCAAGTCCGCTGTGAAGGCCCAGGAAGCTGGCTTTGAGGTTAAGTCCAACGCAGATGCCGCTGCATGGGCAGACGTCATTATGGTGCTGGTTCCGGACACCACCCAGGCAAAGGTTTACAGCGAGGACATCGAGCCGAACCTGAAGGACGGCGACGCGCTGTTCTTCGGCCACGGTCTGAACATCCACTTCGACCTCATCAAGCCGGCTGACAACATCACCGTCGGTATGGTTGCTCCGAAGGGGCCGGGTCACCTGGTTCGTCGTCAGTTCGTCGATGGCAAGGGCGTTCCGTGCCTGATCGCCGTTGACCAGGATCCGAAGGGCGAGGGGCGCGACCTGGCTCTGTCTTACGCTGCAGCTATCGGTGGCGCCCGCGCTGGCGTTATCCCGACCACCTTCGAGGCAGAAACTGTGACCGACCTCTTCGGTGAGCAGGCTGTTCTCTGTGGCGGCACCGAGGAACTGGTCAAGGTCGGTTTCGAGGTTCTGGTTGAAGCTGGTTACGAGCCGGAGATGGCATACTTCGAGTGCCTGCACGAGCTGAAGCTGATTGTTGACCTGATGTTCGAGGGCGGTATTGCCAACATGAACTACTCGGTCTCCGACACCGCTGAGTTCGGTGGCTACCTGTCTGGCCCACGCGTTATTACCGCTGATACCAAGCAGCACATGCGCGAGATTCTGTCTGACATTCAGGACGGCACCTTCACCAAGCGTCTGATTGCCAACGTCGAGGGCGGCAACAAGGAGCTCGAGGACCTGCGCGCTTCCTACAACAACCACCAGATTGAAGAGGTCGGCTCCAAGCTGCGCGACCTGATGAGCTGGGTTAAGGTCGACGCTCGCGCTGAGACCGCCTAAGTTTGTTGCTTAAGCGAATCCTTCGCTTGTTCGCGAAGTAGGGCTTCATCACTGAGCTTCACCGCCGTGATGAGGCCCTTTTCGTATCTCTCTTACTCGTTTTCTTTCACTGAAACGTGTGGGGTAGACGGGTGGGATAAACGTCTGAGATAAAAGCAACTACGGCCAAACGGGTGTAGCCCCAGTCGTATCCGGGGTTCTAATCTGGGTTTAAAGGTCTCCCTCAACAAAAACGTTCGATAGTCTAATCGTTGCAATCAAATCATTTCACGGAGGTAAATGTGCGAGTATCCGCAATGACGCGGCGCGTGACGGCAACCGTTGCTCTGACGGTCAGTCTGGCGCTGGGATCGAGCGCCCTGGTCGCGTGTGGTAATTCCGACAGTGCTGTTTCCACGAAGAAGGTGGACGCTGAGTCGACGGTGCTTAGCGACGACATCGCAGCGTCGGAAAGCCTGATCGGCAGTTCGGAAGCAGTTGTCGTTTCCTCGGCTGGTGCAGCTGAGCAGCGTCGGGCGGCAGGCATTGCGGTTGCTGCTGGGCTGCCGATGCTGGTGGCTGGTTCTGCCGAAGATGCGGAAGATGACAGTACCGCCAAGAGTCCCAAGAAGGACGCTCGTGGCCACGATACTGGCGCTGATATCGCCGATGTGGAAAAAGAGATTGACCGCCTGGGCGCAAAGACAGTCCTTACAGTGGGGGCAGTTGACCTGACCGGGGGAGAGGAGCGTCAGGTTATTGCAGATCCGGGTACGACCGATGGCCTCAAGGAGCTTGTCGGTACTGAATTCAAGGTTCTCAAAGAGACGGAGTCGAAGCCGACTCGCGCTGTCGTTGAGATGGATCCGGAGAAGCCCACTGTCGTCAAGGGTGACGCAACGAAGGATGGGGGCGCCAACCAGGAAGCTCAGGATCGCGCCAGCGATGGGCAGGATGACAAGGGGCAGGAGAGCATCACGCTGCCGAAGGGATCGCCAAAGGAGGTCAAAGACAAATTGGCACTGGCCGCACCGGGTACTGGTTTGGCCTCCATTGCTACGGCCCGCGCCGCTGGTCTGAAGGTCAGTTGGTTGCCAGTGGGCGACGCGCGTGCTACCTCTGAGTCGATTTCGGCTGCTCGCGACGGCGAGTCCCTGATTGCTCTGGGTAAGGTTTTCGGCGATAAGGACAAGTTCGATCAGTCCATCGAGCTTGCCAAAAATGACAAGGTTAAGGAATTGCCGGGTGGAGGCACACTGCTGTTCCCCGGTCGTCATCTGATTGCGACGTATGGTCACCCAGGTGCCGCTCCATTGGGTGTGATGGGCGAGGATGATCCGGAGGATGCCGTCGCCCGCGCGAAGGACTACGTCAAGCAGTACGAGAAGTTCGCTGATGATCCGGTACTGCCGGCCTTCGAGATTATTGCTTCAGTCGCACAGGCAGACCCGGGCCCGCGCGGTGACTACTCTGAGCCAGCTCCGGTTGAGACTCTGAAGCCGTACGTCGAGGCCATGACCAAGGCCGGCGGCTACGTCATCATCGACTTGCAGCCGGGCAGTGCAGACTTCCTGGACCAGGCCAAGTTCTACGAAGAACTGCTGAAGATGCCAAACGTCGGTCTGGCGCTGGATCCGGAGTGGAAGATGGAACCGGGGCAGGTTCCGGCGACTCAGGTTGGTCACGTTAAGGCTGAAGAGGTCAACCGCGTTGCTGATTGGCTGGCTGAGCTGACTCGTAAGAACAACCTTCCGCAGAAGATGCTGATGCTGCACCAGTTCCAGCTACAGATGATTCGCGATCGCGAGACGCTGGATCTGTCGCACCCGGAGCTCGCATTCGTACTGCATGCCGACGGCCATGGCACCGCGCAGGAAAAGTTTGAGACCTGGAACGTCATGCTGCAGGATTTGCAGCCGGAGATTTTCGAGGCGTGGAAGAACTTCATCGACGAGGACCAGCCGATGTTTACTCCTGAGGAGACCATGAACATCGAACCGCGTCCATGGTTGGTTACGTACCAGTAGGTTATAGACCAGCAGAAATAAAAATAAAACGCGAAGAGTTTTGCCGACTTGAATGTCGGGGGCAACGGCGCTTACTCCCTAAACAAAGGGTAGTAAGCGCCGTTTTGCTTAGGTAAGTACCCCCGCGCCTCACCCCCAGAGTTTATGATGAGACGTAATGCGCGTGCACGCTTTAGTAGTTTTCTTAAGTGACACCGCACATACTGCATAAATTTTTCGAGACAAACCAGGAGATGCTTGTGAGCCAGAACGCTCGCCCCGTTGTCCTCATCGCCGACAAGCTGGCACAGTCCACAGTGGACGCATTGGGGGATTCTGTTGAGGTCCGTTGGGTAGATGGCCCGAACCGCGCTGAGCTCCTGGCTGCGGTTGGTGACGCTGACGCACTGCTCGTCCGCTCTGCTACCACCGTGGATCAGGAAGTCCTCGAGGCTGCTCCGAATCTGAAGATCGTCGGCCGCGCCGGCGTTGGCCTGGATAACGTCGACATCGATACCGCTACCAAGCGCGGCGTCATGGTTGTCAACGCTCCGACCTCCAATATTCACTCTGCATGTGAGCACGCAATCGCACTGCTGCTGGCCACCGCTCGCCAGCTGCCGGCTGCGGACGCGTCCCTGCGTGAGGGGGAGTGGAAGCGCTCTTCCTTCAAGGGCGTCGAAATCTTCGGCAAGACTGTCGGTATCGTCGGTTTCGGTCACATCGGCCAGCTGTTTGCGCAGCGTCTCGCTGCTTTTGAGACCAACATCATTGCGTACGATCCGTACGCGAACCCGGCCCGTGCTGCTCAGCTCGGTGTCGAGCTGGTTGAGCTGGAAGACCTGATGGCTCGCGCTGATTTCGTGACCATCCACCTGCCGAAGACCAAGGAAACCGCTGGCATGTTCGATGCTGAGCTCCTGGGCAAGGCCAAGAAGGGACAGATCATCATCAACGCTGCCCGCGGCGGTCTCGTCGACGAGCAGGCGCTTGCCGACGCGATTAAGGCTGGCAACATCCGCGGTGCTGGCTTCGACGTGTACGCGACCGAGCCGTGCACGGATTCCCCGCTGTTTGGCCTGCCGGAAACTGTTTGTGCTCCGCACCTGGGCGCCTCCACCGTTGAGGCTCAGGACCGCGCCGGTACCGATGTCGCTAAGTCCGTACTGCTGGCACTGGCTGGCGAGTTCGTCCCGGATGCCGTCAACGTTTCCGGTGGCGCTGTTGGCGAAGAGGTGGCCCTGTGGCTCGAGCTGGCTCGTGAGCTGGGTCTGGTTGCTGGTGGTCTGCTGGAGGGCGCTCCGGCCGCTGTTGAGGTCACCGCTCGCGGTGAGCTGCACACTGAGGACGTTAACGTTCTGGGGATGGCAGCAATCCGTGGACTGTTCTCCCTCATGGTGGAAGAGCCTGTCACTTTCGTTAACGCTCCGCGTATTGCAGAAGAGCGGGGTGTGACCTTCACTGTCGAGACTGAGCCGGAGTCCGTCTCCCACCGCTCCGTCCTCGAGGTCAAGGTCATCGGCGCTGATGGCTCCACCGCTACCGTCGTTGGTGCTCTCACTGGCCTGAACCGCGTTGAGAAGATTGTTCGTATCAATGGCCGCGGCATCGACATGCGTGCTCAGGGCCGTAACCTCTTCCTGCTGTACAAGGACGTTCCGGGTGCTCTGGGCCGCGTAGCTACCACCCTGGGTGAGTCCGGTATCAACATCGAGGCTGCTGCTCTGTCTCCGCAGGAAGCAGATCAGACTGCCATCCTGGTACTGCGTGTTTCCAAGGAGGTTCCGGAGGAGCTCGTCGAGAAGATTGCCGAGGAAATCTCCGCTACTCATGCTCTGCAGCTTGAGCTGGACTAGTTCTGAACGACTAGGCGTTTTAGAGCTACTTCCTAGCCTATGAAAAATCCCCTCCAACCGGAGGGGATTTTTTTGTTTGCCTGCTAGTTTTACAAGCCTTAGCCCTTCATCGAGCCCTTCTCAATCATGTTGACGTGGAAGTCGAAGGCAGTGCGCAGATCGTGCGGGGTCGACATGCCCGGAGCGGTCTTCAGCGCGCGCTCGTAGTACTCCTCCAGCAGTGGCTGGTACTCCGGGTGTGCAACGGAAATCATCTTAGCCACGCGGTCACGCGGTGCCAGGCCACGCAGGTCAGCGAATCCACGCTCGGTGATGATGACCATGGCGTCGTGCTCGGTGTGGTCAATGTGCGAAGCGAACGGAACGATTGTCGAAATCGCACCGTCCTTCGCCAGCGACGGCGAGATGAACGAGGAAACGAAGGCGTTACGGGTGAAGTCACCGGAACCACCGATGCCGTTCATCATGCGGCTGCCGTTGATGTGGGTGGAGTTGACGTTGCCGTAGATGTCGGCCTCAATCATGCCGTTGGTGGCGATCAGGCCCACACGACGGACAACCTCCGGGTGGTTGGAGATCTGCTGCGGGCGCAGGATGATGTTCTTGCGGTAGCGAGCAGCCTCGTTGTTCATGCGCTCGGCTGCTTCTGGAGACAGGGAGAAGGAGGTAGCCGAAGCGACGGTCATCTTACCTGCGTCAATCAGGTCAATCATGCCGTCCTGAATAACCTCGGTGTAGGCCTTGATGTTCTCAAACTTGGAGTCCAACAGACCTGCCATCACAGCGTTCGGCACGTTACCGACGCCCGACTGCATGATGTACTGGTCGTAAGCCAGGCGACCCGCGCGAACTTCGCCCTCGAGGAAGTCGAGGAAGTGGCCAGCAATGGCCTTCGAGGTCTCATCCAACGACTTGAACGGGGAGTTGCGGTCCGGCGCGTTGGTCTCGACAACTGCGACAACCTTGTCCAGGTTGATGTCGATGTAAGGGGTACCAATGCGATCACCCGGGGCATTGATCGGCGCCGGCGTGCGGTTAGGCAGGTGCTGAATGCGGTAGATGTCGTGCATGCCCTCGAGTTCCTCGGACTGCCACGAGTTGACCTCAATGATGATCTTGTCAGCGTTGTCCATCCACTCGACGTTGTTGCCAACGCTTGACGACGGAATGAGGTGTCCATCTTCCGTAATACGAGTGACCTCTACAATTGCGGCGTCAATCGGCAGGAAGCCCTGCTCGATGTACAGCGCGGAGTGGGAGAGATGGATGTCCTGGTACTTTGCCTTGCCGGCGTTGATGGACTTACGCAGTGCCGGATCTCCCTGGTACGGCATGCGGTAGCGGATGATGTCAGCTTCTGCCATCACGCCGTCACAGTCCGGGGCGGTGGAAGCGCCGGTGTAGATGTCGACAGCGAATTCTTCACCCTTGGCGTGGAGTTCCTTGCCTCGGTTTGCCAGCGCAGTCGGCAGAGCCTTCGGGTAGCCAGCACCGGTGAAGCCAGAGATGCCGAGGGCATCACCGTGATTGATAAACTGTGCCGCCTCGTCGGCGGTCATTACTTTGCCGCGCAAACCGGCATGTGCGATGCGATCAGACATGTCATCTCCTAGATTGACTGTTCGACTTTAGTTTTGTCGCCTAACCTAGCATGCGCTAACAGTGTGTTGCCACACCCGCAGGTTGGGAAGTGATTCATGGCATAGTAATCGCTTCAGCTGGTTGTTTATCGGCGCTCTTCCAGGGGCTTTGCTACAGCAACTCCCGCACTTCTTCGTCGGTCAGCATGGCATCCTCGAATGCTTGCAGTGTGGCCTCTGGGTTAAATTTCACACCGATGAGTACGACCTCATTGGATGGTGGGACATCGGTTTGTGCCCACATGACAGCAGGGGTGATCTTCAGGTTCGGTCCCGCCTGACTCCACACGTGGGCGACTTCGAGGCGGTCGGAAATCCAGCAGTGCCCCTTGGATCGTACGAGGCCCTTTGTGCCGCGGAGGGCCTTGATTAGTCGTTCGCGGTCGAAGGGGCGGTTGCCTCGGAAAACAACCGAAGAAATACCGTATTCTTCGGTCTCCGGCGTGTGGGGATTCGCAAGTTCTTCTGCATATCCGTGGAAAGTGGCCGCCGTGCCTTCGTCGTAAAGCGATGCGTCGAGAATGGCGGAGGTGGCGATTTCTCCGTTAGTCACGCGGACGATGCGTGCACGAGGGTTCATTGCGCGGATGGTTTCCTCGGTACCGCCGGTGAGCTTTTCGCCTGCGAGATCGGATTTGGTGATGAGGATGAGATCGGCGAATTCCACCTGGTCGACAAGGAGGTCGGCGACCGTGC
This sequence comes from Corynebacterium sp. HMSC063A05, assembly GCF_001809695.1. Lineage (NCBI taxonomy): Bacteria > Bacillati > Actinomycetota > Actinomycetes > Mycobacteriales > Corynebacteriaceae > Corynebacterium > Corynebacterium sp. HMSC063A05. Next base: position 146,696 of record NZ_KV798496.1, on the reverse strand, counting down.
GTTCGTCGTCAGGCAGTGCACGCCCCTGGCGGAGGCTGTCGAGGAATGTGGAGGCGTCGACGAGCGTGACCATCGTGTCGATGGGGGCGATGTCGGCGAGGCGACGGCCGTCGTCGAATTCCCACTCGAAGGTAGCGGCGACTGGCATGGGTTCGGAGATGCCGGTGGATTCGATGACGATGTGCTCGAATTTGCCGCTGCGCGCGAGCTTGCCGACGTTTTCAACGAGGTCATCTCGCAGTGTGCAGCAGATGCAGCCGTTGGACATTTCGATGAAACGGTCTTCGCCGCGCTCGAGATATGTGCCCTGCTCGATCAGGGCGGCGTCGACGTTGACTTCCGAGAAGTCGTTAACGATAACCGCGATTTTGCGCCCCTGTGAGTTTGCCAGGAGGTTGTTCAGGAGCGTGGTCTTGCCGGCGCCCAGGAATCCGGACAGGACGGTGACGGGAGTGGTCGGGGTGGTGATATCAGAAAATTCGGTAGAAGTCACCCAACAAGACTAGCGTACTGAAAATGATTATCAATAACGTGTGCGTAAATTAAGGTGCGGGGAAGGTTGTAAATGTGTCGTATGGCTGATTATTGGCCAGTTGTGACGTAGGGCATAAAACGGTGTTGTAGTCGGTTTTAGTGGCGCATGGAGCGTGCCTAAAACGGGGGCGCTTTCGGGCTTCTGAATGAAGGGTGCTAACCGCTTCGTTGATAGGGTTGGGGGTGTGCTTCGGTGTTCGAAGTGCTACCCCCGATAGTCGCGTTGGGGGATGCAGAAAGGTGAGTTCATGTCAGATCGTATTGCCCATGCCGGCCTCAAATCCAAGGTGATGACCGCGCAGGAGGCGGCACAGTTCATCAATCACGGAGATATGGTGGGCTTTGCCGGATTTACCGGCGCCGGTTATCCGAAGGTTGTTCCGCCGGCTCTCGCTGAGCGCATGGAGGCCGCTCACGAACGGGGTGACGAGTTCAAGATTAAGGTCTTGACCGGTGCTTCTACCGCTCCGGAACTCGATGGTGTGTTGGCAAGGGCCAATGGTGTCGAGTGGCGCATGCCATACCAGTCTGATCCGACAATGCGTAGCCTCATTAATGCGGGCGACGCGTACTACAGTGATATTCACCTTTCGCACTCTGGTCCGATGACGGAGCAGGGCTTCTTTGGTCCGGTCAATGTTGCCGTCGTTGAAGCCGTTCGCATTAAGGCCGATGGCTCCCTGATTCTTTCCTCTTCGGTTGGTAATAGTGTTTCATATTTGAATGCCGCCGAGAAGATCATCATTGAGGTCAACTCCTGGCAATCTGAGGACCTCGAGGGCATGCATGATATCTACAGTGTCGGCCTGCCTCCGAACCGCAAGGAGATTCCGATTCTGACTCCGGGTGACCGTATTGGCACCCCGTATGTTCCGATTGATGTCGACAAGGTTGTTGCTGTCGTTGAGACTAACGCCGAGGATCGTAACTCGCCGTTCAAGCCGCTGGATGATGACTCTAAGGCCATTGCGGGTTACCTGCTCGACTTCCTCGATTGTGAGGTCAAGGCCGGACGTCTGCCGGAGAACCTGCTGCCGATGCAGTCGGGTGTCGGCAACATTCCAAACGCCGTGCTTGCGGGGCTGCTTGACTCCAAGTATGAGAACCTGACCTCCTTTACTGAGGTTATTCAGGATGGAATGATTAACCTGATGGATGCTGGCAAGCTGACCATGGCTTCCGGCACTGCTTTCTCGCTGTCTCCGGAATATGCAGCTCGAATGAATGAGAATGCTGCTGACTACCGTGACAAGATTGTGCTGCGTCCGCAGGATCTCTCCAATAATCCGGGGCTGACTCGCCGTATGGGTCTGATTGCCACTAACGGCATGATTGAGGCCGACATCTACGGTAATGTCAACTCCACTCACGTGGCTGGCTCGCGCTTGATGAACGGTATTGGTGGCTCCGGCGACTTCACCCGCAACGCCTACATTTCGTCGTTCGTGTCTCCGTCGTTGGCTAAGAATGGCAATATTTCTGCTATCGTGCCCATGGTCTCCCATGTTGACCACACTGAACACGATGTGATGGTTATCATCACTGAGCAGGGTCTGGCTGACCTCCGTGGTCTGGCCCCACGTCAGCGCTCCCGCCTTATTATCGAGAAGTGTGCTCACCCGATGTACAAGGAGGCGCTGCTCGAGTACGTTGAGCGTGCTGAAAAGGCCACTCCGTACCTGCACACCCCGCATGATCTGGGTACTTCTTACGACTTCCACCGTCGCTTCCTTGAGAACGGCTCGATGAAGCCGGTCGACTAAGGTTCTAGCGCGTTTCCCGCTTTACGACGAAGTTTGCGTCGTAGGGCGGGATTTGCTTTTAGTATCGTCTCGAAAGAGTGTTCGAATTTGGCGGTGATTCTTGGGCTTGGGCGGCGGTTTGAATCCGGGGTGAGGGATATGGTGTGGGCGAATTGATAAAGAACTGTTCGTTAGGGGACCTCGTTAGGGAGGGGGCAGTGCAATGTCGGAGTTGGAATCGTGTGGGGAATTTCGCTTCAGTCATGAGGTGAGGGCTCATCCGCTCGCTGAAGTGATGCGGGAGATTAATCGCTTGCAAGTGGTTATCGCTCAGCGGGTCGCACCACCAGATGATGGCGATGTTGAAGCTCATCTGGCTTATTGGTCGGTGGTGCTGGGCATCTCGCGCACCGAAGTGAATAAATATATGGAAATTGGCTACATGCTTGGGCGCATGCCGCAATTGGCGGAAATGTGTCGGGAGCGCGGGCACTTGTCAATGAAGCATTTGACAATGCTCGGAAAACACACACGCCCTGTAGTCGATGAAAAAGTTGACGCAGTTGAGTCAGGTCTCGTGGATGTCGTTAAGCCAAGGCGAGACGGGGAAGCGCTCCGTGGAGTGCGGGCGATGGCAACGCGGGTGCAGCGAGTGATTGGTGGGTGTGCTCCGGAAGTCCGGCCACGCGATGTGGATGTCGCTGGGTTGCACACTGATAGGGTCCTGGCCCGGAATGTGGAAGCGACCGTAGATGCTGCAATTGATGCGGCGGCATACCAAGTTGAGAAGGATGGGGAATCTGCGGAGGATCCCGCGGAGTCGTCTGAGGTGCAGGAGGTTCAAGCTGCGGCTCTCGATTACTTTGGCGATCGCATGACGGCTAAGGAGTTTATCGCGGTTGATGAACATGGTGACGCTGGAGTGACAACGCTGACTACTGTGCTCGAGCGACATCATGCGGTGGAAGCCCGTGCAATTATCGACGCAGTGGCTAAGAAGATGAAAGTGAGTCGCGCGGCAGCTTTCATGCATGCGTTACGCGGTACTTGTGAGGTGGAGGTGAATCTGGAGCTCTTCCGAGTGCTCTCTCCCGGGGAGGATGGCGAGCCGGAAAACACTCCAGTGTGGCTCGCTGGTGCTGGTTGGCTTTCTACGCTGGTGGCCGAGTCTTGGCTGAAACGGGTATCGACATTGCGGGTGCTGGGGGATAGTGCGGTTGAGGGCTATCGGCCCTCCGAGTCGCAGCGTGCATTCGTGCGTGCCCGTGACGGTGTGTGTAGTTTTCCTGGATGCGATGTCCCTGCGGAAAAGTGCGATATCGACCATATTGTGGAATTTGATCACAGTCTTTCCGGTGGTGAGCGGCAAACGGAAGGGGCTACGCACACAGATAATCTCCATTGTCTCTGTCGACGGCACCACAACCTTAAAACTGCTGGTATGTGGCGAGTTGTTCGAGGTGATGATGGGACTGAAGCCTGGACGTTCCTCTCTTGTGATGAGGGGCCGTTTGCGCAGTCGGATAAAGAGCACACTGGGCATGGTCGTTACACTTTTGCTTCGCAGACTGAAAAGAAGACCGCTGCGCTGGCTGAGCACAATGAGAAACGTCGCAAATTGCATGACAGTCTCCGCGGCCTAGTGGATAAGGTGCGGAGGGATTTGGAAAAGGAGAAGGCGGTAGACGGGGTGGATTGTGAAAGTGATAGGGATGGTGAAAGCGATAGAGATGGTAAAAACCGCGGAGACAGTGATGGGGAGTGAGTGCTAGGTTCTGCTACACTCATTTGTGTCCATATAGTGAGAAGGGTATCTCAAAAAATGACTGAGGTAGGAAAGCTGAAGATTGCCGTCATCCCGGGGGATGGCATCGGCACGGAAGTTACGGCAGAAGCACTGAAGGTGCTGGAGGCTGCTATCGGCGAGTTCGACACCACCGAGTATGACCTCGGTTCGCGTCGCTACTTGCGCAATGGCGAACTGCTCACCGACGCCGACCTTGACTCTCTGCGCGAGCACGACGCTATTCTGCTCGGTGCCATCGGTGACCCGGCGAACGTTCCCCCGGGCGTTCTCGAACGCGGACTGCTGCTGAAGATGCGCTTCGCGCTGGATCACCACGTTAACCTGCGTCCTTCCAAGCTCTTCCCGGGCGTCGAGTCTCCGCTGAAGAACCCGGGCGAGATTGATTTCGTGGTCGTCCGCGAGGGAACCGAAGGTGCCTACACCGGTAACGGCGGTGCGATTCGCGTCGGCACGCCACACGAGGTTGCCAACGAGACCTCCGTCAATACCCGCTTCGGTGCTGAGCGCGTTGTTCGCTACGCCTTCGAGCTGGCTATGACCCGTCGCAAGAAGCTGACACTCGTCCACAAGACCAATGTGCTGGTGCACGGCGGCGGTATGTGGCAGCGTACGGTCGACGAGGTCGCTAAGGAATACCCTGAGGTAGATGTCGATTACTCGCACATCGACGCTGCGACGATTTACCTCGTCACTAATCCTTCGCGTTTCGACGTCATCGTCACCGACAATCTCTTCGGCGACATCATTACTGATGAAGCTGGTGCAGTTTCGGGCGGTATTGGCCTGGCAGCGTCCGGCAACATTGACGCCTCCAATACCAACCCGTCCATGTTTGAGCCCGTTCACGGCTCCGCGCCCGACATTGCTGGCAAGGGGATCGCTGACCCGACGGCAGCCATTCTGTCGGGTGCCATGATGCTTCGCCATCTGGGTCGTGAGGAAGACGCTCAGCGCATCGAAGCTGCTGTGGAAGCTGACATGGCTACCCGCGGTAGTGGCCCAATCAAGACCAGTGAAGTTGGCGACCGCATTGCTGCTGCTTTGAAGTAGCGCATGCGGTAGTGCAAACAGTAGTGCAGTAAAACAGGGGAAGGGTTAGACAATCACAGTTTTGCCATCGACGGTAGTGATGTGAGTCTTACCGTCGGCGGTGTGCTCGATGAAGTCCGACGCATGTCCGACCTGGGCAAGCACATTGATGATGGTGTCGAGGGTGTGTGGGGAAGGGCTTTCTGCGCCGCCATCGGGGCCATTCCCTCCCAGCCCTGCCACCAGTGCATCCCTCGTAATCTCCGCATGTCCCAGGTGCTGAGCCGCCTCGTGGAAGACATGCACAATCACTCCTTCGATGCTGCCGCACCACCAACGGTCTTTATCGGTAGGAATCGCAGCAGGAGCACCAGCGCGGTCAACGCCTTGCAGCTCCACCAGCGCGGATTCAATAGCCGCGCGATCACGGTGGTAAATCTCCAGCCCTTCCGAAACACTGCAATGAGCAGAAAACTCCCCATCGCGATTGCGGACATAATCGCGCCCAAGGCAGACGCGCTCGAGCCAGTACCTCGCAGATCCAGTCACATGCCGTAGCAGCACTGCCAGGGAGTTAATGGCTGGGATAGGGAGGGTTGCGTTGAAGGTGTCGTCGTCAAGCGTGGCGACGAGTGCCGCGAGCTTGTCCATCCTGCCGAGGATGTGGGCATCGAGCGGCCATTCGGGATTTGTGGAAGCGCTGTGTGTGGAATCGGTCATAAGGTCGAGTATTCCCGCAAATCACTCCTATTGGGGCCAAAAATAGGGGATAATTGGCCCCATGACCGTCGAGCTTGCGGAAATCGCAGACTTCCTCAGCCACACTCGCCCCTTTTCGGACCTCTCCGATGAAGAGCGGGCGACTATCCCATCGCTTTTGACCATGCGCTATGCCCGTCGTGGTACGGAGATTATCCGGGCGGGTGCGGACAATAACAGCTGTTTCATCATTCGCTCCGGCATGGTGGATATCTTCGACCCGGCTGGCACTCTGTTGGACCGGCGAGATGTGGGAGATCATTTCGGTTATTCAACGCTGCTGAGCGGTGACCCCTCGCTGTACACGATGACGGCGGTGGAGGACTGCGTATTCCTGGTAATCTCCAAGGAGGTCTTTAACCAGCTCAATGCCCAGTTCGTAGAGGTCCGGCGCTATTACGGCGGTGAGAACGCGCGCATTCGCGCAGTGGCATCGAAGCTGCGGAGTACTGCGGCATCGGAGTCGTTGCGCACACGGGTTGCGGACCTAATGGAAACGTCGCTGGTGACCTGCAGCGCTGACGCGACAGTGCAAGAGGCGGCACAGATTATGACGGAGCGGAATGTCTCCAGTCTGCTCGTGATGGAGTCTGCAGGCGCCAACCAGAGCCCACTCGTTGGCATCATCACTGACCGCGACCTCCGTCGTCGAGTGCTGGCGAAGGCCAAGCCGGCGGAGAGTCTCGTAAGCGAAGTGATGACCGGAAACCCGGAAACCATCAGTCCCGATCTGTTGGTTTTTGAAGCAATGCTGCTGATGGCCGAGCGCGGTTACCATCATCTGCCGGTGCACGACGGGACGAGAGTGGTCGGCATGATTGTCATTGGTGACCTCTTGCGCAGTCTGCACACCGATCCCGTGTACGCGACGGCGATGCTAGCGCGGAAGAGTGATATTTCGGAGATCGCGGAGATTGCTCAGAACGCGCGGCGAATTGTCGGCCGGTTCATTGACCGGGGTGACTCGGGGGAGGAGGTCGCCAAGCTGCTGACTGCCGTGGCCGATGCTGTCACTCGCCGTCTGGTCACGCTTGCTGAGGAAAAGCTCGGGCCCCCGCCGGTCAGCTACGCGTTTGCGGTACTGGGCTCGCATGGGCGCGGGGAGATGGGGCTCGCCTCCGATCAAGACAATGCGCTGGTTCTCGCCGACGACTACGACGCCGACGTTCACGCTGACTATTTCGCCGCGCTTAGCGACGAGATTTGCACTAACCTCGACCGAGTCGGTTATCCGCTCTGTCCAGGGGACATGATGGCCAGTAACCCTGCGTGGCGGATGACCAAGTCGCAGTGGCTGCGCACTTTCCACGGGTGGATTACGGCACCGGAGGCGGAGGCGTTGCTACATGCACAGACCTTCTTCGACATGCGTGGGGTGGCGGGCGACGTGCAACTAGTGGAGGAACTGCGCGCCGCCTACCTGCCGCTGGCGCAGGGGTCGCAGCGCCTGCACGCGCACTTGGCCAAACTCGCGGCCTGGCGGGAGCCGCCGCTCGGCTTCTTCCGTGGCCTGGTGCTGGAAAAGGGCGGCGAGCACGCGGAAACCCTGGACATCAAGAAGGGGGGAACTGCTGCTGTGGTGCAGATGGCGCGTCTATTTGCTGTGGCAGCCGGTCTGCCACAGCTGTCGACACGTGAGCGTTTGGCAGCAAGTGCCGGAGCCGGAAGCGTGAGTCGCCAAGGTGCTCAGGACCTTGCGGATGCGTTCGAGTTCCTGTGCACGGTGCAGCTTCATCACCAGCAGGCCCAGTTCAACGCCGGCACCCAGCCGAATAACCACATCTACCCGAAGCGCCTATCAAGCCTGGAACGGGAGCACTTGCGCGATGCGTTTGGTGTTATCCGCAAGTTGCAGCAGAGTCTCGGGGCGAAGTATCCCATCCGGGCGATGTCGTAGTTTAGCTGTGTGAGTTTAGCTGTGTGAGTTAGCTGTGGGAGCGCGCAATGTTGAAGTTTTTCAAACCCCGCAAGAAACTCCTGGACGCACCTATCCGCGACAATGCCTGGCTCGCGGTCGATGTGGAAACCACAGGTCTGGATCCTTCCAAAGATCAGCTGCTTTCCATCGGCTGGGTGGCAGTGGAAGGCCGCGACATCGTCCTGGAAGAGTCGGGTCATCTTCTCATCCGCCCAGAGCGCGAGGAGGTGAGCGTCGGCGAGTCGGCGACGGTGCATGGGCTTACCGACGACATGGTCGCAACCGGGGTAGAGGCAGAGGTAGCCGTCGGCAAGCTGTTAGAAGCTCTGCGCGGACGGAAGCTGCTGGCGCACTACGCGCGGATGGAAGTTGGTTTCCTGAATCCGTTGTGCCGGAAGTACTTTGATGCGCGCTTTGATGTGCCGGTGGCGGACACTATGACACGCGAGTACGACGCGATTTTGCGGGCCAACCGCGAGCCCGTCCGTGATGAGCTGCGGTTGTGGTCACTGTGCGACAAGTACGGCATTCCCCGTCTTAAGGCGCACCACGCGTTCAATGATGCACTGGCTTGTGCACTGGTGTGGCTTGCGCAGGAATCGCGCGGAGTTTAAATCGTAAGTGTTTGAGAGTGGGGGTCGTTGCATAATTATTGCAATGTGACGTGTACCCTATTTTTATGCGTATTGCTCGAATCGCCCACCCAGAGGGCATGTGCTTCGCGCTCGTCGAGGGCGAAGGCAATGAAGTTACTTTGCACGAGATCGAAGGGCACCCTTTCGGTCAGCTGAATAAGACAAGCCGTTCCTGGCCGCTTGCCGACGTACGTCTGCTCGCCCCAATGCTGCCGTCGAAGGTCATCGCTATTGGTCGTAACTACGCTGACCACGTCGCCGAGGTGTTCAAGAAGTCGGCAGAATCGCTGCCGCCGACGATGTTCATTAAGCCGCCGACGGCCGTTATTGGTCCGGAAGCGCCGATTCGCATTCCGGATTTCGCCACCAACGTCGAGTTTGAGGGCGAGCTGGCACTGGTTATTGGTAAGCCGTGCAAGAACGTGAAGAAGGAAAACGCTCACGATGTGATCTTCGGATACACCATCGTCAATGATGTTTCTTCCCGTGACCTGCAGTTCGCCGACGGTCAGTGGGCGCGCGCAAAGGGCATCGATACCTTCTGCCCGCTGGGCCCGTGGATTCAGACGGAGCTGGACTACAACGAGCTGCCAATCAAGGCGCACCTGACTCACGAGGGTGTTACCGAGACTAAGCAGGACTCCAACTCCAACCAGATGATTATGTCCATCCCGGAGATCATCGAGTTCATCACCGCCTCGATTACGCTGCTGCCGGGTGACGTCATCTGCACCGGCTCCCCGGCCGGTACCGCTGCGATGTTCCCGGGCGACCGCATCGAAATCGAGATTCCGGGTATCGGCAAGCTGGCCAACCCGGTGGAGCGGGCTTAAGCCGCTAGGGGCTTAAGCCCCCTTAACTCCAAAAGCGCGGAGCACAGTGCCCATTTTGGCGCTGGTTTCCGTGACTTCTTCTTCTGGGTCGGAGTGCGACACAATGCCGCCTCCGGCCCATAGTCGTGCCACGGACCCCTCAGTGTCGATTTCGGCACAGCGAATGGAGACCACGAACTCACCATCGCCATTCTCATCGCACCAGCCGACAGCGCCGGAGTAGAAGCCCCGGTCGGTTTCCACGGCCTGGATGACACCGAAGGCGGATTCCGTCGGCGTGCCACAAATGGCAGGTGTTGGGTGCACCACCAGTGCCAAATCCAGCGCGGACAGCGACGGATCCTTCAATCGACCGCGGATATGTGTGGCCAAGTGCCACATCTCGGCGGTGCTCATCAGCTCGGGGCTGTCCGGAACATCCAGCGAACTGCACAGCGGCGCCAGGTTGTCGGCGATGTCATCGACAACGAAGGCGTGTTCATCCAGGTTCTTGCGCGAGTCCGCTAAACGACGAGCCGACGCCCGGTCCGCCTCTTCATTTCGGGATCTCGGCAGCGACCCGGCCAAGGGAAATGCCTCAACGATGTCACCCGTACGGCGGACCAGCATTTCCGGGGAGGAACCGATGAGCAACTTGCCCTCATAATCGGAACCGGCGGGAGAGAGATCCACGACAAAGCCATCACGGTTGGGGGATCCGTCGATAAGCCGCGATGCGAGAAGGAGTGGGTCAATCGGGGGATCGATTTCGAGTTCCACAGCGCGCGCGAGCACGACCTTTTCCAGCGCCGAGTACTCGATGGTGCGGATGGCTGCGGCGATGCGCTCAGCGTGCTCAACGAGCGGGGGATCGTAAGCGACGATGCTGGCGTGAGGCTTCGGTGCGTTCCAGCGGTAGTGCGCGGGTGGCTCCAGCGGCTGCGAGGAGCGGATGACTTCCCGGGGAACGGTCAGGGCGGCGGGCTTGTCCAAGTCGAAGGGCAGGGCGCCGACCACCATCTTGTGAATGCCCGAGTGCAGTCCCTCGGCTGCGAGCCAGGGGTCGGAAATCTGCTCTTCAATACCTTGCGTGCGGATGGAGCCGTGCGCACGGGAGAGCAAAAAATCAGGAGCGGTGGTTGGGCGGGACGTGTCCCAGCGCGTCGAACGTTTCGGAGTCGCTGCAGGCTCGTTCGACGGGTGAGACTTTTCCTGCTGCTCTTCTTCGTTTCCGCCGCCCAGAGAGGGGTGGTTTTCCATGGACATCGCCCTAACCCGCCTCCTCAATCTAAACCCAATTGTGCTCCAGTTTAAGGGGCAGGCTAACCCCTGCCCAAAAAGGGCATACCCGCAGCGGTAATCGTAAGCTGATCGATGACGGCACCTGCCGGCAGATTCGCGGCGTAGAGGAAAGTTTCCGCAGCCTGCTTGGCATCGAACATCGGCTCGCTGCCTGTGAACGTCCCCAACAGGTCAGTCTGCGCATTGCCAATATCAATGCGCGTTGCCGTGATGCCATACTCGCGTCCGTCGAGGGCAAGCACGTGGGTCATTCCGGCAAGCGCGCTTTTCGACGTCGCGTACGCCGCCGTGTGCGCTCTCGGCACCTGCGCTGCGATAGAACAATTGACCAGGATTCGGCCGCCTGCTTGCTCTGTCTTCCCCTCGCACCCCGCCTTCATCCGCGAAAAAGCCTCGCGTGCACACAGGTACGAGCCGACCACATTCGTATCGATGACCGCCCGGAAGTCCTCAATGTCAGTCTCTCCGAACTCCGCGGGCGTGCCGGGCAGCCCCGCATTGAGCACTGCAACATCGATGGTTCCCGTAGCCACCTGCGCGTTCTCAAACATCGCACGGACCTGCTCAGGATCGGTGATGTCACACCTGGAGTAGGTGATGTTGTCCGCTTCGGCGGCAACAGTCTCGAGCGCGTCGATACGCCTGCCGCAGATATGCACGTGCCAGCCATCGGCGGCGAAAGCCAGAGCAATTTCGCGACCAATGCCCGCGCCGCCACCAGTTACTACTACCGTTTTGGTCATGAGCACCATTATTAACTGTTCTACGGTCTACGCACACATGTCCCCGCACGACGCCGTCAACGCCGCGCGTGACGACGGCTACGCGGCCGTGGAATTCTGGTGGCCATTTGACCTCGCAGTGCCCGCACCCGATGAGGTTTCCGCTTTTTGTGACCTCTTTGACGACAGCCTTGGTCTTTATGCCATGAACCTGTGGGGAGGGGACATGGCAGCGGGACAGCGGGGAGTGCTCGATACAGACGGGTTGCCTGCCGGACACTTGGAAGCAGTCAGCCAGATTGCGAGTGCCACGGGGTTGAAGTGCTCGAATGTGCTGCTGGGGCGGTCTGGGGAGCTAACGGACTTGCAGGTGCAGAGGCTAACTGAGATCACTGCCCAGCTGGAGCTCAGTGGTGTCCGCGCGTTGATTGAGCCACTGTCCGGGATGAGCGATTATCCCATTACCGATCCCTGGCAGGCCGAGGAGTTAGCGCAACAGGCTGGTGCTGGCGTGCTCGCGGACTTTTACCATTTTGCGGCCAATGGCGTGGACGTGGATGCCTGGCTCACCGATGTGGAGGCCGGAAGAGTGAGTCTGCCGGCGCACGTCCAGATTGCCGATTTCCCAGGCCGCGGCGCGCCGGGCACCGGCGGGGTGCCGCTGCGCAGCTGGGTTGAGCGGCTGCGCGCCGCTGGATACGCCGGTGAAGTGGCTGGGGAATGGACTCTGTAACCCTATGTAAAACCCTATGCATGCCTGCAGGTGGGAGGGCGGGTATCGTGGGAAAGCATGTCAGATGTTCGCGTACGCTTTTGCCCGTCGCCAACCGGTACCCCGCACGTTGGCCTCATCCGCACCGCCCTGTTCAATTGGGCATATGCCCGTCACACTGGTGGCAAGCTGGTCTTCCGCATCGAAGATACCGATGCCGCTCGCGACTCCGAAGAGTCCTATCAGGCAATCATCGAGGCCCTGAATTGGCTCGGTATTGACTGGGACGAGGGCATCGATGTCGGCGGTCCGCACGGCCCGTACCGCCAGTCGCAGCGCAAGGACATCTACGCCGATGTGTTGCAGCGCCTCATTGACGCTGGTGAAGCTTACGAGGCCTTTTCCACCGCTGAAGAGGTTGAGGAGCGCCACAAGGCCGCCGGCCGTGACCCGAAGCTGGGCTACGACAACTACGACCGCAACCTCACCGAGGAGCAGAAGGAAGCCTTCCGCGCAGAGGGGCGCAAGCCGGTGATCCGCCTGCGCATGCCGGACGAGGACATTGTCTTCGAGGACCTCGTTCGCGGTCGCATTGAGTTCAAGGCCGGCCTGGTTCCGGACTTTGTCATCGCCCGCTCCAACGGTGAACCTCTCTACACACTGGTTAACCCGGTGGATGACGCTCTAATGGAGATCACTCACGTCCTGCGTGGTGAGGACCTGCTGCCATCGACTCCGCGTCAGATTGCTCTCTACGAGTCGCTGAAGCGCATCGGTGTCGCCAAGTTCACTCCGGAGTTCGGCCACCTGCCGTTCGTGATGGGCGAGGGCAACAAGAAACTGTCCAAACGCGACCCACAGTCCAACCTCTTCATCCACCGCGATAACGGTTTCATTCGCGAGGGTCTGCTGAACTACCTGGCGCTGCTGGGCTGGTCCATGGACGGCGATCAGGACATCTTCACCATGGACGAGATGGTCAAGGCTTTCGACATCCACGATGTGCTGTCCAACCCGGCCCGCTTCGACCAGAAGAAGGCCGACGCTATCAACGCTGACCACATCCGCATGCTCGATCCGAAGGACTTCGAACAGCGTCTGCGCACCTACCTGGAAAGCCACTTCGACTTCCCGGCCGACTACCCGGAGGATAAGTTCGCTTTCCTGGCAACGCTGCTGCAGACCCGTGTGAAGACGCTTTCCGACGCCTGGGACCTCTCGAAGTTCCTGGTTGTGGAAGAGGGCGAGTTCACCTTCGATGAGCGCTCGGCACGCCGTAACTTCAAGGAAGACGCCGTCGCTGTCCTGGAGGCCACCATTGCAGCTGTGGAACCGCTCAGCGAAGAGGACTTCGTCACCGAGAAGCTCGAAGCTGCACTTCAGAAGGCCCTCATCGAGGACCTGGAGCTGAAGCCACGCAAGGCCTTTGGCCCGGTGCGCGTGGCTGTAACTGGTGCTCAGGTATCGCCGCCGCTGTTCGAGTCCATGGAGCTGCTTGGCCGCAGCCGTAGCCTGAGTCGACTGCGCAAGGCTCTCGAGGTCACTCCTTTTACTGCTGCTCAGTAAAGAGTGCGAGCTGGGCTGAGCGAAGCAGGTTCGTGTAAGAGCCCGCTTCCTTGCCCACCTTCTGCGGGTCGCGGTTCAGCATATTCATGGAGGTTTCGCGGTAGTCCTTGACCAGCGCCCCCATGTGGTTGTTGAAGAACTCGTGCCAGTCGGTTCCCCAGTAGACCGTGCCGTCCTCGTTTCGCTTGAGCAGTGCGGCAAATGCGTACACGAGCGGGTAGATGAACCCGTCCGGAATCGCGTAGCCGATGGGCTGGCGGTAGAACTTCGAGTACTTCTGTGAAGTCTTGCCAGTCCGCGGATTCTTCTTGTTGGCCTTGTCAACAGCATCAATGCCGCCGAATTTGCCCCCGCTCTTGTTGTAGAGATCGGGTAGCTCCGCGTTGATGCGCTCGAAAATATCGATGAAGTCACGCGTGAGGTTCAAGGCACTGCGGACCTTCTCATTGTAGAGAACGACCTCTTCGGTGCGCTCATTGATGCTTTCAGTGCTGGGTTTAGTGACCTCCGGGGAACTCATGACATCCTCGAAGCGGTCAAGCAGCTTGGCCTTGCCGGAGTAGAGGCTGGTAGGGGTCGGTGCTTCAATCTGCTTGCCGTCGGCATCCTTCGGCAGGTCAATACAGGACAGTGGAATCCACGCCATAGCGATGACATCGCCCACCTTTAGTCGACCAGTATCGTTGGTGCGCCACTGCACGTTGTCGCTAATTCCCTGCGGCAGAGCATGTTTCAGATCGTCAAAGTAGCCGGCGCGATTGAGTTTTGCTTCCGCCTTGAGCTCCGCATTGTTGTTGCGGGCGGCACAGATATCGAGCAGAGCATCGGAGAACTCTTGCACTGTGTCTTCGTCCCGAGCACCGGGCACGAGTACCTCTACCGGAGCTCGGGCATCGAGCTCGGTGAGGCTTTTGTCGGCAAGCAATTCCTCGATTTCTTCGGAGCACTCCATCCAGACCTCCTTCATTTCGGACCACGTCTTGATTTTGCGGCTAGGCGGCGGAGTGAGCTTGCCCAGGACGAACAGCGCGATTGCCAGCGAGTTGTGGCCGCCGTCGAGGATGCCTTCGATGCGACGGTTGCTGAAGGTGAAGCGGTAGAGACTGTCTTCACTGGTGAACTGAGTGGAGGCCAGGAGCACACCCTTGGACTTGTAGGCGAAGAGCTCCGGCGTGGTGTCGATGGTTTCCATGATGGCATCGGTGATGCGGCCGGTGCGGGACACGCGTGGGTTGGCATCGAGGTTGAGGGCCGAGATGATTTTCGCGAACTGACGGATGTGGGGGAAGTCATGATGATTGCCTTTCAGGTCTGTTTTTGATGTGCGGCGGCTGTTTGCCAGCCGCATCACCACGAAGTGTCTCCTGAAGGGCGGATCGGCTTTGCGCTGCGATCGAATGGGCTTTCGATCTGGGATTGTGTTAGCTATATGCACTGCATTGGTTATGCATTAGTTATGCGCACTGCTGAGGTGGGCTGTGGGGGGCTCGCGAATTTAAACGAACCTTTGACAACGAACCTTTGACCAGGTGATTTGCTCTTGTTTACGCTAATTGGCTATATTATTCCTCGTTGCGTTCAGCAGCGATGGCCTATGGTGTAATTGGCAACACAACGGTTTCTGGTACCGTCATTCTAGGTTCGAGTCCTGGTAGGCCAGCGGAATTCGCTTGGTTAGTCTCTTGATTAGTTGAGTCGAATTCAGTTCTAAGCCCCGTTCGTCTAGCGGCCTAGGACGCCGCCCTCTCACGGCGGTAACACGGGTTCAAATCCCGTACGGGGTACAAAGACAGTGTGAAAGCGCCAGTCTTTATTGGCCTATGGTGTAATTGGCAACACTACGGTTTCTGGTACCGTCATTCTAGGTTCGAGTC
>NZ_KV798496.1:0-131184 GCF_001809695.1 Corynebacterium sp. HMSC063A05 | reverse complement strand
AACACGGGTTCAAATCCCGTACGGGGTACAAAGATATACAAAGCACAAGCCTTCGCCCGTGATTGGGTGGAGGCTTTTTGCTTTTCGTACTTGTGCCCCTACATTGCCTACCCCTCCACCGCGGCACTGGATTTCCACAGTCCTAGTATCGAACCTATGAAACATTCAAAACTCGTTTGTATTGGTCTCGGTCATGTCGGTTCGTATGTCCTGACATATGCCATGGAATCCGGGCTGTTCGCTGAGATTGCCACAATTGACACAGCAGCAAGTGTCGCGCATGGCGAGGCTCTGGACCAATCCCAGTCCACTGGTGTTCCCGGCACGGACTATGTCAATGTGCATGCTGGCGACTACAGCGATTGCGCCGACGCGGATATGATTATCGTCGCTGCTGGTGCGTCCATTCTCCCGGACCCGGACGACCCGGATTCCCGTCCGGACCGTGCTGGATTGGCCAAGCTCAGCGGGGAAGTTGTTCGCGATGTCATGCCGGGAATCGTGAAGCATACGCTCGATGCGATTGTCCTCTTTATTACTAATCCGCTCGATGCGGTGGTGCACTTGGCACATACCGAGTTCGATTATCCCGCGGAAAAACTCTTTGGCACCGGCACGATGCTAGATTCGGCCCGACTGCGGTGGGTAGTTGCCAAGCAGCTGGGAATTGACCCAAAGTCAGTGACTGGCTACATGATGGGTGAGCATGGTCTTACTGCCGTACCGATTCTGTCCACGCTGAACGTGCAAGGTGTGAGGTGGACAGAACTGGAAAAATGGCATGGCACGCCGCTGCCTTCACCGCAAGAAATTCAAGATGCCGTAGTCGGGGCAGCTTACGATGTTCTCAATGCCAAGGGCTGGACTAATGCCGGTGTTGCACGCTCCGCTTTGGAAATTGCCCGCGCGGTGATGCTGGATCAAAACAGCGTCCACCCGGTGTGTACACGCTTGGATGGTGAATACGGGTTGCCGGATGTCTCGCTGTCGATGCCAGCAGTGATTGGCCGAGGTGGAATTATTCGCCGTATGTCGCCACAGCTAAACAGCTGGGAGCTGGAGCGACTGCGTGAATCTGCTCAGTACATCTTGAGCACCGTCGAGAACATGTAGAAGAAATTATGTAGATTCCACTTTTGCCGAAATAACACGGGGAAGTACTTTGCGCTCCTAAAATATTGGCATGAATTCGGCCAAGTCCACCTATGTCCCGGAGTTAACCAGTATCCGTGCAATCGGCGCATTCGGCGTCCTGCTCACGCATGCCGCGTTCTGGACTGGACATTACACGGACGATTGGTGGGGACGTCTCAACGGTCGATTCGAAATTGGTGTCACCATCTTCTTTGTGCTCAGCGCGTTTCTGCTTACAGGACGTTGGCTCGGTTCGCCTGACGACGTCCCCGCGAAACCGCCTAGCCTGAGGAAATACTTCATCAGTCGTGCCAAGCGAGTCCTGCCGGCCTATTGGATTGTGGTCACTGCGGCATTCCTCATCCACGCCGCAGACGACCCGCCACCGGCCGGTGGCGGTCTGCAAGGCTGGCTGCGGTCGATGTCTTTTACTCAGACTCTCCAATTCGGCTGGATTCACCCGGGCTTGCCGCAGATGTGGTCGATGGTGGTGGAAGTCGGCTTCTACTTGGTATTGCCGCTGGTGGGGCTTGCCATCTGGACGGTTACAAAGGGGCGGCTGCGCCCCGGTCCGACGCTGGCCATCATTATTGGTTTTGGCCTCATTGGCCCGGTCTGGACTGTGCTGTCGCACCAGGAAAACCTGCTGCCGGTGGTGGCACGGCTGTGGCCGATGGCGTATTTTGACTGGTTCGCTATCGGTATGCTGCTGGCCTATGGGCGAAAGGTTGGCTGGCGCGTTAATTTGGCTGCAAGTTGGCTGATAGCGCTAGCGCTGTTTTTCCTATCCACGACCACGCATGTGGGGCCAGCAACCTTGGTGCCGGATGATGTCGATCAGGCGTTGTGGAAGACCACATTGTACGGCCTATCCGCTGGTGCATTCGTGGCCCCGATTGCACTGGGTACGGAGGTAAGGTGGCTTCGTCATCCAGCCTTGATGTGGTTGGGAGAGGTCTCATACGAGTTCTTCCTCGTCCACGTGCTGGTCATGGACTGGGTGATGACGTTGATGGGCTATCAGACCTTCCAAGGCTCGATGTTGGCAGTGGCAATCGTCACCGCTGCCTTTGCCCTGCCACTGTCGTGGCTGCTGCGCCGCATCACTGATGTGCTTACGCGGAGGCCAGGGCCTGCGAGCCCGTGGGCTACCTACCGATCGTCGTCGTCAAGCGGTCCGAGCTCAGCGACGAGCACTTCCTGCGCGACCTTCATCGCGGACAGAGCGGCCGGTGCGCCGCAGTAGCCGGAAGCGTGGACGATGGCTTCGGTGATCTCGGTGCGGGTCAGGCCGTTGGCGAGGGCACCCTTGATGTGGCCGCGCAGCTCTTCGGTGGCGCGCAGAGCGACGAGCATTCCAATGTTGAGCAGGGAGCGATCACGCTTGGCCAGGCCTTCACGGCTCCAGACGGAGCCCCAGACGGTGGCCGTGATGTGCTTCTGCAGGGTCTCTCCGTCGGAACCAGCGTTGCGGGCGAGGGCGGCATCGACGAATTCGTCGCCCATTACCTCGCGGCGAATTTGGATGCCGGCATCATAGCGGTCGGAGGAAAAGAGTTCATCATTGGGATTGCTCATGCTTGCTAAGTATAGGACTTGCAATGCGGATAAATTCCGAAATGTCCCCGCTAGTTTCGCTGCCGCGACGCATGACGGCGCTGAGGTTGCGGGTGAAGCGGGTGTCAGTGGGGACAATGACGATGCGCCCAAGTGTTACCTGATCGCGGATTGCGCCACGGGCGATGATTGTTGGCGCTGCCAGCGCAATCATGCCGGCGCGCTGTGCTGAAAGGGAACCGAATTCGCCGGCGGGCTCGGTGAGAGTGCCGAGCGTATCTTCCACCACCTGCCGGCTGCCGGAACCGGGTTCGCGAATAACAAGCGGGGTAGTGCGCAGTTCCTCGGTGGATATTGCATTATGCACCGCAGCCCGCTCAGTCCACGGATGCCCCGTCGGCACGGCGAGGACCAGTTCGTCGGTGCCGATGATCCGTTCTTCGAGGTCGTGTCGACCAGCCTCGCCCTCTACCAGGCCGAAGTCCACCGCACTGTTGGCCACTAGTTGTCGCACCTCACGGGAGTTTGCCTGCACCATCGACAGTTTGACTGCGGGATGTTGCCGGTGGAACTCGGCGGCCCAGCCGGGGTAGTAGAGCTCAGCGACAGTGTTGGACACCGCAAGGGTGAGGTGGCGGGGAACATCGTCGGAACGCAAGCTGGCGGCAATGCCCGAAAACCTGTGGCAGGCGGCGAGGAGGTCTGGGAGGGCGTCGATAAGCACTTGCCCGTTTTCCGTGGGAGATACGCCGTAGGGGGAGCGTTCGAAGACGGTGATTCCCAGCGCTTTTTCCGCCCGCGCGATGCGTGCGGACATGGTCTGCTGATTGATGCCTAGCTCACGCGCGGCCTTGGAGATCGAGCCTGCACGGGCGGCGGTGAGAAGTGCTTCGAGTTCGGCCACAGCGGAGGGGTACATGCATTTATGGTACCCCTCACAGAGTTTGGTGATAGCTGTAGCTGTGGCAAGAACAAATACGGTATGAGCATGACCAACTCTTCTCGCCGTGATGTGCTGGCACCCGCCGGGCCCGCGTGGGCAGGATCTCTGATGGGTACGTCCATCTTCGCCACGCTTGCGCACATCCATGACGTGCCGGTGATTCCGGAGCTTCTTCTCGTCATGGCGGTGGGCATTCTCGGTTTTATCGTGGTCGGCTGGTTGCGTCTTCGAAACCCGCCTTTCCGCTCGAAGCTGATGGCGCCGTGGGGCATGCTCTCGATGGGCATCATGGCTCTCGGTAGTGCTGCGACTGCGCTAGCTAGTAACTCATCGTGGCAGCTGGTGTCCTGGTGGATCGGTGCGCCGTTGGCAATCTACGTCAGCCTTCGCCAACTGCGAGGATTCGAAGGCGAACCAACTTTTCAGTGGGGCCTCGCGCTGGTTGCCCCGATGGTGGCGGCGACAAGCGGTGCACAGTTGAGTATCGACTACGGCACCTTTTATCACGTCTGCGGGCAAATATTCTTCTGGATGGCGCTAATCACCGTCCTACCAATTTTCGTACGCTGCTACGTCGCGCTGCTCTCTGGCACCATGCGCATCCCCGATTCCATCGCCGGTACTGCATGGATCCCGCTCGGGCTGGTCGGTCAGTCGACGGCTGCCGCGCAGCTGCTTTTCGATCGGACCTTCGCTGTCGCTTACGGCGCTGTGGTGCTCATTGTCGGCATCTTCCTCGCTGCCATTGCTTTACGACGATTCACTCGCGCCGTAATCCGTTGGGCCGGCTATAGCCCTGGTTGGTGGGGTGCAACCTTCCCCGTGGGCACGCTGAGCCTTGGTACGCACATGCTGGGCGACACCGTTGGAGCGCAGTGGCTGTACACCGTCAGTGGTGTGCTGTTGTGTTTACTGGCTGTGCACTGGAGCGCGTGCGTGGCTCGATTTGTTTGGTGGGCGCGGGAGCAGGCAGTACGGATTTAGAGTTCAACGTGTTAAACTCCTCTTAATGAAACTGATTGGCAAGAAGGGGAGAATGGGCGATTCCGCGATAGTGCGCTTGTATGATGTCGATGTATCAGCTGGCGATTTGAATGTACTCCACATCGACAAACTTGATGTTTTTCCAAAGGACATTATCGCGGTGATGGGACAGTCCGGATCCGGAAAGACGTCACTACTTCGCACATTAAGCCAACAAGGTCTGCGTACCAGCTTTATTATGCAAGACACCTTGGCGTGCCTTAATCCTCTTGTGCGCTGCGATAGGCAAGTACGAATTCTTGCGCGTAATAGTGGTTTCGATGCGCTCGAAGCTTGTGGTATTTCCCGAGAACAGGCTCATCGCTATCCCATGGAGTTGTCCGGAGGTCAGCGTCAGCGTGTCGCAATTGCGGCGGCGCTGGCAATGAAACCGTCTCCTTCGCTGCTGCTTGCCGACGAACCTACCTCCTCGCTGGATCCGATTGCGACTCTAGAGGTAGTAGGCGCGTTGCGGAAGCTGCATGAGCGCACGCAAACAGCCATTGTTATTGCCACCCACGACGAGCGAGTAGCGCGAAAGATCGCTACACGAATCCTCTATTTGGAGAGTGGCACTGTGCAAGAGCGAGTCTGCGCATGATCAGTATCGATGGAGTTACTTGCAAAGGTAGGCTCCTCGATGTCACTCTCACGATTCCGCAGGGAAGTGTGATTGGCATCATGGGGCGATCAGGGGCGGGCAAGAGTAGCCTAATCAGTCTCTTGACAGGTCAGTTGTGTCCTGACAGTGGCACGGTCACTATGGCACAGGGGCCAATTGGCTATATTCCGCAGAACCCAGATGCCACGTTATTGCCACATCGACCGGTAATCGACAGCATTTGTGAGTTTGCAACTGGAGATGTTCGAGCGATGTTGGAATCTCTGGGACTCAATCCGGAATTTGCGTATCGACGACCCCATGAGCTCTCTGGTGGTCAGCGACAGCGAATGGCAATTGCGCGTGCGCTCATTGGTAAACCTGAACTTATTATTGCCGATGAGGCGTTTTCTGCTCTGGACAGGGATACCGCTGCCATGTTGGAAGAGGTGCTCCTCAGCACTGAGGCGACGGTACTGCTGGTATCTCATGACATAAGCAGCTTGTTGCGATTGTGTAATCACATAATTGTCATGTCAGCAGGAGAAGCGGTCTTTAGCGGCCCGGTTGGAGAGCTCCATAAGACCGATATTCCTGAAGTTGTTGAGCTTCTGTCGGCTGCAGAGGAGCTAGCGTCGTGAAGCAGTTGCCCAAAAAGATTCAAGCACTGTTGATTACGCAGCTGCTTTTCAACATCGGTTTTTACCTCGTTGTCCCGTTCATTGCCGTCGAGCTCTCGAATAATTTGGGTGCCAGCGGTGTCGTGGTTGGTCTGGTGCTCGGTGTACGAACCTTTAGCCAACAGGGAATGTTCTTCCTCGGCGGCGGTCTTGCCGATCGTTTCGGGGCAATCAAGGTGTTGCTCGTTGGAGTTGCGCTTCGCGTTGTAGGTTTCCTGGTAACTGGACTGGCAACCTCTGTGCCAATGGTGTTTCTTGGCGTTGTCCTCATTGGCTTTGCGGCAGCACTGTTCTCGCCTGCAGTTGAGTCCTTGCTGGCCGGTGGGGGTGCCGAACTCGAGAAACAAGGAGTGTGTACACGGGCACAACTCTTTGCGCTTGACGAAAGCTATTCCCGTTTGGGCTCACTCACCGGCCCCGTGATTGGTGCGCTGCTGATCCCGATCGGTTTTTCAGTTGTCTCCTTTGCCGGCGCAGCCATCTTTGCCGGCATTTTTGTCATGCATCTGCTGCTAGCACGGAGATGGGAAGGTGTACATTCAGCTGGTGGCAGTATGACCGCTGCGTGGGGGCGAATCCTTCGCAATCGAGCGTTCATTGTGTTTGCGGTGTTCTACTCGACTTATTTGCTCGCCTATAACCAGCAGTATTTGGCTCTTCCGGTAGAACTGCGTCGCGCCACAGGCAGCGATGAATACCTGAGCTGGTTCTTTGTCATCTCAGCGGTATTTGTTATCGGGCTGCAAACCACCGTGACTAAGTGGGCCGAGAAATTGCCATTAGGGGCTGCTATCGGTGGCGGTTTTGGCCTGATGGCGTTTGCCTTCGCCATCATTGCGGTCTGCGCACCTATCCGCATGGAGGGATGGTGGGCCTTCGCGCCGGCAGTGACAATGCTGCTAGTGATGCATCTCGGAATGATGATTGCAGTTCCGATAGCCAAAGACCTCGTCGGAAAACTAACCGGGAATAGGGACCTCGGTTCTGCATACGGTTTTCTCAACAGCTTCGGTGGACTCGCCGTTTTAATGGGGTCGATTGTGGTTGGCGCCACCCTGGATTGGGCCGAGACCCCACAGTTGTTGGCAGCAGCGCCGTGGGCAATCATGACCGTTTTATTGCTGATATCAGCCGTGGGGTTAATCAAGCTGAGACAGCAGCACTAGACAACATCAAACAACTATTCAAAATCCACCTAGACACTTGCGAAAGAGAAGTAGCCTTATGAATCGAAAAATTGGCCTAATTCTGGCCACTGCGGCTTTGCCGTTCGCGTTGACCTCCTGCTTTGCGCAGGGCAGCGGTGATGCGGATGCGCTGCGCGTAGCCCTGCAATTCGAACCGGTTGCAGAGTTCTCGCCATACTCCGATGACGCAGTCCTGTCGACCCGCGCAGGTGCCACGGAAATGCTTGTGGCGATTGATGACGAGGGCACCGTTAAGCCCGAACTGGCAGAGAAGTGGGAAGTGAAAGATGCTCGCACCGTTGTATTCACTCTGCCGGATGGATTGACTTTTCACGATGGAGCGCCAGTCGATGCACAGGCCGTAGCTAATTCGCTTACACATGCCATTGATGCGCCGACGAGGCCAAAGGGACTCGGCAAGGACCGACTTCAGGCTACCGCGACGGGAGACCGAGAGGTTACCGTCACTTCGGATAAAGATGATCCAATTCTGGTGAAGCGCTTTGCCGACCCGGGAACTATGGTTCTCTCACCCGCAGCATTTGAAGGGGACGCGCCTGATCCCTTTGGGCATGGTACAGGTCCGTTTGAGCTCGAGACGAAGAATCCAGACGGTACCGTATCCGCACGTGCATTCGCCGACTACCGGAATGGTAAGCCGGAAACTGAGACTCTGACATTGTCTTTCATTGGGGATTCCACAGCTCGTACGAATGCACTGCGCGCAGATGAACAAGACCTGGTGAAGGGGTTGCCAATCTCATCGCTTGGCGGCCTCGATGACGTCGACGTGTCCAAGGTGGATTTACCTCGTGTCAATCTCCTGCATTTTAATACCGAAAAAGGCGTGTTTGCCGACGCCGCACTGCGTAAGGAAGTAGCCGCTGCAATCGATCCCGAACCGGTGGTTAGGGACATTTTTGAAGCTCAAGCGGTGAATCCGAAGGGGGCGATTTTCAATCGTTCAGCCCCGTGGGCGGCAACAACTCCTGAGACCACTGTCAAGCCGGGGCCGGATGGCAAGGGGAAGGAAATCCGCTTGGCTACGTGGGATTCCCGCGCGGAGCTGCCCGAGGTTGCCAATCTCGTCGCAGATCAGCTGCGCAAGATGGGATTCACAGTCGACATCACGGTAGCCGACTACAACTCTTTGGAAGCCGACATGCTCGAGGGGAACTTTGATGTCATCATCGGCTCCCGTAATTACATGCTCGGTGCGGCTGATCCAATCAGCTTCCTACAATCCGACTTCACCTGTGAGAGCTCTTATAACCTCTCGCAGCTGTGTAACCAGACCATAGATGCCGATATTGAGAAGGCCGCTGAGCTTGGCAACGATGAGGAGCGCCTGTCGGCAGCAGCTCGAATCGGCGCGGAAATTGTTGCTGATGGTGCAGTAGTTCCGCTGTCTCATGAAAAATCACTAATCGGTGCGAAGAATGTTCGTGGTATCGCACTCGATCCGATGGAGCGCCACCTGATCACAGAGAAGACGGCTAAGTGATTCGGAAAGCTTTCGCGGTAGTTGCCTCAGTTGTGGGACTTCTCGTCCTCACGGCCCTGTTGCCGTGGTTGACAGGACGGGAACCCGCATACGCCGTTCTGCGTGCCCGTGAGCGGGAACGGGAGATAACACCGGAGCTTATTGAGGCTGTTCGCAGAGAATATGGCCTGCCGACAACGCCTTGGGAGTCACTCCAGCAGTGGACGACAAATATTCTTCACGGTGATTTTGGCACCTCGTGGGTAACCGGACAAGATGCTTTCGCTCAGGCCGTGAACGGCTTCGGTATTACGTTCGCATTGACTGCGACTTCCATGGCGTTGTGCGTCTTCGTTGCGCTGGCGCTCGTACTTCCGCGGATTGCGGGGATGCGAGCCGGGAAATGGACACCTAGCGTGCTAGCGGTTCTCGCCGCACTGCCAAACTTTGTGGTGGCGGTCTTGCTGTTGTGGTGGTTGGCTGTTGAACTGCGGATGTTTTCGGTAAGCGGTTGGGCATCACCTGCGCATATGGTGCTGCCAGTGCTGGCAATTGGCCTGCCCGCCGCGGGACTCTATGGGCGCGTGCTGCTGATTTCAGCTGATACTGCGTTGGCAGAGCCCTGGGTAGAATCTTGGCGCACCAATGGCGTTCCAAAATCAACAATTATTCGATTTGTCACTTGGCGTAGCCTGCTGCCGACACTGTCACAGTTGACGCTGTTCTTTGCGGGCACGTTATCAGCCACCGCAGCAATTGAGGTCACCTTTCATTTGCCGGGCTTTGGGCGCAACGTAGTTGCGGCTGCTACTGCGGGCGATATTCCTGTTCTGCAAGCTGCGGTGACTGTGGTGTTGGGAATCGGCATAATCTGTGGATTCGTGGCTCAGGCAATACGGGGACAGTATGCGCGGAAGCTGCGAGGAAGCATCGCCACTGTTGGCCGGCCTACAGGAGGTCGACGTTTCTGGAGTCTCATCCTGTCGATTATTCCTATCGTGCTAATTGCGCTGGGAGTCCCCCGCAGCGCGGATATCGACTCTGCGCAACGCTTCTTTTCACCGTCCTGGCAACACCCACTGGGGACCGATCAACTTGGTCGTGACATTTGGGCGCGGCTTGCCGACGGCATCGGCGCCACTATCGGAACTGCAATCCTGGTGACCGTAGTGTGCGCACTCATCGCCCTTGTGATTGGGCATCTAGGGGCGCCAGTGCAGTTCTTCGGAGACGCCATGAATGCGGTACCCGCAATATTGCTGGGCCTTATTCTGGCTGGTGTGTTGGGCCGCTCGATGCTGACAGCTGCGATAGCGGTGTTCTTGGTCGGGTGGATTCCACTTGCTGTACATTGCGTCGAAGTTGCTAACGAAGCCGCTGCATCCGGGCACTACCGATTTGCGCAAACCATGGGAGCCAGCCGTTGGCACCTTTTGAAGCTGCATGTTCTTCCCACGACCATTCCAGCAGTAGTTCGCCATGCCGTGACCAGGATTGCCCATAATGCTATAGCCCTTGCAGCACTCGGCTTCCTCGGCGTAGGCGCAGGTGTAGGCAGTCCAGATTGGGGCGTAATCCTCAACGAATCCACACAATATCTCGAGCGGGCGCCGTGGCTAGCGTGGGGGCCGATGATTGGACTAGCCAGCCTCGGTGTTGCCGCAACCATTGCTACCGACCGATTCGTCGGCAAGCGACAGACTAATTAGCCCAGCTCTACCCGCCCGTTGCGGTTCTGGTCTTCTCGTGGCGCAATACCCAGCGCGGCGGCGGGGAACAGGGCCGTGACGGCAAACAGCGCGGGGAAGCCCGCAGCGGCCACAATCGCACCCGAAACCGGAGGCGTTGCAGCGTAGATAATGTTCTGGAACGTGTTCTGCGTACCCATAGCGCGTCCGGACCAGAAGGGACCTGCGTATTCAGCAACTGCGGTGAAAGCAAGACCATTCGGGCTGACCACAGCAACGGCCAGTGCGCAGACCAGCAAAGTTCCAAGCGTGCGCCAATCAGCCCAGCTGGTAATCATCATTGCGACAGCCAAAACAAAGGTCGCACCCGAGACCCAGCGGTAGGGGCGGATGCGGGATCGCACTCGGTCGGAGACCACACCCATCAATGCTCGCGATCCGGCACCGAGCAGCTGCGACACCATCACAATTGTGCCCGCCGTGCCATCGGCATAACCCACGGACAACAGCCACACGAGAATGTAGGCGCCCATCATCGACTGCGGCCAGGACAGCAGTGCCGAGGCGATGTGGATGCGCACGAGGTACTTGCCGTCCCGGTAGGGGCTGGCCGTGACGGTGGGGTTCGAGGCATCAGGGCGTGGGGGATTCTTCACGCCTATCAGTACAAGCAACGCCAGCACGGTGCACAGGATTGCGGGCATCGCGAGTGCGACTCCGATGCTGTAATTCTGTGCGAGCGGGTGCAGGGTGACTGCGGACAACGCCGCTCCGAGGGGCTGAGCCATTTGGCGAATGCCCATCGCAGTGCCGCGCTGATGCGGTGGGTACCAGCCCGACACCACGCGGCCGGATGCTGAGTTCACGCTCGCCGCCGCACATCCGGCGAGGAAGAGTGTGGCCCCGAGCAGGGCCGGGCTTGACGACGAAGCTAGCGCCGCAAGCCCCGTCGTTAAGGCAGTAGAGGTCAGGCCGGCGAACAGAGCTGCGCGTTCGCCATAGCGGTCGACAAACCAGCCCCAGGCGATGAGCGTGAAGACAATACCGGCCGCCGGCATTGCTGCGACGAGGCCGGCGGCGGAGAGGCTTAAGCCGTTTTCCTGTAGGGATGGGATGAGAAAAGGCACACCCATGTGAACGACGGACGAACCGACCGCCGCGAACATGGACAGAAGAAGGACAAGGTGACGGTAAGCGGGCATTACAGTCGGGAGCTCATCTCTTCAGCGGCGCCGAGAACCTTTGCGCCCCAGCATTCGTAGGGCGACGGAGTCATGCGCTCCACGGGGCCGGAGACGGATAGGACTGCAATCATGCGCTGGTTGCTGTCGAAAACCGGGGCGGAGACGGAGGCAAGTGCGGGGTCGCGCTCACCCATGGACTCGGACCAGCCGAGACGTCGGCAGTCGTCGAGGTCCTGTTGGTTGAAGTCGGCGTCGGGAAGCATTCGCTCAGCGAGGTTGGCCGGGCCAAAGGCCAGGAGAACACGTGCGGCGGAGCCGGCGGTTAGCGGCATGCGAGAGCCAACTGGCACGGTGTTACGCAGCCCGGTGGCGGGCTCCATGGAGGCAATACAGGTGCGGGTGTCGCCGGTGAGCCGGTAGAGCTGCACTGACTCGCCGGTGACCTCTACCAGCTTCGGCAGGATGTGCGCTGCGGCGTCGGCAAGCAGGTCAGTGGTGACAGGCGTGATCTCGGTGAGCCCGGGGCCCGTCGTCCAGCGGCCGTCCGGCGTGCGGGTGACAAGGCGGTGCACTTCCAACGCCGTGGCCAGCCGATGGGCGGTTGCGCGGGGCAGCCCGGTGTCCTCGCAGAGCTCGGCGAGGGTGCGAGGAGTTTCTGCAACGGACTTGAGAATGAGTACCGAACGATCGAGAACTTTAATGCCACTTAGAGCTGGCGTCTCGGATGTGCTAATCTGTCCCATGCCATGATATTAACATCTCATACTTTGAGATAAAAGCGATATATCCGGAAGGCGGCTCACCCACTATGCGCACCACGGACACTAGCCCGAAGACTCTGGCCGAGAAAGTCTGGCGTGACCACGTTGTCAAGCAAGGCGAAAACGGCGAACCAGATCTGATTTATATCGATCTGCACCTCGTCCACGAGGTTACCTCGCCGCAGGCTTTTGATGGCCTCCGTCTGGCAGGGCGCAAGGTGCGCCGCCCGGATCTGACCATCGCAACCGAGGACCACAACGTTCCGACGACTGTAGCCGGTGGCCAGATTGATTTAATTGAGGAACCGACCTCTCGCACCCAGATTGCCACATTGCGCAAGAATGCCGAAGAGTTCGGAATCCGCCTGCATCCGATGGGCGACCGTGAACAGGGCATCGTGCACGTTGTCGGTCCGCAGCTGGGCCTGACTCAACCGGGCACCACCGTTGTCTGTGGTGACTCCCACACTGCAACGCACGGTGCTTTCGGCGCGATGGCCTTTGGTATCGGTACTTCCGAAGTTGAGCACGTTCTGGCTACCCAGACCCTGCCACTGAAGCCTTTTAAGACCATGGCGGTCAATGTCACCGGCGAGCTGCAGGATGGTGTTACCGCCAAGGACCTGATTCTGGCGATTATCGCCAAGATTGGTACCGGTGGTGGCCAGGGCCATGTTATCGAGTACCGTGGCGAGGCCATCGAGAAGCTGTCGATGGAAGCCCGCATGACCATCTGCAACATGTCCATCGAGGCCGGTGCCCGCGCCGGCATGATCGCTCCAGACGAAACCACCTTCGAGTACCTGAAAGGCCGCCCGCACGCGCCGCAGGGCGAGCAGTGGGACGAGGCGGTCGAGTACTGGAAGTCCCTGGTTACCGACGAGGATGCAGAGTTCGACAAGGTCGTCGAAATCGACGGTTCCGCGCTGACTCCATTCGTTACCTGGGGTACCAACCCGGGCCAGGGCGTGCCGCTGGGGGAGACCGTGCCGGATCCGGAGTTCATCGCCGAGGACTCCGACCGCATCGCCGCCGAGCGCGCACTAGAGTACATGGATCTGAAGCCGGGCACCCCGATGCGCGATGTCAAGGTCAACGTGGTCTTCGTAGGTTCCTGCACCAACGGCCGCATCGAGGACATGCGCGCCGTCGCCGACGTGCTGAAGGACCGCAAGGTTGCCGACGGCGTCCAGATGCTCATCGTGCCGGGCTCCGCAAAGGTCCGCACGCAGGCTGAGGAAGAGGGACTGGGCAAGATCTTCGAAGAGGCAGGCGCTGAATGGCGTATGCCAGGCTGTTCCATGTGCCTTGGCATGAACCCGGACCAGCTGACCCCGGGCCAGCGTTGCGCTTCGACCTCCAACCGCAACTTCGAAGGTCGCCAAGGTAAGGGTGGTCGTACCCACCTGGTCAGCCCGGCTGTCGCCGCAGCTACCGCCGTCGCCGGTCACTTCGCAGCGCCGGCTGATCTCTAACCGCCGATCTTTGTACAACAGCCCCAAGCAGAACTTCTAAGGACCTTTCACCATGGAAAAGTTTGATACTCACACCGGCGTCGGCGTTCCCCTGCAGCGATCCAACGTCGACACCGACCAGATCATCCCGGCCGTCTACCTAAAGCGCGTCACCCGCACCGGATTTGAGGATGGCCTGTTCAGCAACTGGCGCAACAACGAATCCGACTTCGTGCTCAACCGCCCGGAATATGCCAAGGGCTCCATCCTCGTAGCAGGGCCGGACTTCGGTACCGGTTCCTCCCGTGAGCACGCCGTGTGGGCGCTGATGGACTACGGCTTCCGCGTCGTCATCTCATCCCGCTTCGCCGATATCTTCCGCGGTAATGCCGGCAAGGCGGGCCTGCTCGCCGCACAGATGCAGCAGTCTGATGTCGAGCTGCTGTGGAAGTTGCTCGAGGCCAACCCGGGCATGGAGCTCACCGTCAACCTGGAGACCCGCACCGTCGAGGCCGGCGAGCAGGTCTTCCCATTCGAGGTCGATGACTACACTCGCTGGCGTCTGATGGAAGGGCTTGACGACGTCTCCCTGACCCTGCGCAACGAAGCGGACATTGTGGCCTACGAGAAGAGTCGTCCGGCCCACAAGCCGAAGACGATGTAGGTCAAAAATGCTCTAGTCCAATCCGCGGTAGGCGTTAAACTTGCCGTATGTATCTGGCAATCACTAAACACTCTCGGCTAGGTGAATCTTCGCCTGGTGAATCGGCACGCGATTTGGGATTTATTTTGCGAAAGCATCCCGATCGCGTGCATGAGGCCGAGTTAAAGTTCGGTGTTGCCCGCGTCTTTTTCCCCACTGCAACCGATGCCGAATGCACGGCAGCCCTCTGGGTTGATATTGACCGCGATGAGTTGCTGAAACTCAAGCAGTACCGTGCCGATACGTTCAATCTGACCGGCTACATTAATGATCGGCAGTGGGCTGCGTCATCGCTTTTGACTGTGGCGTTGAAGTCGGTCTTCTCCACGGCGATGGTCATGGAAAAGACTTCGCCTTACGACGAAACCCCAAGCGATCTCACCGCGACAGTCGCGGCGGTACCCGGCACCGAGGAAGAAATCCGTGCTTTGTTTGAGCCATTGGGGTGGAAGGTCACCTGCGATTTCTTCAACAACATTGCCGGGCAGAAGTTCTCACCGACGGTGACCCTCACAGGTCGAGCAACCGTTCGTGATTTGCTCAATCACCTGTATATTCTGCTTCCCGTCCTCGACGGTGGGAAACACTATTGGGTTGATGACCGGGAAATCGACAAGCTGGCCGCGCGCGCCCAGGACTGGCTGCCGGAGCACCCGCAGCGGGAGAAAATCCTAAAGCGCTACCTTGCCGATCAAAAAGGCCTGGTCAACGAAGCCGTCGTGAAGCTTGCCGGGGAAGCTGGTGCAATCGAACTGGCCAGCGGTGACCAGACAGCCAAGCCGCTCAATCGACAGCGTCAAGACCGAGTCCTGCGTGAGGTATTTAGACTGCGCCCGCGCAGCGTGGTGGACATCGGCTGTGGTTCCGGCGTGTTGCTCGGGCCGTTGCTGGAGAATCCGCGAATCGCGCAGATCGTTGGCACTGATGTCTCTGTAGGGGAGCTTCGTAAGGCGCACAAGGCGCTGAACCTAGATCGCATGCCGGAGCGCCAAGCTGCGCGGGTAGAGCTTTTCCAATCCTCGGTCACCTATGCCGACGAGCGCATTGCGAACATGGACGTGGCAATCCTGATGGAGGTCATTGAGCATGTTGATGCCGATCGGCTGCCCGCGCTGGAGAACAACGTTTTCGGGCTTGCCAGGCCGCAGTATGTCATCGTCACGACGCCGAACAGTGACTACAACGCGTGCTATCCAAACCTAGCGCCCGGACAGTTCCGACACCTTGATCACCGCTTCGAGTTCAGCCGCGTGGAATTTCGCCAGTGGGCGAAGGGCGTGGCCGAGAAGTTCGGTTATCTGGTGGACTTTGACGGTATTGGGGACGTGCACGAAACTTACGGCCAACCGACCCAAATGGCGGTCTTTTCCTTCGACTTCACCGCAGCAGAGGAGAGCTAATTATGAGTACCATCTCGCTTCCTAACCTCAGCTTGGTCATGCTGGTCGGTGTCTCTGGCGCCGGAAAGTCGACTTTTGCGGCACGACACTTCGGCCCATTTGAAGTCGTATCCTCGGATACCTGTCGCGGCATTGTTTCCAACGATCCGAATAACCAGGCGGCGACGGCGCCTGCTTTTGAACTGCTGGAGACAATCGTCGGCACGCGCCTGGAAGCCGGATTGCTTACTGTTGTTGATGCGACGAATGTGAAACCGCAGGACCGTGCCCGGTTGGTGAAGCTGGCGCGCAGCCACCATGCTCTGAGTGCTGCCATCGTTTTGAACCTTCCGCTGGCGGAGGTGAAGGAGCGGCACAGGCAGCGCACTGACCGCAATTTCGGAGTAGAGGTGTTGGAGCGCCAGCACCGTGATCTGCGCCGAGGACTCAAGCACCTGAGGCGCGAGAAGATTCACAACGTTTTCATCTTGAATTCCGCGACGGAAATTGAAGAGGTCACCATTGAACGTGTTCCGCTCAAGGTCAACCGCAGCGACCTCCACGGTCCGTTCGACATCATCGGCGACGTCCACGGCTGCTTCGATGAGTTGACCGAACTGCTGGCAAAACTTGGCTATCAGCTCTCGGCAGATGGAAGCGATGCTCATCACCCCGATGGTCGCACGGCCATTTTTGTTGGTGACCTTGTCGATCGCGGCCCTAATAGTCCAGCCGTCTTGAAACTGGTCATGGGAATGGTCGCTGCCGGTAATGCCCTCTGCGTGCCCGGAAACCATGACTCTAAGTTGGTGCGCGCCCTCGACGGTCACAACGTCACCACTGGACATGGGCTGGCCGAAACGCTCACTCAGCTCGCCGACGAAAGTGAGGAGTTCCGGAAGGACGTCCGTGAATTCATCGACCACCTGCCCGTGCACTACGTGCTTGATGACGGCGCCCTGGTCGTAGCCCACGCGGGACTGCCTGAGCACCTCCATGGCAGAGCCTCCGGAAAGGTCCGTGAGTTCGCGCTCTACGGTGCGACTACTGGCAAGCTCGATGAAAATGGCCTGCCAGAACGTCTGGATTGGGCAGCGGACTACCGCGGTGCCACCCGTGTTGTCTATGGCCACATGGAAGCGGACCGTCTGCGCTGGATCAATAACACCATGTGCATCGACACCGGTTGTGTATTCGGCGGTAAGCTCTCTGCGCTGCGCTATCCCGAGCTAGAGACCGTGCAGGTTGATGCGAAGCAAACCTGGTGGGAGGCCCCATCTCGCAGCACCAACAATCGCCCGGAGTCCGAACTGCGCATCACTGACGTGTTAGACGTCGATGGTATCCAGACCGGCCGGCATGGCCGCATCCGCATTGATAGTGACCGCGCGGCTGCAGCGCTGGAAACTATCAGCCGTTTCACGCTCGCACCGGAGAAAATTCCGTACCTGCCACCGACAATGTCACCGGCGCCGACCTCGCAGCGAGAGGGATTCCTGGAACACCCGGAGGAGGCATTCCGCTACTACGCAGTGCACACTGACCAGGTCATTTGTCAGGAAAAGCACATGGGTTCCCGAGCTGTGCTGTGCTTGATTCGACCCGGGACAAAGACTCGTTTCGGTGCTCACTCGTACGCCTACACCCGGACGGGCCGCGCCTTCTTCGACGGTAAGAATCCCGCACTCGACGAAATGACCAAGGCGGCAGTTCGCGCCGGGCTTTTTGACCAATTCGGCAATTGGATCCTGCTCGACGGCGAAATGCTGCCCTGGAATCTCAAGGCACAGGGGCTTATCGACGAGATCTATGCACCCACTGCTGCCGCTGGTATCGGTGCAGCGACACACCTCGCGGCAGCGCTGCAGGCGGCAACCGACAGGGGAGTAGAGGTCGGTGGTCCTGCGCCAGAGCAGATTCTGGACGAGCTCGAGAAGTTCCGTGCTGCCTACAACCGGTATGTCGACAGTGACAAGAAGATTCAGTTCGCACCTTTCCAAGTGCTGGCAAGTGAGGATGCCACCTGGCACCACAAGCCCCACTCATGGCACTTGGATATCGCGAACCAGCTAGTAGCAGCTGACAGTGAGATCTACCGGCTGACGCGCTGCTTTGTCCTCGACCCCAGTGACCCGGAACAGGTGGAGGCCGCATCGCAGTGGTGGTTGCAGCTGACAGAGTCGGGCGGGGAAGGGGCCGTCGTCAAGCCGATGGAAAACGCCGCAGTGGACCGGCAGGTACAGCCCGGCATAAAGGTGCGGGGACGGAAGTATCTGCGCATGATTTATGGGCATGACTACCTGCACCCGCAGCGTCAAGAGCGGTTGAAGCGGCGAAATCTGCAGCACAAGCAGTCATCGGCGCTACGCGAATATGCCCTCGGCATCGAGTCGCTGGAGCGACTAGCGGCGGGCGAGCCTCTGCATCGGATCCATGTTCCTGTCTTCGGCGTGTTGGCGCTGGAGTCAGAACCGATGGATCCGAGGTTGTAGGGGGTTACTTCACCGGCAGCGCCGAGGCGTAGTAATCAGCCGTGGTCATCACACCGTCGTTGAAGCCGAGTACCCAGGCCGAGCCCTTCTTGCACAGGATTTCCTCGTCGAAGGGCAGGGTGCCCTCGGCGGACCAAGCGGCCAACAGGTCAGGGATGGTGATGCCCTGAGAGCAGACCACGCTGACTCCGCCTAGCGCGACAATGTCCTCGAAGGCCTTCTTGGACTCGACCTGGTTGGCAATCCAGTGTTCGTCGCCAAGCCGTTCGTCGACTGTGACCTGCATGCCCAGCTCTGCGGCGAGTGGCGCGACGGTGTCCTGGCAACGCACGGGCTCGGCGGAGTAGACGCGCTCGGGGCGGAAACCCTCCAGCGCAGAGACGAGCAGTTCCGCTTGACGACGTCCCTTCTTATCCAGCGGCCGCAGTGCATCATTGCCGTTCCAGTTGGTGCGGCGGTGCGCACGCCCATGGCGAACCAGAATGAGACGGGTGTCCGGTTCCTTGTTCATGCGCTTGCGGGCCTTGACCAGCACGTCGCGGTCGAGATCGTAGGACAGCAGCTCCTCGGCTTCGTCCCAGGAGACCCAGCGAAGCTCATTGACCTCGGAGTTCTGCTCGAAGTCGCCGTCGAGCACCTCAGCGGTCCAGTACCAGACCAACTTCGTGCGTCCAGCGACAGGGTAGGAGACGTTGCCGACCAGCTTGCCCAACCGGACTCGGTAGCCTGTTTCTTCCCAGATCTCGCGGACAGCGGTGGCAATCAGGTTCTCACCGGCGTCGAGCTTTCCCTTCGGCAGCGACCAGTCGTCGTAAGAAGGACGGTGAATTACGCAGATTTCAGGGTTGTGGACATCGCCTCGCCACAGAACCGCGCCGGCCGCAAAGGTCGGCTTGGTGACATCCTGACCTGGCTTCGTCGGAATCTGGCGCAGGCGACCGGTCACGGAGGTATCGCCCTTGAGGTCCTTGTCCTCTTCGTGCATCATCGTGAATTCCCTTTCAATCCTTTGTCGCCGACCTAGTTTAGTATCGCAGTGTGAGAACGTCTCGCTAGACTTGTTGGAGATTAGAGACTAACGGAGGAAGGTCGCGGCGATGGTGCAGGTTTCAGTGATGGGCGCGGGGTCGTGGGGCACGACGCTCGCCAAGGTTTTTGCTGATGCGGGCAATCCTGTACGGCTGTGGTCGCGACGTGCAGAGCAGGCACAGCGTATTCAGATCAGCCGCGAAAACCACGACTACCTACCTGGGCTGGGACTGCCGCGAAACATTGAAGCCACCTCGGATGCAGAGGCCGCGCTGAAGGGCGCGGATGTGGTGGTGCTGGGCGTGCCCTCGCAGACCCTGCGTGACAATCTCAAGGTCTGGAAGGACTTCATCGGACCGGAGACGATTCTGCTCAGCCTGGCGAAGGGCGTGGAGCGTGAGACACATCTGCGCATGAGTGAGGTCATCGCTGAGGTCACAGACCTGCCAGCAGAGCGTATTGCGGTGCTATCGGGCCCGAACCTCGCCCGCGAAGTTGCGATGGAGCAGCCAGCGGCAACGGTCATTGCTTGCGCTGATGAGAACAACGCCAAGATGATTCAGGCGGCAGTCGCCACTAATTACTTCCGTCCCTACACCAACACCGATGTGATTGGCTGCGAAATCGGCGGTGCCTGCAAAAACGTCATTGCGTTGGCCTGCGGTATGGCCTCTGGGCAGGGCTTGGGTGAGAACACGTTGGCAACCATCATCACCCGTGGTCTGGCGGAAATCACACGTTTGGGCGACGCGGTTGGCGCAGAGGATAAGACCTTCGCGGGTCTAGCCGGTCTCGGCGACTTGGTGGCCACCTGTTCCTCACCACTGTCGCGTAACCGCACCTTCGGTGACCGTCTCGGTCGCGGTGACACGATGGAGCAGGCGCAGCACGCTACGCGTGGTCAGGTGGCTGAGGGTGTGATTTCTTCAATCTCGGTCCGTGACCTCGCTCGCCGCAATGGCGTGGAAATGCCAATTACTGAGGCCGTTTACGCTGTCTGCCACGAAGGCGCGAAGGTCGATGAGACAATTCGTAAGCTGATGGGGCGCAGCCGCAAGTCGGAATAACCAATAATGCAGGGGCGGGGCTAAACTTAGTCACCATGACTTCGTCGAATAGCTCGTCTGCAGATCGCATTTCCGTCGCCGTTATCTACGGCGGCGCAAGCCCTGAACACAGTGTCTCCTGTGTCTCAGCTGGCGCAATTATGGATCACCTGGATGAGAACCGCTTCCGAGTGGTTCCCATTGGTATTACCAAGGATGGTGTCTGGACCGTCGGCACGCGTGAGACGGACACGCTGCGCACGCAGGGGCGTACGATGCCGGAGGTCATCCCAGGCGAGGAAGTTGCGCTGAGCACCTCGCCGTCACGCCGCGGTGAGTTCCGCTATGTCACCGGTGATCGCGCCGGCGAGGTTTTCGACACTGTCGACGTCATCTTCCCTGTTCTCCACGGTCCGCACGGCGAGGATGGCACAATCCAGGGGCTCTTTGAGCTTTCCGGCATTGCTTACGTCGGCCCGGGCGTGCTCGCTTCCGCGGCGGGTATGGATAAGGAACGCACGAAGAATCTCCTGCAGGCAGCGGGGCTTCCTATCGGCAAGCAGGTCGTTTTGCACGTTGGCGAGTCGCTTTCCGACGAGGACAAGGAGACCCTTGGCCTGCCGGTGTTCGTCAAACCTGCCCGTGGAGGATCGTCGATTGGTATCTCCCGCGTCGATGATTGGGCGAATCTGGATGCGGCGGTAGAGCTGGCCCGAGAGCATGACTGGAAGGTCATCGTAGAGGCCGGTGTAGACGGTGCCGAGGTGGAGATTGGCGTGTTGCAGCGCGCTGACGGCAGCCTGCAGGTATCGGTTCCGTCCTTGCTGCGTGGCACGGAGGACTCCGACGAGGGCTTCTACGGTTTTGAGACCAAGTACTTGGATGACATCGTTTCGGCGCAGATTCCGGCTGAGCTGCCAGAGGATGTTTTGAAGGCGCTGGAGAAGGATGCTCGTCGGGCGTTCAGGGCACTGGGCTCTGATGGTCTGACTCGCGTGGACTTCTTTGTCACGGATAATGGCCCGATTATCAATGAGGTCAACACCATGCCGGGTTTCACCCCGATTTCGATGTACCCGCAGATGTTTGCGGCCTCAGGTGTTGCCTACGAGGAGCTGCTCAGCGCCCTGATTGAGCGGGCGCTGGTAGCTCGTCGATAAAAGCTGGTTCTTACTTCTCTTCGCTCGGCGAGATGTTCTCCAGGTTGTCAGCGATGACCGAGGAGAGCACCGGCATCAGAGAGCTGGCCTCCGACATTGGCATTTCAACGGCGACGAAGCGTTCACGCCCCATGGCGTACCAGGTGGCGGAGGTACCGGAGGACAGCGTTGGTTCGTTGAACCAGACAATGTCACCAACCTGTGTTAGCTGCTGCGTGGTGGTGCTGTAGCCAGCCGGCTCGTCGACACCACAGCGCAGCACCACCGGATCGGCTGGGGTACCGCCCCAAATGACCATGTCCTTCGGCATGTCAGTCGGCATTTCCGCTGCGCTCAGACGGTGACGGTTGCCGAGATCGCGGGGGAGGGCAGCTTCCAAGCCGCTACAGCGCTTATCAGCTTCCGGAGCTGCCAATTCTGCCAGCGGGACACCGCCGCGCTCCGGTTTGTTCTTGTACTCGGAATCCGGGCGCAGCGCCTCGGCGAGATCACGCAGTGCGTCGTCCGCCTTTGCATTTCCTTCGGCGGTAATCGCAACCACTGGCTCACGGCCGACGGTGAACCAAGTCGCCAAAGATTCGTCGGTACTGTCGACAACGCGCAGCCACGAAATGCCCTTGACCTCTTCGGTCTTGGCCAGTTCGTTGTACTGGCTAGGTACGTTCGCGCCACAGCGCAGCGTGATGCGGTCTTGTTCCAAGTTTCGGTACACAGCGGCACCTTCTGGAGCCGGCTCTGCAATTTCGGCGCGAACCAGACCTGCGGCGCGTTCTGGCAGTCGGTCGAGCAGTTCCGCACACTCAGGCGAGTCATTGGCGGGGAGCTCCGGGTTGGAAATCGCGACTGGTTTCGCCGCCTGACTATCCTGGTAAATCTTTGCGGCAAAAATGATGCCGAGGATAGAGATAATGGCGATAGCGAGTGCGATGCCCGCGCGTGTCCGGCTACCCTTGGACTGAACTGTTTCTCCCGATCGGGGTGCGTCTACCATGGGCCTGATTCTACGTTGTCCGGTACCAACTCCAATTGGTTGGGGGGCAATGCCGAGACGGGTTCCGTTATTAACGGTTAACCATCGACTATTAGGAATGTGACTCGACACTGTGACTGAATTGACCATTGGCGATATTGGCGAGTTTGGGGTCATTGAGGCTATTCGGGCTATCGCCCCGTCGGCACGCAATGGCGACGATGCCGCCGTCTTGACGCAGACAACCCCCAACGCCCGCTTTGTCACCTCCACTGACATGCTGGTGGAAGGGCGCCACTTCCGCCTGGACTGGTCGACACCTCAGCAAGTTGGAGCTAAGGCCGCGGTACAGAATTTCGCCGACATCGAATCGATGGGTGCACGTCCAACGGCAATGCTTTTCGCCATCTCAGCACCGTTGCATACTCCGGTGAGCGTGGTCACCGGTATCGCCGAGGGGTTGTGGCAGGAAGGCAAGCAATGTCCCGCGGAGCTCGTCGGTGGTGACATGGTCAGCGGAGATTCTCTGGTGATTTCCATCACTGCGATGGGCGAACTCGGTGGGCTGGGGCGGCCGCTGCTGCGCTCAGCGGCACGCGCGGGGGATACGGTGATTGCGTCGGGGCGCATCGGCTACTCTGCAGCGGGCCTTGCGCTGCTGCAGCACTGCGGAAGCCCGGCAAAGGTTCCAAGTGAGTTTGCGCAGCTGGTGGCAGCACACTGTACGCCCGAATTTGAATACCGCAGGGGGGCCACGGCGCGAGCCACAGGAGTGCGTTCACTGACGGACAATTCCGATGGACTGGTGGTGGATCTCCGCGCTATTGCGCAGGCCTCCAGGGTTACTTTGGAAGTTGACAGCAGTGCGATTGCGCCCGATGAGTTGCAGATTGCCGCTGGCGAATACCTCGCCGTCGATCCATGGGAGTGGGTGCTCACCGGCGGGGAGGACCACACACTGATTGGTTCGACACCGGGGGAGCCTCCGACGGGATTCCGCGCTATCGGCACGGTGTCGAAGGAAAAGTTCGATTCGGTGCTTATCGACGGCAAACCCCCTGCCCGCGATGCCGGTTGGGTTTCCTTTTAAGAGTTCGACGAGGTTTTGAGAAGAAAGGCTGCATGACATGGATCCGTTGCCGGTCGAAGAAGGGTGGCAGAAAGCGCTGGAGCCAGTGGCCGATGATATCCACCGGATGGGGCAGTTCCTGCGCGAGGAAAACGCGGCCGGCTACGGCTACCTGCCCGCGGGCACCGATGTGCTGCGCGCCTTCACTTACCCATTCGATGAGGTCAAGGTGCTCATCATCGGCCAGGACCCGTATCCGACCCCGGGGCACGCGATGGGGCTCAGCTTCTCGGTCCAACCGGATGTGAAGCCGGTGCCGCGGTCGTTGGCGAATATTTTTAAGGAGTACTCCTCCGACCTGGGGCTCCCGACTCCCTCCAACGGTGACCTCACTCCGTGGAGTAGGCAGGGCGTAGCTCTGTTCAACCGTGTGCTGACCGTGCGCCCGGGTGCTGCTGCCTCGCACCGCGGTAAGGGTTGGGAGGCAATCACGGAGCATGCCATCAAAGCATTGGTCGCTCGGGACAAGCCTCTCGTGGCAATTCTGTGGGGACGCGATGCGCAGAGTTTGCAGCGTTGGCTCCCGGGCGTGGACTGCATCTGTTCGCCGCACCCGTCACCGCTGTCGGCATCCCGTGGGTTCTTCGGGTCGCGCCCGTTCAGCCGGGCCAATGAGTCGCTGATTCGTCAGGGAGCTACCCCTATCGACTGGACGCTAGAATAGGAATTCATGTCTTCGCAGATTGGTTCTGCCGCGATTGTCGGCTGGGTTGCCCGGGGTATTGATGCGCTTCAATCCCGCCGCGATGAGATCAACAGTCTCAATGTCTTCCCAGTACCGGATTCCGATACCGGGTCGAATATGCTCGCGACGTTGAGTTCGGCGTATGAGGAAGCGCAGAAGGCAGACGCTTCCGATGTTTGCGCAGTCACCGCGGCGCTGGCTGCCGGTGCGGTGCGTGGTGCCCGCGGTAATTCGGGCACTGTGCTCTCGCAGGTTTTTCGTGCGGTGGCTGAGGCAGCTTCCGGTAGCGGCATTGGTGTTGAGTCGGTGCAGCACTCGCTAAAGCTAGCTGTACAACATGTCTCCCAGGCGATTGCCAATCCGGTGGAGGGCACGATTCTGACAGTCCTGCGTCACGCCGCGATTGTCGCGGAGGAATTTGAGGGCGACTCGATTGAGGAGCTCGCCGACACGATTGCAGATGCCGCTCGCGATGCGCTGGCGAAAACCCCCAGCCAGCTCCCGGCACTGCAGCAGGCGGGTGTAGTCGACGCCGGCGGCGCGGGGTTGGTTATTCTGCTCGACGCGCTTGCCGACGAAGTCAGCGGCCGCGCAGCCGCACCGGTCGATTTACATGTCGACGCGCCGCACGTAGCCACCGTTGAGATGGAGGTCATGTACCTGATTTCCTTGGCGGATACCCAGGCGGTGGAGACACTGCGAGAGCGGTTAAACCCGCTGGGAAACTCGCTCATCATCGCAGGTGACGCTGGTAATGCGGAGACCGCACAGTACATGGTGCATATCCACACAGTGGAGCCGGGCGCAGTTATCGAAGCGGCACTTGACTTCGGTCGTCCGGAGGGCATCCGCATCGAGGTGCTCGATGAACCGGAGACAACACCTGAGTCCACTCGCATCCTCATTGCGGTAGTGCCGGACGGTCCGCTGAAAGATCTCATCACTTCCTCTGGAGCGATTGCTATCAGCCCGACCCCCGCTCCGACTCCCACATCCACTCCAACAGATCGCGCAGCCATCGCCGACCAGGAGTTCGCTGACAATGTGGTCACCAAGGCACTGACTGCCATGCGGGGTGCGGATGAGGTAATCCTGCTGCCAAATGGTCTAGTCAGCGACCAGGAATTGGCGGATATCGAATTCGCTGCTGCCGCGGCTAATCCGACACTCGCGGTAGTTTCTACAGACTCCATTCCGGCTGGCCTCGCGGCCTTGGCCGTGCATTCGGCTGAGCTGCCGCTGGCGGTTGCCGCGTACGCGATGGGCGAGGCTGCCAATGGCACGCGAACGGCTGTAATCGCTGCGGACGTCGATAAGCCTTTGACTGACGCGCTCACAGAGATCGTCTCAGACCTGTTGGCTGGCGGCGGGGAACTAGTGACTCTGCTGCTCGGGCGCGGAGCTGAGGACGTGGACATAGAGCAAGTGCGGGCGCGGCTGGACAAGCCTGTGGAGGTCGTAGCCTATGATGCAACTGGCATCGATGAGCCGGTGCAGATAGGAATCGAGTAGCACGATGCTCGGATGGCTCGGCTCGGATTATGCGCGCACGCCCCTGAATATCGTGGTGGGTCCAAAGATTGCGAAGAAACTTCACACAGGTTTCGGTATGGAGACCGTCTCGGATGCACTGACGAATTTCCCAAAGCGCTACGTGGCGCAGGGTAAGAGCTTAGATGTGTCATTTTCCGACATTGGCGACACCATCACCACAGTCGTGGAGGTGCACAGCATCTCGCCAGCGCCCGCCTTCGCCGACCGACGCAAGCCACTGAAAATCTATGTCAGCGACGGCGTGCGCATTCTTCCGGCCGCGATTTTTGGTGCCGAATGGCTGCGCAATATGCTGCACCCCGGTGTGCGTCTGCTCATTGTTGGCACACTCAGCGAGTTCCGCAATGAGCTGCAGCTGAAAAATGTTGACTGCATGGTGCTCAAAGCCGATGGTTCGGTAGGCGCAGCCACTGGCAAGCTGGCCACACTGACGAAAACGGCCAAGGGGATTGCGGAGATGCAGCGGCTTCTCACTCGCCCTTACCTGCCCATGTACCGTGGCCGCAAAGGAGTAGCGGGTATTCACCTGGCCCTGTTCATGCAGCGCATCCTCGAATGGTTACCGCTGCAGCCAGACCCGTTGCCCGCCACACCGGAGGGACTTACCGATTTCGACTCCGCACTGCGTGGCGCACACTTTCCCTCCATCGCGGGCCCCGACATTGCGCTCACCCGGCTGAAGTACGACGAAGCGCTTGAGCTCCAACTCGCCGTTGGTGCACGTAAACGCACTCAAGAGAGCCTCACCGCTCCGGCCTGCACGGAGGTCACCGGAGGGCTTCGCGACGAGCTACGCCGACGACTGCCGTTTTCGCTTACCGACGGTCAGGTCGCGGTCGCGGCCGATATTGCGCACGACATGTCGCAGACCAGCCCTATGAACCGCCTGCTGGCAGGTGAAGTCGGCTCGGGTAAGACCGTGGTGGCCCTGCTGGGAATGCTGCAGGCAGTCGATGCCAGCCGACAGTGCGCGATGCTGGCGCCGACGGAAGTCCTGGCCCAACAGCACTACCGATCGCTGACAGCGATGCTGGAGCAAGCCGGAGTAGCAGTGACTGTGCGACTGCTGACGGGTTCGATGTCGACGAAGGAGCGCCGGGCAACCCTGTTGGAGGCAGTCAACGGGGAGGCGGACATTGTCGTCGGCACGCATGCCCTGCTCAGTGAGGGCGTGGAGTTCTTCGATCTCGGGTTGGTGGTCGTCGATGAGCAGCACCGCTTTGGTGTGCGCCAGCGCGATCAATTGCGCAGCAGGGGACGGGGCGGAATGACACCGCATCTGTTGGTGATGTCGGCAACCCCGATTCCGCGCACGGTAGCGATGACCATTTTTGGCGACCTTGCAGTTTCGCAGTTGACGGAATTGCCACGGGGACGTCAGGAGATCCAATCCTTTGTCGTACCGACGCTGGAGAAACCCCGCTGGGAGGCACGAACCTGGGAGCGCATTGGGGAAGAAGTGGCCAAGGGCAACCGCGCCTTCATTGTCTGTCCTCGTATTACCCGCGATGAGGAACAGTTCCTCGACGAGTCTGTGGAAGCGGTGTTCGACCGAGCGAGGAAGAAACTGCCCGGTGTACGTATCAGTCAGTTGCACGGCAATATGGCACCGGAGGACAAAGACCGCGTGATGCAGGCTTTTGCCGGAGGTCAGCTGGATGTGCTGGTGTCCACCACAGTTATCGAAGTCGGCGTGGATGTACCAGAGGCCACGATCATGATGATTCGCCGCGCCGAGAGCTACGGTATCTCGCAGATTCACCAGCTGCGCGGTCGCGTCGGCCGCGGTGACCGGGGTGGACTGTGTTTCCTGTGTACACACACGCATTCTCAGACACCGGAGCGTACCCGGTTGGAACGCATTGCCACCACCACCGATGGTATTCAACTGGCGGAGTTAGACCTGGCCACGCGTAGTTTTGGTGATCTACTCGGTGATGACCAATCGGGACTGGCAACTGGCCTCGGTCTGGTGGACCTCACCACCGACGGCGAGATCATCGAGCGCACCCGGCACGACGCCACGGCTCTCCTCGACAGTGATGAGAGACTTGTGGGGGAGCTCATCTCCGATATTGATGAAGAGCAGTCGAACTACTTGGACCGCTCCTAGTTAGACCTAAGTAGACTGTTGGGCATGGTAAATGTCTGTGCACCTTTTGCAGGAGTAGTCCGCTGGGAGGTCGCCGAGAAAGACTCGGTGACGACTGGCCAGGTCATTGCGGTCGTGGAGGCCGTCAAGCTAGAAGCGCCGGTTTTAGCGCCCTGCCCGGGTACGGTCGCGGAGGTGGCGGCAGATCAATTTGTGGATGTCGAAGGTGGTCAGCTGCTGGCACGAATTACGCCAGCAACTCACAGCACGATGGCACAGAACAACGGCAACGAGAACACATCGCACGAAGGGAAGTAGATGACCCGCATTATTGCAGGTGAGGCGCGCGGTCGCAGACTAGTCGCACCCAAGGGAGAGACCACTCGGC
Source organism: Corynebacterium sp. HMSC063A05 (assembly GCF_001809695.1). Classification (NCBI taxonomy): domain Bacteria; kingdom Bacillati; phylum Actinomycetota; class Actinomycetes; order Mycobacteriales; family Corynebacteriaceae; genus Corynebacterium; species Corynebacterium sp. HMSC063A05. The sequence continues at coordinate 102,862 of NZ_KV798496.1, read as the reverse complement.
CAACCAGTGACCGCGCGAAAGAAGCCATCTTTTCATCCTGGTCCACACGCTTTGGGTTAGAGGGAACTCGCGTTCTCGACTTGTTCGCGGGCTCAGGTGCGCTCGGTTTGGAAGCGGCTTCCCGTGGCGCGCGTTCCGTCGTATTGGTGGAAAACGATCCGAACGCCATTGCCGCCATTGAAAAGAACATTCGCACCGTGGGGCATCCCGATGTGGCCGTGTCTCCGATGAAAGTGTCATCGTACCTTGCGGGCGCGCCGGGCGAGCCTTTTGACCGCGTCATCGCTGATCCTCCCTACGAGCTGGCGGGGGAGGCCGTTACAGAGATGTTGGAGGCTCTGCGCAGCTTCCTCGCGCCGGGCGCGGTAGTGACTGTGGAGCGTCACCGCGATGACGACGAGACGCAGTGGCCGGAGGGCTATGAGCAGCTCCAGCAGAAGCTGAAGCGCCGCATTCATGGATTGGCGCGCTTCGACACCGCTATCCACAACGCTTAACGTTCTTCTTTACGCTTTACGACGACCAAAGGTGGTTTGACCTCTATGACTCACGCATGCTGCCCCGGTTCCTACGATCCCATGACCTGTGGTCACCTCGATGTGATTGAGCGTGCCGCGCGCCAATTCGGTCAGTTGACCGTGTTGGTTACCCACAACCCGAATAAGCAGGGCATGTTCAACGTCGAAGAGCGCATGGACCTCATTCGGCAGTGCACGCAGCACCTGGACAATGTGCGGGTGGACTCCTGGTCGAAGCTGTTGGTGGACTACACCTCCGCGAAGGGGATTACCTGCCTGGTCAAGGGACTGCGCTCGGCAGCAGACTACGAGTATGAGGCTCCTATGGCACAGATGAATCGGCGCATGACTGGCATTGAAACTCTCTTTGTGGAGGCTGATCCGAAGTACGGTCACGTGTCGTCGACACTGATGAAGGAAGTTGTTCGGTACGGCGGTTCGGTGGAAGGCCTAGTTCCTGAGCCTGTCTTGCACGCCCTGCAGCTCAGACTGAAGTAGCATGTAAGTCATGTTTCGCGTCTTCGAATCTCTTGATGAACTGGTCCAGATCCTAGAAGAGGCACACGGCGTGCCACTGTCGGCCAATTGTATGGTCCCGCGCCAGCGTGTTCTCGAGTTGCTCGATGAACTGAGGGATGCTTTCCCGGCTGAGCTCGATGACGCGCAGGATGTCTTGGACCAGCGGGATGAGATTATCAACGATGCTGAAGCCCGGGCGAACAACACCATTTCGTCTGCGGATGAAGAAGCCCATCGTATTGTCGACGAGGCAGAGGCCCGCGCTAACCACACCGTTGAGAATGCCAATGCTCACGCGGCTGGCACCGTTGCGGCCGCTGAGGACGACGCTCGTCGTCTCCGCGAGGATGCTCAGCACGAGTACGACAACATTGTGGATCGTGCTTCTGCCGAGTCCGATCGCCTGATTCACGCTGGTAACGAATCCTACGAGCGTTCCGTTGCGGAAGGCCGTGAGGAGCAGGCTCGCCTGGTCGCTGAGTCGACGGTCGTCCGCGAGGCCAACGACGAAGCGAATCGTCTGCTGTCCGACGCACACGCGGATTCCTCTCGCCTCCGCGAAGAGTGTGACCGTTACGTTGACTCCAAGCTCGCCGAGTTTGAGCAGACCCTCCAGGAGACCCTGCGCAATGTCGGTCGCAATCGCTCTGTACTGCGTTCAGGGGCCGGTGCCGTCGGCGGTGGTGCAGGGGCGCAGAACGCGCCGTCTTCCTTCTCCGAGGGGCAGGAACGCCGCCGGTACGAGCGTTAGCGCATCTTCGGGGTAGACTGAGGTCTATCATGACTGACTCATCCCCATTTGTTCTGGACGTTTCGACATGTCTGCAGGGCGGCATGCCCGAGCAGTTCCGCAAGGTAGGCGATAGCCCAGTCCGCGTTGGTGTCGAGATGATTGGCATCGCCGCTGGCGAGGAGGTTGTCGTTGACGGCATTGTCACGAACCTCGGCAGTGGTGTCATGGTTGACGCGACTGTGACTGCCAAGGCCACCGGCGAGTGCGTGCGCTGCCTAGCCCCGCTGAATCCGGAGCTCAGCTTCCATATTTCGGCTGTCTTTTCCAACAACGAGGACTTCATCACAGGCGACGATGCCGAGGAAGAAGACGTTGAGGACGAAGTTGGTCAGATCGTCGACAATACGGTGGATATCACTCAAGCCGTCATCGATGAGGCGGGCTTGAATCTGCCCTTCAATCCGACCTGTCTGGATTTCGATTCCAGCTGTGCTGAGTCGGACTCGGAAGTGCCGGAACCAGACGGCATCTCGGGTGAAGAGGAGCGTATTGATCCGCGTTGGGCTGGCCTGGCGGAAAAGTTTGGCTCGCTCGGGGACGATAAGTAATCGACGACGACTTAGACGAAGACTTTAAAGGAGATATAACGGATGAGCCGCAAGCGTCGGCTAACCGGTGAAGCGGCTAGAAAGGCGGCCTTTGAGGCCGTCGATCACGCCCCGCTGCTGGAAAAACTCGGTGTTGAACTACCAGAGGAGTCCCTGAAGCTCGCTCTGACCCACCGCAGTTTCGCAAATGAAAATGGCATGCTGACCAATAACGAGCGTCTAGAGTTCCTGGGCGACGCCGTGCTGGGCATGTGCGTTGCTGAAGAACTCTACCGTCGCTTCCCGGACCGTGCTGAGCAGGATATTTCCAAGATGCGCGCAGGTGTCGTGAACATGTACGCGCTGGCTGACCTGGCCCGCAGTATCGGATTGGGGGAGCACATTCTCCTCGGTCGCGGTGAGAAGGCCACCGGTGGCGCGGATAAGCACTCAATTCTCGCTGACACCACCGAGGCACTGCTGGGTGCCATTTACCTGCAGCATGGCTTTGAGGTTGCCCGCGAGACCGTTCTTCGCCTGTTTAACCAGATGATTGACGATGCCCCGACGGAGTCTCGCGGTCGTGACTGGAAGACGCTGTTGCAGGAGCGCCTGGCAGCCAAGCAACTACCGGCTGCTGAGTACACCGTGCGCACCACCGGCCCCGACCATGACCTAACTTTCTACGTCGACGTGCTGGTTGACGGCGTGGTTAAGGGCAGCGGTACCGGCGCCACGAAGAAGGAAGCCGAGATGCACGCCGCGCATCAGGCGCATACTGCACTTGCATAATGCCCGAGCTTCCTGAAGTCGAGTCCGTACGCCGCGGTCTCGACGCTTACGTCGTCGGTGGCCGCATCGAGGATACTTTCGTCTACAACGCTCGTGCCGTGCGGCGCCAACCCGGTGGTGCCGCAGAGTTTATCGGTCGTACGCGCGGGCGCACGGTTATCGCTACGGATCGCCGCGGCAAGTTCATGTGGCTCACGCTTGACGACGACTCCGCAATTGCCATCCACCTGGGTATGAGCGGCCAATTGCGTGTGGAAGCTCCGTACACGCCCGATACGCTGCCCGGACGCCACACCAGGGCCGCATTTGACATAGCCCTGCCGGACGGCGCTCGGCACCTTATCAACTTCAACGATCAGCGCACCTTTGGTTGGGTCTGGGCCTGTGAAATGGTCGAATACCACGGTCGCTTTGTTCCGGAACCCGCAGCCAAGATCGCGCCCGATCTATTGGAGCCAACTGTCGATGTGGTTGCACTTGCACACCGCATGATGAAGTCGCGTTCGCCAATCAAGGCGGTATTGCTCAATCAGAACATCGTGTCCGGCATCGGCAACATTTATGCCGACGAAATGCTTTGGGCGGCGAAGGTTGATGGTCGCGTGCCGGCGTGCGACCTTTCGGTCCGTCGATTAGCGAAACTTCTGCGGGAGGGCCAAGCGGTACTTCAGCGGGCGCTAGCGGCCGGCGGCACGAGCTTTGACGCACTATATGTACATGTCAACGGCGAAAGTGGCTATTTCGAGCGGAGCTTGAACGCCTATGGCCAAGCGGGGGAGCCGTGCTCGAGGTGTGGGCGCGCAATTGTACGTCTGCCATTTGGGAATAGATCGAGTTATCTGTGTCCCACCTGTCAGCGCTAGAATTTCCTTATGAGCTTCATGGAACAAGCGACCGATTGGGTCAACGCCTGGAATGACAAGTACTGGCTGTTCATGATTCTGCTACTCAGCGGTGCAGGCCTGTACTTCTGTTGGCGGACCATTGTGGTGCAGCTCCGGTACATCCCGGAGATGTTCAAGGCAATTACCGAAAAGCCGTCTGACATCTCCGAGGGGGTCAAGGGCATCTCGGCCTTTAAGGCCTTCACAATCTCTGCTGCCTCGCGTGTCGGTACCGGTAACGTCGCAGGTGTGGCGGTGGCAATCACTACGGGTGGGCCAGGTGCCGTGTTTTGGATGTGGCTACTCGCTGCGATTGGCGGTGCTACCAGCTTCGTGGAGTCGACGCTGGCGCAGCTGTACAAGGTGCGGGATAAGGACTCTTACCGAGGAGGGCCCGCGTACTACATCACCAAGGGGCTGGGAGAGAACTGGCGCTGGATGGCGTCGCTGTTCGTCATCGCGATCACGGTGACCTACGGTTTTGTGTTCAATGCGGTGCAGTCCAACTCAATCACGGCGGCTGTGGCTGAGTCGACTGGTCAGGAAACGCCGATCTTTAAATTCTGCGTCGGCATTGTGCTGGCAATCTTGGCCGGCGTCATCATCTTCGGTGGTGTGCAGCGTATTTCGGCGGTGACACAGATCATCGTGCCGATTATGGCCGTGGCTTACATTATCCTCGGCCTGATTGTCTTGGCTCTCAACATCACCGAGGTGCCGGGCATGATCAAGCTGATTTTTGAGCACGCCTTCGGTATCCGTGAGATCGCTGGTGCCGCTGTCGGTACCGCCATGATGCAGGGTATTCGCCGTGGTCTGTTCTCCAACGAGGCCGGTATGGGTTCCACACCAAATGCGGCGGCTACGGCGTCGGTGTCGCACCCGGTCAAACAGGGCCTAATCCAGACGATGGGTGTCTACTTCGACACCTGGGTCGTCTGTACCATCACCGCAGTTATCATCCTGTTGTCCGATCCGACCTTCGGCGGCGATGCGGAGGGCACCGCGTTGACTCAGGCTGCGCTGTCGGCGCAGGTGGGTACGTGGGCCATCCACGCGGTCACGGTTATCATCTTCTTCCTCGCGTTCTCCTCGCTGGTGGGTAACTACTACTACGCCGAGGCGAATATCCCGTTCCTGTCAAAGAGCAAGGCTGTCTTGAACACCGTGCGCGTCCTGGTTATCCTGTGCGTGATTGGCGGAGCTGTCGGTTCCGTGCCGCTAGTCTGGTCGCTTGCAGATACGTTCTCCGCACTCATGGCCACCATCAATATCATCGCGATTCTGCCGCTAGGCGGTGTCGCAGTCGCCCTGTTGAAGAACTATTCCGAGCAGAAGGCCAAGGGACTTAATCCAGTATTCCACCGCGATGATCTGCCTAACCTCCGCGGTCACGACAAGATCGAGTGCTGGGATGGTTCCGACCCGATGACGGTGCGTGAGTCCGATGCCGCTTAACGACGTCCGCCTCACCGCATGGGTACACGGACGCGTTCAAGGTGTCGGTTTTCGCTGGTACACCCGCGCGACGGCACTGGAGTTGGGGTTGGTTGGTTACGCCCAGAACTATTCGGATGGTCGGGTGTTAGTTGTTGCCGAAGGGTCACGGGCAGACTGTGAGAGTTTGCTCGCTTGGCTGGAGGGGCCGAATACTCCAGGCAATGTGACGGCGGTGGTGCCCCTATGGCAGGAACCGAAGGGGGCATTTAGCACGTTTGACCGTCGTTAAGCGGGTGCTAACTGTCTTCCTCCCCCCCCCCATGTCGGTGTAGGAAACCGAAAAATTCGAATACGTTTTATCCCTCGCTCTGTGTGATTGATTTTGCGCAGTTGGCGGGGGATTTTTTCGTGTCTTGGGGTAGTTGATTGGGGCGCTAAAGAGCTCCCGGAGCGCTAGAAAAATACGCAAGTGAGAAAAAGACTACGCAAATACGGAATCAGGGTGGTTTAAGTTAATAACTACCTACTGACAGACAGGGGAGGCACAAATGACGCCTGAAGAAGTGATTGCACAGTCGGGAAACTCAGCGTGGATGCTGATCTCGGCTTCGTTGGTCTTGCTCATGACACCGGCGCTCGCGCTGTTCTATGGCGGCATGTCGCGACAGAAGTCGGTGCTCAACATGATGATGATGAGCTTTGGCGCTGTTGGCGTTGTCGGTGCCATTTACGTCCTGTGGGGCTGGTCGATGTCCTACGGGTCGCAGCCAATCGGTGGTGTATTTGCCAACCCGTTCGAGTTCTTTGGACTGCGTAACTCAATCACGGACGATGACGGCAACTATATTACGGGTGCAAACGGTTACCCGAACATCATCGACATCGGATTTCAGCTCACGTTCTGCTCTATTTCTGTAGCGCTGATTTCTGGCGCGCTGGCCGAACGCGTGAAGTTCTCCACCTGGTTGATTTTCGTCGGTATCTGGACAACGCTGGTGTACTTCCCAATGGCATACATGGTCTGGGGTGGTGGTCTGCTGAGCCACTCTGCAGAGAGCCTTTCGGCAAAACTGTTTGGGGCCGCTGACGGCGAGGCTGCCATCGCTCCAATTGACTTCGCTGGCGGTACGGTTGTGCACATTGCTGCTGGTACCGCCGCTTTGGTGCTGGCGATTATCGTCGGCAAGCGCAAGTCTATCGATGGCAGCCAGCATCGCCCGCATAACCTGCCACTCGTCATGCTGGGTGCTGCACTGCTGTGGTTCGGCTGGTTCGGCTTCAACGGCGGTTCGGCATTTGCTGCCGACGGTGTCGCTGGTCTGGCATGGCTAAATACGACCGTGGCAGCGTGCCTAGGCATGCTCGGCTGGATTTCACTCGAGCGTTTTCGTGATGGACATCCCACCTCGCTGGGTGCTGCTTCGGGGGTCATCGCAGGGCTTGTGACTATTACTCCGGCCGCAGGAGATATGAACCCGGTGACTTCAATCATTCTGGGCTATATCGGCGGTGTGCTGGCTTGCTGGGGCGTTGGTTTAAAGTACAAGTTCAACTTCGATGACACCCTGGATGTGGTTGGTCTGCATCTGGTTGCAGCCATGTGGGGAACGATTGGTGTTGGCCTGCTGGCTAACGACCGCGGACTGCTTACCGGCGGTGGCATCGACGGCCTGAAATTGTTCGCCATCCAGATCATTATTGCGGTCATCGCAGCGGTGTTCTCGGGCGTGCTGACGTACATCATTGCCCGAGTTCTGAAGGTAACCGTCGGCTGGCGTATCCACGGCGAGCAGGAACATTCTGGTATCGACGTTGCTCAGCACGGTGAGTCGGCCTACACGTCGGCCAAGCAGGCGGCTGTGTAATCCAGGCTGTGTAAATGAGGCTGTGAAAAGTAAATGAGGCTGTGAAAACAAGTGGGTCCTTGGGTTAATTCAGCTCCAGTCCACAACTGCAGGTAAGATATTGCCCCATGTATTTGAAATCGCTGACTCTGAAGGGCTTTAAATCCTTCGCTTCGGCGACGACGATGAAATTCGAGCCCGGCATCTGCGCAGTTGTCGGCCCGAATGGATCTGGTAAGTCGAATGTTGTCGACGCCCTCGCGTGGGTTATGGGCGAGCACTCCGCCAAGACCCTCCGTGGCGGCAAAATGGAAGATGTCATCTTCGCGGGTACTTCCGGGCGAAAGCCCTTGGGGCGCGCGGAGGTTACTCTTACCATCGACAATTCCGATGGGGCACTTCCCATTCAATATAAAGAAGTCTCTGTCACGCGTCGCATGTACCGCGACGGCGCCAGCGAATACGAAATCAACGGTTCTCGCGTCCGCCTCATGGACGTCCAAGAACTCCTCAGCGACACCGGCATTGGCCGTGAGATGCACATCATCGTCGGCCAGGGCCGGCTTTCTCAGATTCTGGAGTCTCGGCCAGAGGAGCGTCGTGCGTTTATTGAAGAAGCCGCAGGCGTGCTCAAACACCGTCGTCGCAAAGAAAAGGCGCAGCGTAAACTGCAGTCGATGCAGGCCAATCTCGACCGGCTGCAGGACCTGACAGGTGAGCTTTCCCGTCAACTCAAGCCGCTAAAACGTCAGGCTGAGGCTGCCTCTCGCGCTCAGACTGTGCAGGCAGACCTGCGCGATGCCAAGTTGCGTTTGGCTGCCGCGGACTTCGTGGACTTGCAGGACAGCCTCAATGACATTGCTGGTCAAGCCAAGCTCATTGAGGAAAAAGTAGAAGCTGCCACGGAGCGTGCTGAGATTGCCGCTGAGCGCACTGCAGAACTCGAAGCCGAATTGGAGGACATTACTCCAGCTGCCGATGCTGCCCGTGACCTATGGTTCCGTCTCTCCGCACTCGGTGAGCGTATTCAAGCGACGGCCCGCATCGCCGCCGATCGCGCGGCCGACCATTCCGTCGCTCCGTGGGTAGGCCCGGACCCGGACTTCCTGGAGCAGCGTGCCGACGATGCCGCCACCGAAGAAGCCACGCTTGCAGAGGCAGAGGCAGAGGCTCGCGAAAAGCTGGAGGAAATCGGCGAAACGCTTTTCGATGCCGAGGAAACGTTCCGCGAAGCAGAGGCCGAGCACCTCGCGGCCGTTCGCGCAATCGCCGACCGTCGCGAAGGAGTGGTTCGCCTCATTTCCGCCGAAGAATCTCTGCGCACTCGCTTGGAAGCCGCCGAAGCCGAAGCTGCACGCCTTGCCGAGCAAACCAATGAGGCCGACGAACGCCGGGCCGATGCCACCGAAGCCGTGGAAAACGCCGCACAGGAACTAGCCGAGGCCGAATTCGAAGGTCCCGAGCTGCAGAGCGTTTATGAACAGGCTAACCGGGAAGCAGAGCTGGCCTCTACACGGTTGAAAGAACTCCGTGCTGACGAGCGCGACCTCGAGCGCAGCGTCTCAGGTTTGTCCGCTCGCATCGAAGCTCTAGAGACCGCCCGCACCGCTGCTGCCAACGACGGCACCGCGTGGCTACGCGAAAAGCACGAGCTCGGCGTTCTCTCTGAAGTCATCGATGTCGACGCTGGCTGGGAAAAAGCGCTCACCGCAGCCCTCGGCGCGGCCGCCGAAGCACTAGTCAGCGAGGGCAGTGGAGATTCGCTTATCGACGAGCTGGTGGCTGCAGGCAAAGGCAGTGCCGTCGTTATCAGTTCTGCGGATGCATCCGACTCCTGGCGCTTGGACATCACTTTGCCCGCACAGGCATCCTGGCTGCTCGACCATGTGACAGTGCCCGCGAAGCTTTCGGGTTCGTTGACCTCTCTGCTCGTTGATGTCGTGGCCTGCGACGACGAACTCGTTGCCCGTGAGCTGGTGACGCAGGATACTCGACTGCGCGTTGTTGACCGCGATGGTGTGCTGCGTGGCTCTGGTTGGGTAGCTGGCGGTGCTGGTGGCACTGCATCAGGTGTGGAAATCGCCGCCGACATTGCCAAGGCCCGCGAAGAGCTGGCGGAGGCGCAGGTGCGTTTGAGTGACCTCGGTGGTGTGCTCTCCGGTGCACAGGCCGAAGAAGAGGACCGCCGCACTGACGCTGCGGCCGCCCGTGCTGCGCTGCGTGAGCATCAGAGTCGTATGAAGGTCCTCACGGATGCCCGAACTCGGGCCACGGCGCAGCTGTCCGGCGTGGTGCATGATGCCGAACGTGCTGAGCAGCGCGGAGCCGAAGCCGTGGACCGAGTAACGAAGCTCCAGAAGGAATTGGCGGAGGTTGCGGACCGCTTGGCTCGCGTTGACCGTGACCCCGAGGAGGGGGAACCGTCGACAAGCGAACGTGACCGTGCCTCGGAGGCTCTGACGGCAGTGCGCGCCATGGAGACAGAGGCGCGTCTGTCGCTGCGTACGGCAGAGGAGAGGCTGTCGAGTGTACGAGGTAAGGCCGAGCGGCTTCGTCGCCAGGCTGCGTCGGAGCGCGTAGCGAAGGCGCGCCATGAGCAGGCGCAGATGGCTAAGGTTGCCCAGCGCGAATTGGCAGAAGTCGTCGCGGAGCTGGCTGAGGATTTGCATGCGAAGGTCAACGTGTCGTTGGCGCGGGCAGAGGCCGATCGCGACGATGCCGAGGCGCAGAAGAAGACGGTGTCGCAGGCACTATCGGCGGCACGGACGGAGGCAAATGGGGCGCAACGTGAGCTGGCACAGCTAACGGATTCCGCGCACCAGGGAGACATCGCCCGTGCACAGGCGCAGGTCCGCGTGACCGAGGCTGCAGAGCGCATCGTCGACCAGTTGGGGCTGTCTGTCGATGACCTGCTCGCGGACTTTGCTCCTGATGAGAACTTTGACCGCGCAGCCGTGACGAAGCAGCTCAAACAGGCGGAGAAGGATCTGCGTGTGCTCGGCCGCGTCAACCCGTTGGCGCTGGAGGAGTATAAGGCGATGGAGGAGCGCTACTCTTTCCTATCCACGCAGCTCGATGATGTCCTCAAGGCCCGCCAGGACCTCACCGATGTTGTCGAGGAAGTCGATGCCACGATTCTGCAGCTCTTCACAGACGCGTGGAACGATGTCGAGGCAGAATTCCCCGCGGTCTTCCAAACGCTTTTCCCGGGCGGTGACGGACGACTGGTTCTCACTGAGCCTGACAACCTGCTAACCACAGGTATCGAGGTTGAAGCTCGCCCACCGGGCAAAAAGGTCAAGCGACTCTCGTTGCTCTCCGGCGGCGAGAAGTCGCTGACGGCGCTGGCAATGCTCGTTGCTATTTTCCGCGCTCGCCCGAGTCCGTTTTACGTGCTCGACGAGGTGGAGGCAGCGCTTGACGACGTTAACCTGCGTCGCCTTATTGCGTTGCTCGAGGAACTCCGCGCGACCAGTCAGCTGATTGTCATTACGCACCAGAAGCCAACAATGGACGTTGCGAATGTGCTCTACGGTGTGACCATGCGGGGCGATGGTGTGACTCGAGTAATCTCGCAGCGAATGTCACCGGCATCCGCAACTCCGTCGACAGGAGCGGAGTAGGCGCGGAGTAAGTGAGGAAGAGTCGTTGATACTGCATAATGAGAGTTATGACTCCAACTCAGTGGATACTCCTTGTCGTCGCGATTGTCGTTATTATCGCGCTGCTTTTTGTTGTGGGCTATGTCCGCAGGAAAAACCAGCGCATTTCCTTTGCGAAGGAAGATACTAAGGAACTCACCCAGCAGGAGAAGTCTGGAAATTACCAGGCCACTAGTGGTTTTAACTTCGCTCCGGCCGGTAGTGGAACTGATACCCGTGAGAAGCAGCCGGTTGAAAAACCGATGCCCAAGCCGGTGGAAAAGCCCATTGAAAAGCAGGTCCCGGAACCAGTTGAAAAGCGGGCAGATGAGCCCGTTGATAAGTCGACGGATGGCTCCCTGCTGAAGCCGGAAGGCCAACTGCCTATTCCCGATAACCCCACCGAAATGGAGGGGGATCACGACCGCGTAATGCGGGAAATCCCAATCGATTTGCCTACGGCCGGAGAAGAGGAATCAGAGCCCGAGCCGGAACCACAACCAGAGCCCCAAGCAGAGCCTGAGGTAGAGGTAGTTTCTGCTCCTGAACCGGTGCCGGAGCCGGAGCCGACTCCCGAACCAGAACCGACGCCAGAGCCGACGCCAGAGCCGACGCCAGAACCGACGCCAGAGCCGGAGCCGACGCCGGAGCCAGAAGCGGAACAGCAGATTGACTCCATTGACCCGGCTGAGGGACGTCTGGGTCGCCTGCGCGGTCGTCTGTCCCGGTCGCAGAATGCAATTGGCCAGTCTGTGCTCGGCATCTTGGGCGCGGGTGACCTTGATGAGGACGCGTGGGAAGAGGTCGAGGACATCCTGGTGATGGCTGACCTCGGTGCGGCTGCGACGCAGCGTGTCGTCGATAAGCTGCGTGAGCGTATTGCCAGCCAGAAGGTGAGCACGGAAGAACAGGCACGCGCCCTGCTGCGTGAGGTGCTGATTGAGGAGTGCAAGCCTGAGATGGATCGCTCTATTCGCGCACTTCCGCACGAGGGCAAGCCCGCAGTGATTCTGGTGGTCGGTGTCAACGGCACTGGTAAGACCACGACGACGGGCAAACTGGCTCGTGTGCTGGTGGCCGGTGGCCACCATGTTGTTCTCGGTGCAGCGGACACTTTCCGTGCCGCTGCTGCAGATCAGCTGGAAACCTGGGGCCGTCGTGTCGGTGCCGAGACCGTTCGTGGCGCTGAAGGCGCGGATCCTGCTTCTATTGCATTTGAGGCAGTTGCTCACGGTATCGAGTCCGGCGCTGATGTGGTGCTCATCGACACCGCCGGCCGCCTGCACACCAAGGTCGGCCTGATGGACCAACTGGACAAGATTAAGCGCGTGGTGGAGAAGAAGGCTCAGGTTGATGAAGTCATCCTGGTTTTGGACGCGACGGTTGGCCAAAATGGTCTGCTGCAGGCTCGTACTTTCCGGGATGTTGTAGACATCACCGGCGTTGCTCTGACCAAGCTGGACGGTACCGCGAAGGGCGGCATTGTATTCCAGGTGCAAAACGAGCTCGGTGTACCGGTGAAGTTGGTTGGCCTTGGTGAAGGTGCTGACCACCTGGCGCCGTTTGAGCCGGAGAGCTTTGTAGACGCACTGCTCGGCGGCCGCAAATAGTAACTAACATCGATGAGTGAATTTTCCATTGATTGGTGAGTACAGCGTCGGTCGTTGCCCCCTCCCGGCAAAAAGTAAAGGCCTCGGAGCCACCGCGTAGATTTCTGTAGAGGATACGCGGGGCTCCGGGGCTTTTACTGTTGAGGGGCTAGGAATCTAGCGGAGAGTTGTGCTAGGAATCCTTAGAATTCTTGCGTGCGAGGCGGGTAGCTGCCACGCCACCGACCAGGAGTGCGAGAGCCGCACCGCCGAGGGCAGTCGCCTGAACACCAGTGACTGCTAGACCAGTGTTCTTGGTCCCGGTTTGCTTACCGTCATTCTTAGGGTTGTCGGGCTTGTCTCCTGGATTTTCCTCCCCAGGATTCTTGTCGTCCCCAGGCCGTTCGTCACCTGGGTTTTCATCATCCCCCGGTGCGTCATCGTCTGGGTTTTCATCGTCGGAAGTTGGACAGTAGCCGTAGACTCCGGTTGCCGGGTCGATCTTGCTCATATCCCGCGGGGAACCATCGGGGCACGTTGCGGTGTCATCGACTCCCGGCGGAATTCCGTCATTCTCTGGGGCATCTTCGTCAGGCTCCGGAGTTGGGCCGGAATCATCTGAAGTGCCACACGCGCCGTAAGCTCCGGTTGCCGGGTCAATCTTGCTCATATCCCGCGGGGAACCGTCGGGACAGGTCTGGGTGTCCTCAACGCCCGGTGGGATGCCATCGTTCGATGAACCTCCTGGATCCGGGTTTGCCGCGTCATCTACACACTGGAAAGTACCGCCAACATTTTCAAAATGTTGACCGGCGGGGCATTCCGATGGGGCGGGGTCAGGAATCTGTGCGGTGGCGGCGCCAACGCCGATGAGCATGCCGGCTGAAGCGGCAGCGGCCACCATGGTCGAAGAGAGCTTCTTCATTTGGAAACCTCACAATGTCTATAGGAAAGCCCTGCAATCAATGGGCTTAAGGGGGAACACTGTTCACACATTTGATTCTAATAACTAATTAAAGTCTTTAGTGGCATGGGTTTGGGGAGGGGGTAAAGCAAAATTGTTGACTCGTCCAAACCCCAGTAGAGGAAAGTGGGAACTTATATTTACAACGCTGAGTGTGTACACCCGTTGTGGTTGGAGCGTTTATAGAACTTGCCACTGTCGACTCGGCATAGGGCTTTTCTGTCTTCGCTAATGGAGCCGAGTCTTCTAATGTCTTATAGCTTTCGCTCATCTTTGCTGGCGAATGGTGCTTCCTAATCGTGTCGGGGTGGCGAAAGGCGGGTGGGGCGTAGCGGTTTGGTAAAAAATCGGTATCTGTGCGGTTTATGGTTCGAGCTATAGGAGTTATAACGTTTCGAAGATATGACACGCAAAAATGCTCCCGATGCTGAATTGGCATCAGGAGCAGTTTACGTTTCGCTAGCGGGGTAGAACCCTAAGCTTCTTAGCGGTTCTTGCGGGCGATGCGGGTAGCAGCGACACCGCCGACCAGAAGAACCAGAGCGGCTCCGCCCAGGGTGGTGGCGTCAACGCCGGTGGCTGCTAGGCCAGTGCTCTGAGTGGAAGAAGCCTTCTTGGACTCAGAGTTATTCTGCTCAGACTTCTTGGAGTCTGAAACCTTCTTTACGTTCTCGGAAGAGGTCGTCTTCTTGGACTCGGACGCCTTCTTCTCAGCCTTTTCCTTGGCCTTCTTCTCTTCCTTCGTGCACTTGTTTTCGTTCTTGCACTCAGCAGAGATCTTGATGTCAACGTTTACCTTGACATCCTTGCCGTCCTTGCCCGGTTTGCCGTCCTTACCTGGCTTACCGTCCTTGCCGTCTTTGCCCGGTTTGCCGTCCTTGCCTGGCTTGTCAGTATCCGGCTTGTCCTTGCCTGGCTTGTCAGTATCCGGCTTCGTCTCGTCCTTGACGCAGGCACCGAAGACGTTCGGGTTGCCCGGAACTGGCTTGCTCATGTCGAAGTGCTCGCCCTCCGGGCACTGCTTATCAGAAATACCTGGGTTTCCGAGGTTGCCGGGCTGGGACTCATTGTTGCCCGGCGTTTCAGGCTTAGGGGCTTCCTTGTCCGCGACGCACTGGAAGGTTCCGCCGACGTTTTCAAAGTGCTGGCCGTCTGGGCACTTGTCCGGCATTGGGGCCGGAATTCCGTCAGCGGAATCCTGCTCAGGCTGGTCTGCAACGCACTGGAAAGTGCCGTCGACGTTTTCAAAGTGCTGGCCGGCGGGGCACTCGGTCGGCATTGGGGCCGGAATCTGTGCAGTAGCGATGCCTGCGCTTGCAATCATGCTGGCGGAGAAGGTGGCGGCGATAGCCGTAGTGAACTTCTTCATGAAAACCTCCCAAGGAGTCAAACGGTCAGAGACCGATGAATATGATTTCGCCGTTCATCCCTCATCGTGCACGGCGGAAAATAAAACCAGGCCAACTGCGGTTAACTAGGTTCATGGCTAACCATAAACTGGTTGATATATGCATGGCATTGGAAGTAGTTATAGGGATAACTCTAGGTGTGTAGTGGCACACTTTGACCTGCTGTAATGCTGCCGGTTTGCAATTTAGTTTGCACCATTTCGGGGGAGGCGTGCACTAGGATCGTCCTTAGTAAAAGTTGGCTATTGGCGTTACTTGTCTGTTATCTACCTGGCGGTAGATAGGTTGTGTAAACGTTCTTTATGCAGTGGGACAACCCTGTCTTAGGTCGTGTTTAATTGTCACGTTAAAATAACGAATAGTAATTTAACGTTCCCGAGAATAAAAGAGCTTCACTCTATTGCCGATTTCTACTTCCTATTGGTTACACCCGAATCGGGGTGTTTAGGGTGGAGGGGATGCAATTGTTGTCGATAGGCGAAGCTGTAGATATGTGCCAAACGGAGTAGCCAGCGGGTACGGTAGAACAGTTAAGAAAAGATAAGGCAAAAGGGGAGCTGGAAACTTGTTTGAGTCTCTTTCCGATCGTTTGACGGGTGCCCTGCGGGGGCTGGGCGGGAAGGGTCGCCTGACTGAGGCGGATATTAACGCCACCGCCCGCGAGATTCGGCTGGCTCTTCTGGAAGCCGATGTCTCCCTTGAGGTTGTCCGTACCTTCATCAAGCGCATCAAGGAACGCGCTAACGAAATTATTGGCAGCCAGACGGTCAACCCGGCCAACCAAATCATTGAGGTTGTCAATGAGGAACTGATCAACATCCTCGGTGGCGAGACTCGACGTCTCAATATGTCGAAGCAGCCGCCAACGGTTATCATGCTGGCCGGTCTGCAGGGTGCTGGTAAGACCACCTTGGCCGGTAAATTGGCCAGGTACCTCACGGATCAGGGGCACACCCCAGTTCTCGTCGCCTGCGACCTGCAGCGCCCAGGTGCGGTGCAGCAGCTGGAAATCGTGGCTGAGCGTGCAGGCGTGCCGTGCTTCGCACCGTTCCCGGGCACCAGCCTCGATTCCACCCATGAAATGGGCACCAGCGAGGACAACCCAGTTGACGCCGCGTTCCGTGGCCTCGCTTATGCTCGCCAGCATCGCCACGATGTGGTGATTATCGATACCGCAGGTCGCCTGGGTATCGATGAGGTTCTGATGAAGCAAGCCCGCGATATTCGCGATGCCATCAACCCGCATGAAGTTCTGTTTGTCATGGACTCCATGATTGGTCAGGACGCGGTAGAGACCGCCAAGGCCTTCCGAGATGGCGTTGACTTCACCGGTGTTGTACTGACCAAGCTCGATGGCGACGCGCGCGGTGGCGCTGCACTGTCTATCCGTGAGGTCACAGGTAAGCCGATTCTGTTCGCCTCCACGGGCGAGAAGTTGGAGGACTTTGACGTCTTCCACCCAGACCGCATGGCCAGCCGCATCCTGGGCATGGGTGACCTGAAGACGTTGGTTGAGGTCGCTTCCAAGGAAATTGATCATGAGCAGGCTGCAAAGTCTGCCCAGAAGATTGGTTCGGGCGAGTTGACTCTCGAGGACTTCCTCGAGCAGATGATGATGGTCCGCAAGATGGGCCCAATCGGCAACATCCTCAAGATGCTCCCCGGCGGCGCGGAAATGTCCAAGGCCGCGGAAATGGTCGATGAAAAGCAGCTTGACCGCATCGAGGCGATTATCCGCGGTATGACTCCGGAAGAGCGCGAGAATCCGAAGATTCTGAACGCTTCACGACGTCGTCGTATCGCCAACGGTTCCGGTGTGTCTGTTTCGGAGGTTAACCAGCTCATCGAGCGCTTCAATGAGGCACGCAAGATGATGGCTCAGATGGCCGGTCGTTTCGGTATGGGCGGTGGCCGCCCATCGAACCGCAAGGCCAAGCGTGGCCGAAAGGGCAAGGGCAAGAATAAGCGCAAGGGCGCTAACCGCGGCCCGACGCCGCCGAAGGCAATGCGCGGTGGCGGAATGCCCGGTATGCAGGGCATGCCGGGGATGCCTAGCATGGCCGAGCTGCAGAAGCTACAGAAGCAGATGGGCAACCAGCTGCCAGAAGGCATGGAGGGCTTTGACCTCAATAATCTCGACTTCGGGCAGGGCAAGAAGTAGCTGGGGCAAGAAGTAGCTAGCCCCGCAGGCTCTCCTGGATCTGGCGGCCCATTTCGGCACTGAAGGTGGCCGCTAGTTCATCAGTGATGTGATTGCTGTCGCGGTAGACGTAGATATTACCGATAACATTGCGGCAGGTAGTCGGGCCACAGAAGATGTCGGAAAAATCTAGACTGTGCCCGTTGGGGAAGTTTGCAAGAATTTCCTCAGCGGGATTTTCTGCATTTAGAGCAGTTTTGCGGTGGATGGTGCAATCTTCGTTCGCTTCGTCGCACACGCTTGGGGAGAACTGACTCAAGTCCTCCCGTAGCGCCCACGGGTTATCGCGGATTGCGAAGAAATCAATTTCGCGTTCTTGTAGAGCAGTGAAAAACGAGACATAGCCATCCGGCGTATAGTCGCCGGGCTGCGGTGGGTCCGCCTGGAATAAGGGCCTGGTCGAGGTGGTGAAAACCATCTCTGGCTGAACCTCGTCAATTTTCTGCAGTGCCTCGAAAGTCCAGGGCACGCAGATGTCGCCGACTCCGTGGATTGGTTCTAAAGTCGCTGGACAGCCCTGTCGAAGGAGAACGACCACTCGGTAACCGTGCTTCTTGCCGTAGGCATCAATTGGGGCGAACCAGTGTTCCATGTGCGAGCCCCCGATGATGACAATCGATTCACTAGCATCCGGGTCACCGTAAACACACGGCTGGGTCTCATCGCGCCAACGGCGATTCGGCGGGAAATACCCGACGTCTTCGCCGCCTGTCACAAGGCAACCATCGAGGGCGGGTTCCGGCCAGAGGTCAGTGATGAAATCGGTATTCGGCTTTGTGGCTGCCTTCGGCACCTCGTACCCGTCGGTAAGCGCGAGCGCACCTGGATAGACCATTGGATCTAGGCTGGTGGCAGAGGCACGATTGACGCGCAGCTGCTGCACGTTGACAAGGCTGGTCATGCCAACCAACGCAATGATTACAACAGCGCCGACTACCGCTTGGCGACGAGCCGGGTGACGATGCTTAATTGCGTGGATTGCATCGCCGACGACGGGCTGAGTCCGGGTCGGTCGGCGAGTCGATTGAGCCAGTGGCAGCTCGACATACTTGTTGGTGAGCTTGGCCAAAATGAAGGAAACGACAATCGCTGCGGTGCCAAGCTTCAACCCCGGAGTATCGCGGTTGAGGTAGTTTATGGCCAGGATGAGAAGAGGCCAGTGCCACAGGTAGAGCGCGTAGGCGCTCTGGCCTATCTCGCGCATTGGGCGGCTGGCCAGGAACTTGGAGATCCAACCCGCCTCGGGGCCAGCGATAATAATCAGCGCAGCACCTCCGAGGGGCCATAGTGTCCAAGGGCCTGGGAACTGTGCGGCACCGTCGAAGATGAAACCGGTGGAGACCACCAGTGCGAGGCCGATGCCTGCTAACAGCACTCGTAGAGGCGTGGGCATGGGGATGGAGCCCCGGACAAGAATCAGTCCGAGTAGTGCGCCGAGGCAGAGTTCCCAGAGGCGGCTGACAGTGGAGTAGTAGTTCCACCCCTGGTTCTCGGAGTGCATATAGAAGGCATAGGCAAGCGAGCCGAGAGTGATAACTGCCAGCAACGGAGTGAGGATTCGGCGGAGTCTACCGCCAGTAGCGTCGGTACGCTTCGCCTCCACTGGTGAGGTGACAGTCCCGACAATCCGGGATGAGCGCGTCATCCAGGCGAGTAGGGAGATGAGCAAGATTGAGCCGAGGTAAAACTGACCCTGCACCGACATTGACCACAGGTGCTGCAGTGGGGAAGTTTCGCTCTCTGCGGCAGCGTAGTCCGAGCCCTGGAGTGCCAGTTCATAATTTTGGTAGTAGAGCAGGCTGGCGCGGAGTTGCTGGGCAATGTCAATGGTGCGAAGCGATGGAATGAAGTAAATGACAAACAGGGTTGTCGCGAAGAGGACCAGCACCAGTGTCGGGATTAGGCGACGCAGCGTGCGCCAGATGCTCCACCACGGATTGATGGACTGCCGGGGATTGATGGCATTGCGGTACTGCGCGCCGAAGAAGAAAAACCCGGAGAGCAAGAGGAATACGTCCACACCACCGGAAACGCGACCGACGTAAACGTGGAAAAGGACTACGAGGGCAATTGAAATGCCCCGTAGTCCGTCCAAGTCATACCTATACTGGGTGCCGGTGGTTTTCATAGAATGTTACGTTACCGCACTGTCAACGACGTTCAGCTTTAGTGGGTATGCAGAGTTTCGAGTGCGCAGTTTTGTTAATTTCCAAAAACTGCTGGTAACATACCTCGAGTTGTCTCAATGAGAATCCTCAGCTGAGGCACGACTGCGAATTCATCGGATCCGGCCACGGCCGCCCGGTGGTCACGCGCAGTGTAAATATCCCAAGGGCAAAACCGGTTCAAGGCACCTCGTCAGTAATTACTGGTGAGCTTGGATGCATAAGTATTGTCCAGTGACATAGAAGAAAGAGGAACTCCTCATGGCAGTCAAGATTAAGCTGCAGCGCCTGGGTAAGATTCGTACTGCTCAGTACCGCGTTGTCGTTGCTGATGCTCGTACCCGTCGCAACGGTGCGGTCATTGAGAACCTGGGCATCTACCAGCCGAAGGAAGAGCCGTCGATTATCAAGATTGACTCCGAGCGCGTTCAGTACTGGCTGGGCGTCGGCGCACAGCCGACCGAGCCGGTTCTGGCTCTGCTGAAGGTCACCGGCGACTGGCAGAAGTTCAAGGGCCTCGAGGGTGCAGAGGGCACTCTGAAGGTTGCTGAGCCGAAGCCGACCAAGCTCGAGCTGTTCAACAAGGCTCTGGAAGAGGCCAACAACGGCCCGTCCGCGGAGGCCATCACCGCTAAGCGCCGCGAGGCCAAGGAAGCAGCTAAGGCTGCTAAGGAAGCTGAGGAGGCCGCAAAGGCTGCCGAGGCTGAGGCTGCTGAGTCCGAGGCTTCCGAGGACGCCGAGTAATAAGGACGCTGAGTACGCCGCTTAGCTAATCCGGGCGCTACCTTATACTTCAAGACGAAGTGTTGGGTGGCGCCTTTTTTGCTTTATGCGGGTGTTTTACAGAGCCTTTATAAGAGAGGGAGTGTGCGCGTGTCGGTAGCTGACATGGTGCTTATTGGCCGAGTGATTAAGCCCCACGGTGTGCGCGGGGAAGTCGTCGTTGATGCAACAACGGATGACCCGGAAGGGCGTTTCGCAGTCGGAACCACGCTGTTGGGTGTACAGGCGGGCCGTGAAGAACAGCTGACTGTGAAAACGGCGCGTCCGCACCAGGGCCGTCTGCTGGTTCGCTTCGAGGAGATTCCGGGCCGCAATGAGGCCGAGCGCTATCGGGGCATGAAGTTTTATGCCGAACCCGTCTTCGAAGACGAGGATTTTTATGACTTTGAACTCGAAGGCCTGCGCGTTGTCCACAACGGCACCGATATCGGCGAGGTCACTTCTATCGTCCGTGCTCCCGCTCACCGTCTCCTTGAAGTCACGCTTGACGGAGGCGGCCGAGAGGTTCTTATCCCTCTGGTAGAGGAAATCGTTCCGGAAGTAGACCTTGAGAATTCTACCGTCACCATCACGCCACCGGAAGGACTGTTGGAGCTGTGAGCTTACGTCTCGATGTAGTCACAATCTTCCCGGAATACCTCGAGCCACTGCGTCATGCGCTGCTGGGTAAGGCAATCGAACAGGGCATTTTGAGCGTCGGAGTGCACAACCTGCGCGACTGGGCGCCAGGTGTACACCAAGCCGTGGATGACTCGCCCTACGGCGGTGGCCCCGGCATGGTTATGAAGCCGGATGTCTGGGGTCCCGCCCTCGACGAGATCGCGACGCTGAAAGTGGAGCAGTCGTTGACATCCGCTGTGCCGCATTCGGACAATGTTCGCCATGATCAGAAACTGGGTTTGGCCGAGGAATCTTCCTATGCTGCAGCGGAAGTGCCGTCGTTAAGTGAAGAAGATTCAGCGAAGCCCCTGCTGATTGTCCCGACCCCGGCGGGCGAGCCGTTTACGCAGCAGATGGCGCAGGAGTTCTCACACGAGGAGCACATTGTGTTCGCGTGCGGGCGCTACGAGGGCATTGACCAGCGCGTTATTGATGATGCCGCTAATCGTTATCGCGTGCGTGAGGTCTCTATTGGGGACTATGTGCTGATCGGCGGGGAGGTGGCGGTGCTGGTGATTGCGGAGTCCGTCGTGCGGTTAATCCCAGGTGTGTTGGGCAACCGCAAGAGCCACGAGGAGGACTCTTTCTCTGACGGTCTGCTCGAAGGGCCGTCCTACACAAAGCCGCGCGAGTGGCGTGGACTAGAAGTGCCGGACGTTCTCCTCAGCGGCAATCACGCGCTGGTGGACCGTTGGCGGCGCGATCAGTCACTCATTCGTACGGCCGAACGTCGTCCGGATTTGCTTGCCGACGTCGACCTCAGCGTCCGTGACCAGGAAATAATTCAAGAGGTCATTGGGGAAGTAACCGAGGAGAACTGCTAGTGGCACGTGTTCGAATTGCGCGACCCCGGCACGTCATTGGTTGGTTAGCTGTCCTAGGGGCACTGGCGTGGTTCACTCAAACGCAGCTGGCGGGGAGCGTAGATCAGTCGTTTGCAGGCTGGGTCAGTGACCTGCATGGGGCACGGAATGGCCGCGTCGATAGTTTGATGCTGACTTTGAGCGAGATTATCCGGCCGATTTACGTCGCGCCGGTCACGCTTGTTGCTGCGGCACTCCTGTGGTTCCGCTTCCGTGCGTGGGCGTTGCTACTGCCAGCGTCATTCGGTTCGTCGATTGCGGTGACTTATGCCATGAAGTGGTTTTTGGACCGCGACCGACCGGGCGAGGAGTTCTCGCTGGTCAACCTGCACGATGCAGCGTTTCCTTCTGCACATGTGGCAGCGGCTACCTCCAGCGGCATGGCCGCGATGCAGCTTGCCATCCCCGTATTGCGGCGCACAGCCCGCAAGCTGCTTGACCTGGCCATCGTCGCGCTTATCGGTGCCGTGGCACTATCACGCGTGTGGGTCGGGGCGCACTGGCTCACCGATGTTATCGGCGGACTTATCGCCGGAGTTATCGGCTTGGCAGTTGCGTTGTTGGTTCTTAGGAGATGGCCACGAGCACGGCGCTACGCGCTGCTTTAGTCTCCTCATAGAAAGCTAAGAGTTCGCGGTAGCGCTGCGTCGCAGTGGCTTCGTCGATAAGCGAACCATTGTCCGTGATACGGGCGTCTAAGTCGATGCTTGCCAGCGTCTGGTGTACGTCGCCGACGCGATCGGCGCGGATGACCGCGGACAGCGGCTGGCGGCAGACGCGGTCGGCGCCGAGGATGGCCTCCGCCAGCGGGTCGCCGAGCGCCTGGCCGTCGATGGGATTGCCGGTCAGGGTGCGCAGCAAGGACTCCCAGTCGGTGTCGATATCCAGGGCATCTTCGTCCGGAACGTCGACGAAGTGCTGCAGGATAATCTTCTCCGCGCCGTCGTTAACAAGCCCCGCCGTGCCGCCGTCGCTGGTCGCCGCAGGTGCGGCGACCTCAACTAACCGTGCTGCCTCCTCATCGGAAATGCGCAGGTATTCGGCACAGAGTTTCTGCTTCATGGGGCTCCTTTTCCGGTGTTAACTGCGAGCCTTCTGTGGGGCGTTCGCCAATTGGTACTTCCACGATAGTAAAGTTGCCCGGGTGATTTCATCAGTAATTGCCCGAGAACTCGCCGCCACTGGTGCGGACATTGCCGAAAGTGCCGTCGCCGCCGCTATCAAGCTTCTCGACGAAGGCAACACCGTGCCTTTCATCGCCCGCTATCGCAAAGAAGTAACCGGCGGGCTCGATGACACACAGCTGCGTTTCATCGAGGAACGCGTCGTCTACCTGCGCGAACTAGAAGAGCGCAAGCAGACGATTCTCGCCGCCATCGAAGAGCAGGGAAAGCTTAACGACGACCTCAAGGCCGCCATCCTCGCCTGCGACACCAAGGCACGGTTGGAGGATCTCTACCTGCCGTACAAGAAGAAGCGCAAGACCAAGGCCGATATTGCGCGTGAGGCCGGGTACGAACCGCTGGTGGAGGAGCTACTGGCCGACCCCGCCGCGGACCCTGAGGCTCTGGCCACTAAATATGGCGAGGCAGCTGGTAAGGATACGAAGGACGCTCTGACCGGTGCCCGTGCCATTTTGGTCGATCGCTTCGCTACTGATGCTGATTTGGTGGGCTCTGTCCGTGAGCAGGTGTGGTCTTCCGGTTCCGCCGCCGCTGCCGTGGTGGAGGGCAAGGAGACTGCGGGCGCGAAGTACCGCGACTACTTCGAGCACAACGAACCGCTGGAGACCATGCCCAGCCACCGTGTGCTGGCCGTGCTGCGTGGAGAGGCCGAGGGCATCCTGACTCTCAACATCGATGCGGGTGAAGATGAGACCTACGAACACATGATTCGTGAGGCCTTTGAGCTTCCCGACGGCGGTGCCTCCAAGTGGATTGACCAGGCCGTTCGTTTCGGCTGGCGTACCAAGTTGGAGGTTTCCGCTGCCCTCGATGCCCGCACTCGACTGAAGGAGCGCGCCGAGGCTGAAGCTGTGGATGTCTTCGCCCGTAACCTGCGCGACCTGCTGCTGGCTGCCCCTGCTGGTCAGCGCGCCACTCTCGGCCTGGATCCGGGATACCGCAATGGTGTGAAGTGCGCCGTTGTCGACTCCACCGGCAAGGTGCTCGACACTGCCATCGTCTACCCGCACCAGCCGCGCAATGACTGGTCTGGCGCCAAGGAGCAGCTGGCCACTGTCTGCGCCACTCACCGCGTGGAGCTCATGGCCATCGGCAACGGCACCGCTTCCCGCGAGACCGAAACCCTGGCCCGCGAAATCGCCGACCTGATCGCTCAGGCCGGCGGCAAGAAGCCGACCCCAGTGGTGGTCTCTGAGGCCGGTGCTTCCGTGTACTCCGCATCGTCCCTGGCAGCAGCCGAGTTCCCGGACATGGATGTCTCGCTCCGCGGTGCCGTGTCGATTGCCCGCCGCCTGCAGGATCCGCTTGCCGAGCTCGTCAAAATCGATCCGAAGTCCATCGGTGTCGGTCAGTACCAGCACGACGTTTCCCAGACCAAGCTCGAGCACTCTCTCGATGCCGTGGTTGAAGATGCCGTGAATGCTGTCGGCGTGGAGGTCAATACCGCCTCCGCGCCGCTCCT
Organism: Corynebacterium sp. HMSC063A05; assembly: GCF_001809695.1. Taxonomy (NCBI): domain Bacteria; kingdom Bacillati; phylum Actinomycetota; class Actinomycetes; order Mycobacteriales; family Corynebacteriaceae; genus Corynebacterium; species Corynebacterium sp. HMSC063A05. The sequence continues at coordinate 78,625 of NZ_KV798496.1, read as the reverse complement.
CGGTCGCGTTGCTGGCGTGTCCTCGACCGTTGCGGACAATATCGTCGCATACCGAGACGAAAACGGCGCCTTTACCTCCCGAAAGGAACTGTTGAAGGTTCCGCGTCTCGGCCCCAAGGCCTTCGAACAATGCGCCGGCTTCCTGCGCATTCACGGCGCTACCAACCCGCTGGATGCCTCTGCAGTTCACCCCGAGTCCTACCGCGTCGTCGACGCTATCGCAGCGTCGGCTGGCGTCAGCGTCCAGGAGCTCATCGGCAACTCCCGCGTCCTGTCCAAGCTGCGTGCCGAAGACTTCGTCGACGACTCCGCCGGCATCGGTCTGCCCACCGTCCAGGACATCTTGGCTGAGTTGGACAAGCCTGGCCGCGATCCACGTCCCGAGTTTGTCACCGCCACCTTTAAGGAGGGCGTGGAGAAGGTCTCCGACCTTAAGCCCGGCATGATCCTCGAGGGCACGGTCACCAACGTCGCGGCCTTCGGCGCCTTCGTCGACGTCGGAGTCCATCAGGACGGCCTCGTTCACGTCTCCAACATGGCGCGCGGTTTCGTCTCCGACCCACATGAGGTCGTCCGCTCGGGCGAGGTGGTCAAAGTGAAGGTTCTCGACGTTGACGTTGAACGCAACCGTATCGGTCTATCGCTCAGGCTTGACGACGACACCTCGGATGCCAAGCCAAAGCGTGGCGACGGTCGCCGTGAAGGTCATGGAGATGGTCGTCGTGGTGATGGTCACGGTAAGGGGCGCAAGCGCGGTTCCCAGAACAAGAAGCAGGGCGGTTCCATGGCCGATGCGCTGCGCAGGGCAGGCTTTTAGCGCTTGAGCTGTTAGCGCATAGCCTATTGGCGCATAGCGTCGATGCGGCTGTTGATCTCACCCGCGACAGCCCCAGCCATTCCATCAGGTACAACGATGGTGTAATCGGACCCTGAGGTCTCAATCTTGACTGCCTCGCCTGACCGTGCCGCCACGGTGATGCGGCCATCATTGCCAAGTCGAAGCCCAATACCGCCACCGTCGGCCCAGTTATATTTCGCCGGTGCCGCGTACTTAACGGTTCGAAGCTCGATGCGGTGCTTCATCTTCAATGGTCCGCAACCGTTAAAAATAGTGATGGAATCTGTCTTTGGGTCGGTATCTAGTGTCATGCCGGTCTCATATGCAATGAGGAATAGCGGCGTGCACAGGAGAAAAATGATGCCAAGGATCGGAAGGAATATTGCGAGCACTATAGACACTGTGCACCAGACTGCGAGGGCAGCCTTGACGCCATTAGAGATAGTCACGCTGACATCGATGGGAGTCGGGTCTCCTTCTCGATGGGGCAACTCTGGCGATGCAGGTTCGGTGACCGTGGCGTCGGTAAGCGAAGAGTAGTCCTTGAGGCGGCGCGCCACGAACAGGGCAGCTGCTAGACCGATGACGACACCGGCGATTGCATAAAACCAGCCGATTCGGGCGGTCATAGGGTCCGTCGTGCCGATTTGCGGGATGATAATCGCGAATTCAACACCGATTAAGAAGCCGCAGAGGGCGAGATTGGTTATTGCAATTGGCTTGCGTACGACAAGCGGCGTACTGGTCTTGGCACCGAGCCAACCGATCTGTGCACATGCGATGACGATGATGGCCGTAATCAAGGTGCTTTGAATTGGCGGCATGAAACCGTCGGGAGCGTCGTTACCGCTCCAATGCGTTGCTATTTGTTCCGGTAGTCGCTCGGAAATAGCAATCACCCACAGAAGCTGTGCAATGGCCAGTACACACGGGGCGATGATTGTTCCTCGAACAATCCAGGGGTCAAAGCGTGGAATCTGCGGCATGGAGACAATTTTAGCAGTTGAGGTGGGGCGGTATTGCACGTTGGTGATGCACGTTGCTCGTGCGCCTTGGTAATGCATGGTTCGCCTCGAACAATAAGGCCGAAAAGAAGTGCGATAAAGGTTGTCAAAAAAAGGGTTGCGTAATCGAACGGGAGTGCTAAAATAGGGGTAGCAAGAACATGAAGTGTTTGAGCATGTTTTCTCGGTGTTGGGGCTTTTGGGGGAACAATGTCTAATCAAATTAGTCCAGCCAACCGACCGTCCGATGTGTACGAAGCGGCTTTGCTGCCTGAAGCGCCGCAGTTTTTCCATGAGGCATCCACTAATCCGTTGGCCGTAGCGGGGATTCAACGCAATCGCCTAGAGCTGGATATTTCTTTGAGCTGTGCGCCTCAGTCGCTTGAAATAGATGTGGATGCCTACATTGCTGAGATTGCACCTGAGCTGGGGATTGCCCGCGGTAAAGCGTTGGAGTATGTGGAGGTCGGCATCCAGCTAGCCCTCATGCCTCGCCTGGGTGCTTTCGTCAAGGCTCGTGCTCACTTGCCTTTTCGGCATCTGCTCACCATCGCCCGCGCAACGGCGCCGCTGCAAAACCCAGAGGTGCGCGAGGTCGTAGAGGAAGAGATTGCGCGCTTTGTTATTCCTCGCAGACAAGGTGAAGTTCTCCGAGGAATTCGTAGTCTGCACAAGTTCTTGCAACAGGTAATCGAGCAAATTGAACCCCAGCTGCGTCCGAAAAATCTTCCGGGGGACGTTGACCCGCTACTTCCCGCCGGTGAGCGCGAGATAGTGGGGGAGAGCATCGGTTTTGAAGAAGGCGACAACTTCGCGGAAGTTTTCATGGAGCTGGAAAAGACCCGCGCTCTCGAATTCAAGACCACTCTCCAAGCTATCTCAACCTCGGCGGGCTGTACCCGTGTCGAAGCTCTAACGCATCTCATCCGTGGCACCGCGGAGGCGAAGGTCGTTCTCAACCTGTACTGTCCCGCCACCGAGGAACGCCCGCGCACGGCTTGGCTTGGTGGTGTGGGGTGGATTTCGCAGTTGGCAACGCAGGCGTGGATTGACAAGGTTACGCATATCCGCTTGCTTGCCGACGAATCTGCGGAGGGCTACACCCCAACCGAAAGTCAGCGGGCGTACATCCAAGGCCGTGACGGGACATGCCGCTTCCCCGGCTGCGATGTCCCAGCGGAATTCTGCGACATTGACCATATCGAGCCCTACAACAAGGAAAACCCAGCCGAGGGTGGGGCAACAGAAACTCCTAACCTCCACTGCCTCTGTCGCCGACACCACAACATGAAAACAGCTGGGCTGTGGAATGTTGCACGTGATCGAGATGGAGTGGAACTGTGGACGTCGTCAAGCACGGGCAAAAAGACGGTGAGCATGGAAGATGGGCCGCTCGCCGGACATGGGCGCTACACCTTTGACAAGCGCGGTCTGCGGATGACGCAGGCACTGGAAGAATATAACCAGTACCGCCAAGAGCTGATTGAGCAATCACAGAAATTGGTCGAGGAAGCACGCAAGGGCGAAGACACTGACTCGCCCGACACTGACTCGCCCGACACTGATTCACCCGACACCGAAGACCCGCCGAACATGGATGAATTTGGTTTCTGACCAGGGGGTGTGTAATAATCCCCAAGTTGTCTTTATAGGCAGCTTTACCTGTTTCGGGCATGAACCGGCCGAGCGTCCCTCTGTGGGAAAGCGCCGCCAGGGTCCTCTGTCTATGCAAAAAGTAAAGGAATAAGTTTCCATGAACATTCTTGACAAGGTTGATGCAGCATACCTGCGCGACGACATTCCGGAGTTCCGCGCTGGTGACACCGTCGAGGTCGACGTAAAGATTGTTGAAGGTAAGACCGAGCGTATTCAGGTCTTCAAGGGCGTCGTTATCCGTCGCCAGGGCGGCGGCATCCGTGAGACCTTCACCGTCCGCAAGATGTCCTTCGGTATCGGCGTTGAGCGTACCTTCCCGGTGCACTCCCCGAATATCGATGAGATTCGCGTTGTCTTCAAGGGCGACGTTCGCCGTGCGAAGCTGTACTACCTGCGCAACCTGCGCGGTAAGGCTGCACGCATCAAGGAGCGCCGCTAGTCTTTTGGCGCAAAATAATCCCCATCGAGTGTTGAGCTCGGTGGGGATTTTTCTATCGCGTATAGTCTTTTTCCATGACCGACGACGATTCGCGCGAACAGGCTGACGGCCAAAAAGAAGACCGTACTGATGGCTTGAAAGGCTTCCGGAAACTTGGCGAGGAGCCTGAAAAGCACACTCCGTGGTACATCGAGATTCCAATCATTATCGTGATTGCCCTGCTCATCAGTGCCGGTGTGCAGTCCTTTATCGGCCGCGTCTACGTGATCCCATCTGAGTCGATGCAGCCGACGCTCAACGGTTGTGCGGGGTGCACTGGTGACCGCATTTGGGTGGATAAGGTTTCCTACCAGTTCTCAGATCCCAAGCCCGGCGATGTTGTTGTCTTTAATGGCCCGGAGTCCTGGAATAGTAACTACGTGTCACAGCGTTCAACTAACCTGGTGGCGAACTCGCTGCAGACGGTTGGGTCCTGGATTGGCCTTGTTGCACCGGATGAAAATGCGTTGGTCAAGCGTGTGATTGCCACGGGTGGTCAGACTGTGCAGTGCCGCCCAGGAGATCCCGGCATCATGGTAGACGGCAAGATGACAGACCAGGATTTCATTAAAACTCCGGCAGACAAGCCGGTGGTGGATAATCTTGGCTCAGAGCAGTGTGGTGGCCCGTACTTCGGGCCGATAACAGTGCCGGAGGGGCATCTGTGGGTCATGGGCGACAACCGCACCAACTCTGCGGACTCTCGCTATCACATGGGTGACGAGCTGCAGGGTACTGTGCCGCTGGATAACGTCGTCGGCAAGGTGCAGGCAATCATTCTGCCGTTTAACCGAATCGGTGGCGTCGATGATCCGGACATCCAGCACAACTAAATCCAGCACAACTAGCCTGCCCAGTCTGCTGGCGCTGCCGGCGCCGAAACTACGGAGGTTGAAGCAGGCGCGCACGATGGAAGTCGCGCTGGCAAAGCGCGGCTTTGGACCTGTAGCTGGGGTCGACGAAGCTGGCCGCGGCGCCTGTGCAGGCCCGATAGTTATCGCCGCCTGCTGCCTTCCCGAACGCCCTATCGCAGAACTGGATAAGCTCACCGATTCTAAAAAGCTCACGCCGGCCGCACGCGAACGGCTCTTTCCGCTCATCCAACGCTTCGCCACCGCTTTTTGCGTGACGACGATCCCCGCGTCCTACATCGACCAATTCGGCATCCAGGACGCGAATGTCACTGGAATGCGCCGCGCGGTAGCCGGGTTGGGGCAGCGTCCTGGCTACGTGCTTACCGACGCACTCAAGGTGTCCGGCTTCACGGCACCCTATTTGCCCGTGATTGGCGGTGATTCCGCTTGCCGATGTATTGCTGCTGCGAGTGTCTTAGCCAAAGTCACCCGCGACCGCATTATGGTTGACCTATCGGAGAAGTATCCGGACTATGGTCTGGCGGGGCATAAGGGCTACGGCACGGCATCGCATATGGAAGCGATTTCGCGCCATGGCGCGACCCCGGAACATCGGTGGTCATACCGCAATGTGCGCTTGGCGCACGCGGAGTATCTTGAGCACCCCGAATAGACCAACATGTACAAAAAGAGCAACATGTAAACACTCGAAGGAGCCGTCGCGGTCGTGAGCGCAGAAGATCTAGAAAACTACGAGGCCGACGTTGAACTATCTCTGTACAAGGAGTTCCGCGATGTCGTTAGTCAGTTTTCCTACGTTGTTGAGACGGAGCGTAGGTTCTACCTTGCCAACGCTGTGGAGCTAATCCCGCACAACAGCGAAAACGAGGTCTACTTCGAGCTGCGGATGTCGGACGCCTGGGTGTGGGATGTCCACCGCCCGGCACGATTTGTCCGCTACGTGCGCGTCATCACTTTCAAGGACGTCAATATCGAGGAACTGGATAAGCCTGACCTACGACTGCCGTAGCTTTTATAGCTTCTCATCTCTTGGTATAGCTAGCTGCTAACAGTTATCCACAGTCGAAAAATTATCCACAGTTAGGGCCTTCCGAGCATCTATCGGAAGGCCTTTGTCATGCCCGCTGTGCAAGAGTGTTTCCGAACCGCCAAGGCGGCAAAAGTCTAGGCAGCAAATAGCCAAAGAAGAATTCAATGGGGAACCAGGGGGACCGGGGCTATGACACAGGACTTCGAAGAACTGACTACAAGACAGCTCGGCGAGTTCGGGGAGGATTTCGTCGCTGAGATGTTGGAGGATCAGGGGTGGGAAGTTATTGCTCGGAATGAACGCGTCGGGCGCTATGAGCTCGATCTTATTGCTGAAGACGTCGACGGCCGGCTGCATTTTGTGGAAGTAAAAACGCGGCGCAGTTCGCGAAGTAGTCAGTTTGGGGACGGCAGAGAGGCAATCACAGCAGCCAAGATTCGTCATTTGCGCAAAGCAGCGGCACGGTGGCTGTCAGAAAGCTCCACCTACTGGTTAGATGCCGTAATTATCGACTGCGCAGAAGTCACCGTATCCAGCCCTTCATCCAGTCCTCCGGTCGTAGCGGTTACGTACATTCCCGCAATCTGCGACGGAATCATGTGGGACTGCTAGATGACTGTCGGTACAGCCCTTGCGGTCAGCCTCAGTGGCATTGAGGGAACAATTGTGCAGGTCGAAGCTGACGTTGGGCGTGGCTTGCCAGGAATGTATATCGGTGGGCTCGGCGATGCCGCCGTCGGAGAAGCCAAGCATCGCGTGCGCACGGCAGTTGCCAACTCACAACTGCTCTGGCCGAAGACAAAAGTCGTTGTGAGTTTGTCGCCGGCGCATATCCGCAAGCACGGCACCAGCTTTGATCTCGCCATCGTCTGCGCCATCCTTATCGCAACCAACGATGACATGGAGGCACGCGGTCGCCTCCGTCAGACGGTTCTCATTGGCGAACTCGGGCTCGACGGTTCCATTCGGCCGGTGCTAGGGGTGCTACCGCAGGTCCTTGCCGCCCGCGAAGCTGGAGCCCGTTGGGTTATCGTCCCCGCCGCCAACGCCGCCGAAGCCGCGCTTGTCGACGGCATCGCAGTCTGTACCGCAGCTGACCTCACACAGCTATGGGGTTGGGTGCTCACCGGATCGGGTTTGAGGACCGCGCTTAACGACGACCCCAGCGAACAAACCTTTTCGGTAGACCTAGCCGATGTCGATGGTCAATCTGAAGCGCGCTTCGCTCTCGAGGTAGCCGCAGCAGGTGGGCACAATCTGTTCATGCAGGGTTCTCCGGGAACTGGCAAGTCCATGCTTGCTGAGCGTTTGCCCACAATTCTGCCACCATTGCAGAAGTGGCAGCAGCTGGAGGTTACCGCGCTGCATTCGGTGGCCGGAGCGCTCGATAATAGGGACACGCTTGTCCAGCATCCGCCTTTTGTGGCTCCACATCACAGCGCCACTGTGGCAGCGCTAGTCGGAGGTGGTGCCGTGCCCAAGCCCGGCGCGCTTAGCCTTGCCCACCATGGGGTGCTCTTTTTGGATGAAATTACTCTCATGCGCCCGGCAGTATTGGATGCGTTGCGGATGCCGCTGGAAAACGGGGTGGTCGTCCACCTGCGTACGCACCATCGAATGACCTTTCCGGCTAGAGCGCAGCTAGTCATGGCGACTAATCCATGTCGGTGTGGGGCGGCATATGCCAGCGAATGCACCTGTTCTAGTGCTGAGCGAGCCAAACACGGTCGTGCATTATCGGGGCCGCTTCGCGATCGCATGGATCTCAACGTGACGCTGAGTCCTGCCGGGGCCAATCTGGGCATCAGAAACAAAGCAGACAATGAGCCCTCGGCGGCCGTTCGTGAGCGGGTACAGGCCGCACGTGACCGTGCCTGCCGCCGATGGCAGGGCTTGGGTCTTGCCGACGAAGTGGCCGTCACCAACGCGAGCGTGCCACGTTCGCTTCTCCGTCGTCACGCGGGCCTGGACGAGGAGGCGATGGCGCTATTGGACTTCCAACTGAGAAAAGGAGAGATTACCCAGCGGGGAGTGGACAAAGTAATCGCAGTGGCGTGGACACTTGCAGATCTCGAGGGGATAGACGCGTTTACCTTCGAGCACGTGCAACGTGCCTGCAAGCTGCACGACCGCGAGGGCGGCTAATACAACCGAACCATTATCAAGGGGGAGAAAATGGACGAAATTCACGCGTGGGCCTATCTGAATCGTGTGGTAGAGGCGACGCATCCGCAGATTGTGCGACTCGTGACGGAGTTTGGGCCGGTAGAGGTAGCGGAGAGGATCAAGGTTCGCGCCGGGCTGCCGGAAGGTCTACTCAATACGACGCAGGCACGAGCCGAGGTTGACCAGAGTGGCCACGATCTAGAGCTGGCGGCAGCGATGGGTTGGCGCCTTATTTATCCGCGACACCCAGAGTGGCCGGGGGAGCTGCTGTCCTGCTTTACGACGCTCGAAGTCCGTGACCGCGCCGATGCGCCACCACTTGCGCTGTGGGTTCGTGGCCGTGACTTGCGGGAGATGCTCAGTGAAGCGGTGGCGATTGTCGGAACGCGGATGGCCAGCAGCTACGGGACACAAGTGGCGGCCCAATTCGCGGGGCAGTTCGCGAATGCGGGAGTTAGTGTCATCAGTGGTGGTGCGTTGGGGATTGATGCCGCGGCGCATCGTGCTGCGCTCGACGCTGGCGGCACTACGGTTGTGGTCGGAGCGGGTGGTGTAGGGGTTGACTATCCGCGGGCGCATGCAGAACTCTTCGACCGGATTGCAGAGCGGGGTGCGCTGGTCACGGAGTATCCACCGGGAGTGCGACCTGCGCGACATCGGTTCTTGACTAGGAATCGGCTGGTAGCGGCCCTATCACGAGCAACCACAATCGTCGAGGCGGGCTGGCGTTCAGGGGCGCGCAACACAGCGAACTGGGCAGTGAGGCTAAACAAGCCCTTGGGAGCAGTGCCGGGACCGGTGACGCTGCAAACAACCTCTGGCTGTCATGACCTAATCCGCAGTGGCGAGGCTGTACTGGTGTGTAGTGCCGACAATGTGCGGTCGCTGTATCGGTCAGTTGGCACAGTGAATGAGGATGCTCAGCTCGAATTGTTGTGGGAAAAGTCGGCGGTGCAGAAGCTTTCTCGAAACGAGCTCGCTGTCTACGACTCCCTGAATTCTGCGGAGCCAACACCAGTGGGAAAAGTCGCGGCACAGGCGGGATTAGCCATAGCGCTTACGACACATTTGTTGTTAGAGCTGCAGGGACAGGGGCTGACCAATCGAGTGGAGGGTGGGTGGTTGCGCCAGGAACAGAGGCGTTAGTGAAGTATTAGTAAAACCTTCTGCAAAGAATCTCGAAAAAATCTTGAATTAGGTATTGCAATTCTCTGTACACTCAGTAATATAGGCAAGGCAAGCCTAAGTAACTGTTACGGAAACGGGCTTGTGACATGGGTGAGGCAATAGGGCAGTGGCTCTGGCGAAAGTCGGAGTCACTGCCTTTTTCGCTGTCTGGTGAGGCCTTGCGGCGTGCATCGACTAAGGTCAGAACCGTGAAGCGCGCAACCGATAAAGACGACACGGCTGATCCGGATTTCGGGCTATCCGCCAATATTGAGGCCGTACTCATGGATTTTCTCGATGAGCTGACTTATTCCCGCAGGCTCTCCGGTGCAACCGTCCGCGCCTATCGAGCCGATCTCATCCCCCTCCTCGCCGGCCTGAACCACATCAGTGAACTCTCCACCCCGGTCATCCGTGCGCACCTCGGCGCGAAGCATGCGGAGGGGGCTGCGCGGTCATCGCTGGCTCGCTTAACGACGTCTATTCGGCAGTTCTGTAGTTGGCTTGTAGCTCGGAAACTTCTCGATGCTGATCCGTCGCTGCGGCTGTCAACACCGAAGAAGCATCAGCATCTCCCGGAAGTGCTCTCGCCGGAGAAGGTTGAGGCAGCAATCGAGAAAGTCTCTTCTGAGGACAGTGCAGTAGCGGCACGCGACTTGGCCATCGTGGAATTGTTGTATGCCACTGGGATGCGTGTAGAGGAGCTGTGCAAGGCCGACGTCTCTGATGTGGACTTCTCCCGCCACATCATCTCGGTAGTGGGTAAGGGTAACAAGCAGCGCATCGTGCCCTTTGGGATGCCAGCGGAGGCGGTGCTCAAAGGCTGGCTCCAGGTGCGTGGAAACTTTCATGCTTCCGCACAGGCTGAACATGCGCTTTTTCTCGGTGTGCGTGGAGGTAGGTTGAATCCGCGGCAGGCGCGCCGAGTTATTCATAAATGGGCTGATGTTTCACCGCATGCGCTTCGGCACTCTGCGGCCACGGCCATGGTGGAAGGTGGCGCTGACTTGCGTGTGGTGCAGGAGATGCTCGGCCATTCGAGTCTGGCGACCACACAGATTTATACCCACGTCTCAGCGGACCGCCTCCGTGAAGTACATAAGCGGGCACATCCGCGCGCTTAACTGCGCACGGACTTGAGCACGATTGGCCTCCGCTGTATCAAATCCAGCGGATTGAGATAGTCCTTGCCGCGCAGCGCACCCCAATGCAGGCCCGGTTCGGGATGATTGGCGCTGACCACAAGATGGCCAATCACCTGGCCTGCGGCCACGCGGTCTCCCTTTTCTAGTGCGGTATCTATGGGCTGATAGGTTGTGCGGATGCCATCGGCGTGCATGATCGACACGGAAGTCATTCCGGCAATAGAACCGGCGAAATGCACCACACCGGGCGCTGAGGCGCGGATTGGCTGGCCCGGGGAGGCGTTCAGGTCAACTCCGCGGTGTCCAGGCTGCCAGCGTTTTTCCGGTGGGGCGTAGTCGCGTAGAACTTTGCCGTGGACAGGGAAGGTATGTGCAATAGTGGATATTGGTTCGCCGGTAGCTGCAGGTGGGCTTGGGGGTGTTGTTAGCGCGACAGCGAGCACGAATAGCGCTAATGTGCGCATTAGCGAGCGCCTGAAACTCTGCTTGGTCGTCATGCGCGATAGTGTGGCGGACGCTGCACTCGTCGACAAGCGGCAGTGCATTGCAAACGGTTCTAGCTGTGGATGACTTTTTGCCCTGTGGATAGTAGGGTGTGTCAGATATTGCGACCTGCGCGATGTATCAGATAAGATTACGCTCGCGGTGTCTGCCTTAATGGGCGGTCATTAGCACAAAGACTACGCGCGCGACCCATTCCGGCTGGTTCACGGGTGCTCGGCAGGATATCTGTCGGGTGTGAGGCAGCGGGGGAGCGCTAGGGCACAGGGAAAGCCTGTGCGTGAACTGTAACCACCTATATCGGATAAGAAAGGAAGGGAAGCAGCCGCAGCCCTAGTCAGGCTGGACGTGAGAATCTTCCCTGAATATGACATGGCTGTTGTATCCATGCGAGAACTGCTCGATGCAGGTGTCCACTTCGGTCACCAGACCCGTCGTTGGAACCCGAAGATGAAGCGTTTCATCTTCACCGAGCGCAATGGTATCTACATCATCGACCTGCAGCAGACCCTGACCTACATCGACGAGGCTTTCGAGTTCGTCAAGGAGACTGTCGCTCACGGTGGCAACATCCTGTTCGTCGGTACCAAGAAGCAGGCTCAGGAAGCCGTTCAGAACGAGGCGGAGCGCGTTGACATGCCGTACGTCAACCACCGCTGGCTCGGCGGTATGTTGACCAACTTCGCCACCGTTTCCAAGCGCCTGGCTCGCCTGAAGGAGCTTCAGGCAATGGACGCTGCTGAAAACGGCTACGAGGGTCGCGGCAAGAAGGAAATCCTGATGCTGACCCGTGAGCGCACCAAGCTGGAGCGCACCCTGGGTGGCATTCGCGACATGTCCAAGGTTCCGTCCGCACTGTGGATTGTTGACACCAACAAGGAGCACATCGCTGTCTCCGAGGCTAAGAAGCTGGGCATTCCGGTTGTTGCCATCCTGGACACCAACTGCGACCCGGATGACGTTGATTTCCCGATCCCGGGCAACGACGACGCAATCCGCGCTGCTTCCGTGCTGACCCGCATCATCTCCACCGCTGTTGAAGAGGGCCGCAAGGCTCGCGCTGAGCGCGAGGCCAACGCTGCTCGCGAAGCAGCAGGCGACGCTCCGATTGAGTCCGCCGCTGAGAACACCGACCAGGCTGCAGAGATGGACGCCGAGGGCTCCGCTGCAACTGAGACGGCATCCGCTGAGTAAAGCTGAACTTTCTAACCACCACAAGTTCTAACCACCACAAGGAGGAACGCCCAGCATGGCGAATTTCACTGCTGCTGACGTCAAGAAGCTCCGTGAGCTGACCGGCTCCGGCATGAAGGCTTGTAAGGACGCACTCGTCGAGACCGACGGCGATTTCGACAAGGCTGTCGAGATCCTGCGCATTAAGGGCGCAAAGGACGTCGGCAAGCGTGCAGAGCGCACCGCTGCCGAGGGCCTGATTGCTGTTTCTGGTAGCACCATGGTCGAGGTCAACTCCGAGACCGACTTCGTTGCCAAGAACCAGGAGTTCATCGACTTCGCCAACAAGGTCGCCGACGCTGCCGCAGCAGTCAAGGCAAACTCCCCGGAAGAGCTCGCAGCAGCTGACCTCGACGGTCAGACCGCAGCTGAGGCTACCCAGGAGCTCTCCGCAAAGATCGGTGAGAAGCTGGAGCTGCGTCGCGCTGCTACTCTCGAGGGCGACAACATCGCTGTCTACCTGCACCGCCGTGCAGCAGACCTGCCGGCAGCTGTCGGTGTTCTGGTTGCTTACACCGGTGAGGGAGAGGGCGCTGCAGAGACTGCTCACGCAGCAGCTATGCAGGTTGCCGCTCTGAAGGCTCAGTACCTGTCCCGCGAGGATGTCCCGGCTGACCGCGTCGAGGCAGAGCGCGCTGTCTACGAGAAGATTACTCGCGAAGAGGGCAAGCCGGAGCAGGCTATCGCCAAGATCGTCGAGGGCCGTCTGAACGGCTTCTACAAGGACGTTGTTCTGCTGGAGCAGCCTTCCGTCGCTGACAGCAAGAAGACCGTTAAGCAGCTCATGGAAGAGGCTGGCGTTACCCTGACCGGTTTCGTCCGCTTCGAGGTTGGTCAGCACTAATTCGCTGTAATTTGTGCTCTAACCTCTAGCTGCTAGCTAGTGTGAATGCCCCATCCGATTGCTTCGGGTGGGGCATTTTGCTGCCATGTTGCAGACAATGCGGAGCGTCAAGTGTGCCTTGCTGTCGTGACCGGGTAGACTCGTCTGCGACTTTTTAAACGGTGTGAGAAAGGTGCATGGTCATGGCAGAATCTGTCGAGCGCAATGGCTTCAAACGTGTGATGCTCAAGCTGGGTGGTGAAATGTTCGGTGGCGGCAAGGTTGGCGTTGACCCGGACGTGGTGCAAAACGTTGCCCGACAGATTGCGGAAGTTTCCCGAAAGGGCGTCGAGGTCTGTGTCGTCATCGGCGGAGGTAACTTCTTCCGTGGCGCACAGCTTCAGCAGCGCGGCATGGACCGCGCACGCTCTGACTACATGGGCATGCTGGGCACGGTCATGAACTGCCTGGCTCTGCAGGACTTCCTCGAGCAGGAGGGCGTGGACTGCCGCGTTCAAACTGCAATCAATATGGCACAGGTCTCGGAGCCGTACCTGCCGTTGCGTGCTAAGCGCCACCTGGAGAAGGGCCGCGTGGTCATCTTTGGTGCAGGTATGGGTATGCCGTACTTCTCCACCGACACCACCGCCGCCCAGCGCGCCCTGGAGATCGGCTGCGAGGTGCTGCTGATGGCCAAGGCCGTTGACGGTGTCTACTCGGCCGACCCACGTGAGGTGCCGGACGCAGAGCTGTTCGACGACATCACCCACCGTGAGGTTCTGGAACGCGACCTGCGCGTTGCGGATGCCACCGCTTTCTCCCTGTGCATGGACAACAACATGCCGATTCTCGTGTTTAATCTGCTTACCGACGGAAACATTGCGCGCGCGGTAGCCGGTGAGCAAATCGGTACTCTCGTCCACAGCTGATAAATTTGTTCGTAATACGTTCTTTCCACAGAGCGCTCTAGAACTATCTAGAACCCGCGTAGAAACCCGAGGTTAAAAACACAATGATTGATGAAGTCCTGCTTGACTGTGAAGAAAAGTACGGTAGCTCCGTAGAACACTGCCGCGAGGAGCTGACCCACATTCGCACTGGCCGTGCGAACCCGGCGATGTTCAACGGCGTTATTGCGGAGTACTACGGTGTTCCGACTCCGATTACCCAGATGGCTACCATTTCGGTTCCAGAGCCGCGCATGCTGCTGATTAAGCCGTATGAGCTGAGCGTCATGGGCGACATCGAAAACGCGATTCGCAACTCCGACCTGGGTGTGAACCCGACTAATGATGGCCAGGTCCTGCGCGTAACTATCCCGCAGCTGACCGAGGAGCGCCGTCGTGAGATGGTTAAAGTTGCCCGCTCGAAGGGCGAAGACGCCAAGATCGCGATTCGCAATGTCCGTCGTAAGGGCATGGAAACTCTGAAGAAGATTCAGAAGGACGGCGATGCTGGCGAGGATGAGGTGCAGGCAGGCGAAAAGGAGCTGGACCAGGTCACCAAGAACTACGTCGAGCAGGTGGACTCCTTGGTTGAACGCAAGGAAGCGGAACTGATGGAGGTTTAGGCCTTCATATTCAACCGGGAGAGGGGATTTGAGGCGCCAATGCCAACGTCGAAGCCAGCGTCCAATAAGGAACGTGTTCTAGACGAACTACGGCTTATTAAGCCACGCAACTCAGCAGGCCGGAACCTGTCGGTTGCAATCACGGTGGGCGTAGCACTTGGTGCAGTCGTCATCATCAGCTTGTTGCTGGGGTCGCTCGCATGGACCGTTCTGGTCGCCGGGGCGGTTGGTCTCGCAACCTGGGAGGTCTGCGAGCGGCTCCGTGAGTCCGATTGGCAGGTCCCTCGCCCGGTTCTGATTCTCGGCGGACAGCTGATGGTGTGGTTGTCCGCCTACTGGGGGATTGACGGTTTGGTGATGGGCCTGGCCGCGACCCTGATGCTCTTGCTGGTCGTCCGCCTGTTCTTACACGGGATGGCCGAAGCACCACGGAACTGGCTGCGAGATGTCGCAGTCGGAGTTTTCGTGGTGATGTGGATTCCGTTCTTTGCCGCGCTAGCTGTGCAGCTGGTACGCATGGACAATCCCTGGGGGGTTGATCCGCGTCTGGTCATTGTGACCTTCATGATTGGCGTTATTTCAAATGACGTCGGAGGCTATGCCGCTGGTGTAATGTTCGGAAAGCATCCGATGGCCCCAAAGGTAAGCCCTAAAAAATCCTGGGAAGGGTTCGGCGGCTCTCTTGTACTCGCCACCATTACTGGAGCGCTCTGTGCGATCTTTATGTTGCACGCGCCGTGGTGGCAGGGCATTGTGCTGGGCATCGCCCTGGTTATCTCGGCTACGCTTGGTGACCTGATGGAGTCCCAGTTCAAACGAGATCTGGGGATTAAAGATATGTCCTCGATTTTGCCGGGCCACGGCGGTCTGATGGACCGCCTGGATGGCATGCTGCCATCAGCCGCGATGACGTGGCTGATATTGCAGCTATTCAGCCTAGTTTAATTTGGCTGGTTCAATCGGCCTTTAGTTGCCGCCCTTACGAATCTGGCGGCGCAGATCAAACATTCGCCAGCCACCGATGAGTGCGGTGATGAGGGCGCCGAGGATGGCAGCGAACAGCATTCCGACGCCGACTGGGAAGTTCCAGGTCCAGCCGAACAGGTTTAGTGCGGTCTCCTGCTGATTCTGCAGAATGAACACCAGCAGTACGATCAGCAAAACTGCACTGATGACCAGGCCAACCCACATCGAGCCCGCGGTAGTCTTTTTCACCTTGCGCCGGCCAGGGGCGGGCGCTGGCTCCGGTGCGGAGTCCTTCTCTGTCGGTGCGTCAACGACTGGCTCTGGAAGGTTGTCCTGCTCAGGTGCAGGAGCCACGGAATCATTTGGGGAGTGCGACGGAGCATCATCGAAAAGCGGACTGTCGTTATTCGGCTGATTAGCGTTAGTCATACCTATCATTCAACACGTTTTGGCAGGTATGTACCACTTATAAAGGTCCACTTAGTTGCGGCTGCCGAGTCACTCATTAGGCCAAAACCGTCATTACATGCGAAAATGGGTGCTATCATGGCATCTTCACTTCCAATCGTTCTTAAAGCTCCACGTCGCGGCATGCCCGCGACCCATTTTGCGGACCTCGATGTTGAGGAACGGAAAGCTGCGGTCAAGGAACTGGGCCTGCCGGCCTTCCGTGCCGATCAGATTGCCCGGCACTATTACGGTCGGCTCGAGGCTGACCCTATGACGATGACTGATCTGCCGGAAGCAGATCGTCAAAAGGTCAAGGACAGTCTCTTCCCACCTCTGTTGACTCCCGTTCGCCACATCACCTGTGACGACGGCGAGACCCGTAAGACTCTGTGGCGTGCAGGTGACGGTACGCTGCTGGAATCCGTGCTGATGAAGTATCCGGGGCGTGCGACCCTCTGTATCTCCTCACAGGCCGGTTGCGGTATGGCATGCCCATTCTGTGCGACGGGTCAAGGCGGTCTGCAGCGTAATCTTTCCACCGCGGAGATTGTCGACCAGGTTCGTGAGGCCGCTGCTACTATGGCAGCTGAGGGCGGTCGTCTGACCAACATCGTATTTATGGGCATGGGCGAGCCGCTCGCGAACTACAATCGCGTTCTCGCCGCGGTCCATCGCATCACGCGGCCGTCGCCGCAGGGATTCGGCATCTCGATGCGCAATGTCACTGTTTCTACGGTCGGTTTCGCGCCGAACATCCGACGGCTTGCCGACGAGGACCTGTCAGTGACCCTCGCGGTGTCTCTGCACACTCCGGACGATGAGCTTCGCGATGAGCTGGTACCGATTAACAATCGCTTTACAGTGGCGGAGGTACTTGATGCAGCTCGCTACTACGCAGACAAGACTGGCCGTCGCGTATCTATTGAGTACGCTTTGATTCGCGATATTAATGACCAGGACTGGCGTGCAGACCTGTTGGGCAAGAAGCTTCACAACGCTCTGGGCTCACGTGTCCACGTCAACCTCATTCCGCTTAACCCAACTCCGGGTTCGAAGTGGGATGCCTCCCCGAAGAAGCAGCAGGAGGAATTCGTCCGTCGCGTGCAGGCGCAGGGGGTGCCGTGCACGGTCCGCGATACCCGTGGCAACGAGATTGCGGCAGCGTGTGGTCAGCTGGCGGCTGAAGAGGTTTAGTCGCTGAATAGCAAAAGATCCGCACCGAATTCGGTGCGGATCTTTTTGTGCGCTGTCGCTATAGAGCTGTCGCTATAGAGCTGTCGCTATAGAGCT
This sequence comes from Corynebacterium sp. HMSC063A05, assembly GCF_001809695.1. Lineage (NCBI taxonomy): Bacteria > Bacillati > Actinomycetota > Actinomycetes > Mycobacteriales > Corynebacteriaceae > Corynebacterium > Corynebacterium sp. HMSC063A05. The sequence continues at coordinate 61,433 of NZ_KV798496.1, read as the reverse complement.
GTTAGGCCAGACTTACTGCAAAAGTGGCTAACTCTACTGGTTCTGTCCTTCCGGCAGGCGGTTCCAGGAGCGCAGCTGGGAGTCGGTCAGGTTAGCGTAGACACCAGTGCCGTTAACCTGGTCACGTGCCCACTCCGGCTCAATGTGGCCTTCCGGCTTGTTGTGACCGGTAACGGTGCGGACCTGGGAACCCTGCGGGGCGAACAGCTGCAGCAGCAGCCCAATGGCAATAAGAGCAGCAATGGCGACCAGCCACCAGTTCTCGACGTTGCCCTTGTGGTTACCGATGGTCATGCCCAGCAGGAAGATCACAGAAATCCAGCCGGCCTTCTGCATAGCGCTCTTGCTAATGCCGTGCCAGCCCCACTTCGCCGACGGCTCGTCGAGGGTGCTGACGCCGCGGTAAATCTCTTCCTTTGGCTCGTGGTTGCTCACTTGAAAGTCCTCCTGTTAACACTTTCGGCGAATTGCACTCTATATGCACTTCAGTCTATCTGCGATTTTGCTGAAAGCGACTGAGCGCATTTTCAGACAATCTTGAGTATCGGGTGTAAGGATACCTTAGAACTTGCTGAAATTGGGACTTCGCCCGGCTGGAAACTCTCCGGCGGTGTTCTGGTTTGCCCAAAGTGGGGGTAGGGTGAGCACTCGTGACATTTCTTCTTGGAGTTTTACTCTTCGCAATCGGCATCGCGGTGACAATCGCCCTTCACGAATGGGGCCATCTCACCGCAGCTCGACTGTGTGGAATGCAAGTGCGTCGGTACTTCATTGGCTTCGGCCCAACGCTGTTTTCCTTCAAGCGGCATCACGCTGCGGCAGGAGGGCATGACACCGAGTATGGAGTAAAGGCAGTTCCGTTTGGCGGATTCTGCGACATCGCAGGTATGACCGCTATGGAGCCAATCGATCCTGCCGAAGAGCCCTACGCTATGTACAAGAAGCCGTGGTGGCAGCGCATTATCGTGATGCTCGGTGGGGTGGCGATGAACCTCATCGTGGGATTCATCATTCTTTACTTCATCGCAGTGACGTGGGGTTTGCCCAACATGGGTAAGGAAATGGCCCCGCGCATTCAGGCGGTACAGTGCGTCTCGCCGGCACAGCGGGCCGACGGCACTCTGGAACCCTGCACTGGTTCCGGTCCTGCAGAGCGCGCAGGGCTACGTGCCGGAGATGTGATTGAGAAGATCAATGGCACCAAGATTACGTCCTACCCCGAGGCTGTGTCTCTTATCGGCAGCTCTGCAGGTGGCGACATCAAAATGACCATCGACCGCAATGGCAGCACCCAGACGGTCACGGTCACCCCGGAAGTCGTCAAACGCAAGACTAACGACGGCCAGGACATCGACCAGCCAGCGATTGGTATCGCCTTCCAGCGACCAGAGACTATCCTCCACGAGTACAACGCAGTGACCGCCATCGGCGGTGCGGCCAGCTTCACAGGCAGTCTTTTTGGGGCGGTTTGGAACGGGCTGCTCTCCATCCCGGAGAAGGTTCCCGGTGTGGTTGCGTCCATCTTCGGTGCTCAGCGTGACCCGGCCAGCCCAATGAGCGTCGTCGGTGCTTCGCGTGCCGGCGGTGAATTGGTGGAGATGAACCAGTGGCCTTCATTTTTCCTATTGCTGGCCAACCTCAATTACTTCCTGGCCGTGTTCAACCTCGTGCCGTTGCCGCCACTCGACGGTGGCCACATCGCCGTTGTTATTTATGAACGCATTCGGGACGTGATTCGCAAGGCATTCGGTAAGCCATCGCTTGGGCCTGCCGATTACACCAAACTCATGCCAATTACTATGGCCTTTACCGCGGTTTTGCTGGTCTTCGGCGTTCTGGTCATGGCCGCTGACGTGGTCAATCCAATTGTGCTGAACCGCTGATAGCAGGTTGCGGCGTGCCAGCATCGTCGTAAAGCAAAGCGGTGCTAACGTCAGCCCACATGGAACAAACTTCGCGCCGCAAGCCCCTGCTTCGCAGTATCTCGGCTGTGGCAATTACGGGTCTGGTGTTGTCATCCGCCGCGTGTACGCCGCGGCCTGACACCGGGCGCGAGGTGCTAGAGGAATTCCTGGGGGCGCTGGCGGGAGGGGACATTGCTAAGGCTGCGGCACTGACTGATCACCCGGACTCCGCTGAAGGAGATCTGAAGGCGGCCACTGCCGGACTCCAGCCGGAGGGGCTTGAGTATGAGATTGCGGGTATCGATTCCAGCTCGAACCAGTCCTCGGCGGAAGTCGCCATGAATTGGCAGCTACCGCATCAGCGACGCTGGGGATATGACACCACTTTCACATTGACCAAGACTGAGACTGGGCAACGGGATTGGGCATTGCGCTGGTCGCCAGCATCCCTGCATCCACAGCTGGGGCGTAACCAACACCCAGAATTGCGCACTATCGCAGCTCCACGTCCGTCTGTGGTTGGCTCGGACGGTGCGGCCTTGCTCGAGCCAGGGACTGTGCACCGGGTAATTCTCCATCGTGATGGGGCGGAGAATGTGCAGTCGTCGATTAATCGGGCGGCGACGGTCATCAATAATGAAATGCCGGAAGACGGTCCGAAGCTTGACGCACGCGCTGTGGGGGAGCAGGCGAGCGGCGGAAAGGGTAATTTTTCGCTGATCGTGTTGCCGGCATCCACGCCACAGCGTGTCAAAGATGATCTCGCTGACATTGATGGAATTTCGGTTAACGATGAAGCCGCTATGGTGCGACCCGACCCGGGGTTCGCGCCCGATTTGATGAGTCGCGTGGAAAGACTAGTGGACACCGGTGATCACGGTGCCGATGGCTGGAATATCGTGGCGGCCAACGAGGGCGGAGCCGTCGTCGACACCCTCTATGAGGTGTCTCCGGATGTAGCGCCGGCGGTGCAGGCATCAATTAGTAAAAAGGTGCAGGACGCAGCGCAAAAGGCCGTCGATACTCGGCAAGATGCTAAGGCAATGCTGGTGGCTGTGCAGCCGTCGACCGGCAAGATTCTGGCGGTAGCCCAGACGGCGGAAGCAGATAAGGACGGCGACCTTGCGCTGATGGGACAGTTCCCGCCGGGATCGACGTACAAGATTGTCACTGCCGCCGCAGGTGTGCAGCACGAGGGGCTAAATGCGGGATCGACTGTGCCGTGCCCAGGTTCGATGGAGATCGGGCCGCGTATTGTCACCAACTACAACGGAAGTGGCGTCGGGAATACCTCGCTGAGCGATGCGTTCGCGCGGTCTTGTAACACCACGTTTGGCAACATCTCTCACAAGTTGGAGCCAGGGCAGTTCAAGGAGGAGTCCAAGAACTTCGGCATCGGCATCAACTATCACATCGCGGGCCTCGACACTATTACCGGCAGCGTGTCTGATGGCAGTGATGAAGTCGAGCGTATCGATGCGGGCTATGGGCAGGGCAATGACTTGGCCAGCCCGTTTGGCATGGCGCTGGTTTCCGCGACGGTGGCGGCCGGACGCACTCCGACACCGTCACTCGTGCCAAGCGCGGGAACCTGGCAGTCGCAGGTATCAAAGCCACTGCCGCCTGAGGTTTTGAATGAGGTTCGCACACTCATGCGGGCGGTGGTCACCTCTGGTACTGGTTCGGCCATTGCCGGTCGAGGTGAAGTCTATGCAAAGACCGGTGAGGCCGAGTACGCTGGCGGCTCCCACGCTTGGTTTACTGGCTACCGCGATGATTTGGCCTTTGCCACGCTTATCGTTGGCGGTGGTGGTTCGGAGCATGCCGTGGCGATTACCGATGCCTTCTTCGCCAATATCGATGAAGGTTCGGGGGACGAGGGCTAGAGCATTTCTGGCTTTGAAACCGGCACAGGCCGAAAGGCTAATCCGGGGGTAGGGGTAGAGTATGTTCCATGACTCAGCGTTCTCCACTTACTCAGCAAAAATCCACTCCAATTCGTACCGTTCCGGCACATATTGAACGGCCGGAGTACGCCTGGAAGGACGAGGTTCAGGAAGGCGTCGGCGAGCCGCTGGTACAGACTCCGGAAGATATTGAAAATATGCGAGAGGTCTCTCGCATTGCTGCCAACGCGTTGGTGGAGGCCGGCAAGGCCGTAGCTCCGGGCGTGACCACGGATGAGATTGACCGGGTGGTGCACGAGTACCTGTTGGATCACGACACCTACCCGTCCACGCTGGGGTACCGCGGTTTTGAGAAGTCGTGCTGCGTGTCTCTCAATGAGATTGTCTGCCACGGTATTCCGGATACTCAGGTTATTGAAGACGGCGATATCGTCAATGTCGACGTCACCGGATACAAGCACGGCGTCCACGGCGACACCAACGCGACTTTCCTCGCGGGCAATGTCTCGGAGGAGCACAGCCAGCTGGTGGAGCGCACTTACAATGCCACCATGCGCGGCATTAAGGTTATCAAGCCGGGCCGTGAGATTAATGTCATCGGCCGCGTGATTGAGTCCTACGCTAAGCGTTTTGGATACAACACTGTTCGGGACTTCACCGGTCACGGTGTCGGGACCACGTTCCATAATGGTTTGATTGTGTTGCACTACGATGAGCCGAGCCAGGATACCATTTTCGAGCCGGGCATGACCTTGACTGTCGAGCCGATGATTAACCTCGGTGAGCTGCCTTACCACATCTGGGATAACGGCTGGACTGTGCAGAATGATGACTTCAAGTTCACCGCTCAGTTCGAGCACACGGTGCTGGTGACCTCCGACGGCTATGAAATCCTCACCCTGCCGGATGAGCAGAACGTGCCAGGCCAGTTCCAGACTGGTTGGAAGCCCGAGGCCTAAGCAGTGCAGGCTCCTGCAGCTCTGATTGCCGGCTGCACCTCAGATGCCGGTAAGTCGGTTCTGGTCGCCGGCATGTGTCGGTTGCTCGCGCGACGCGGAGTGCGCGTCGCGCCCTTCAAGGCGCAAAACATGTCCAACAATTGCGCTGTCACGCTCGACGGCGGCGAGATTGGGCGCGCGCAGGCTCTGCAGGCGTTGGCCTGTGGGCTGGAGCCGGATGTCTCCTTTAACCCGGTGCTTCTCAAGCCGGGCTCGGACCACACCAGTCAGGTGGTGGTGAAGGGCAAGGCTGATGGGCATGCGAGCGCCCTGACGTACCGGTCGCGGAGAAAAGCGCTGCGCGGAGTAGTTGCGGAGACATTGGAAGAGCTGCGGGGGCAGTTCGATGTCGTCCTGTGTGAAGGCGCTGGTAGTCCTGCCGAGGTCAATCTGCGGGAGTCAGACATTGCCAACATGGGGTTGGCAGAGCTCGCTGATTTGCCGGTTGTGGTCGCCGGTGACATTGACCGCGGTGGGGTGCTTGCACATTTCGTCGGCACGCATGCAATTTTGAGCCCCGAAGACCGCGCGCGAATTACCGGTTTTATTGTCAACAAGTTCCGGGGCGATGTTTCGCTGTTGACGCCGGGATTGGACGTAGTGCGTGAGTACACCGGTGTGCCCGTACTCGGCGTGGTGCCGTTTATTCCGGGGCTGTGGATCGATGCGGAGGATTCGCTCGGCACAGTCGCTGGTGCGTCGGTAGGGCCGGCGAACGCACCGCTGGGCACGGAAACGTTGTCCGTGGCCGCCATTCGCTTGCCGCGCGTGTCCAACGCCACCGATATCGAGGCGCTTGCCTGTGAACCAGGGGTACACGTGCAGTGGACGGTCGATCCGTCGGTCGTTGCTCGCGCCGACCTGGTCGTGTTGCCCGGGACGAAGTCGACGGTCGCCGATCTCAAGTGGTTGCGCGAGCGTGGGCTTGACGACGTACTGGAGAACCGAGCCGCCCGGGGGCTACCGCTGATTGGCATCTGCGGTGGGTTCCAAATGCTCTGCACCACCATCACTGACTCGGTGGAGTCGGCAGCCGGGACCGTGAACGGGCTTGGCGTGTTCGATACCGACATTGAATTCGCGGGGACGAAGACACTGGTGAGTCACCCGGATGGCTCGTACGAAGTGCACAATGGACAGGTTGTGCGAAGCAGTGAACATCCTTTTATCACTGAGCCTGAAGAAGAAGGGGCGCGGCGTGGCATGGTGATGGGTACGCACCGCCACGGCTACCTGGAAAATGATCAGGCGCGCCGTGAGTTGCTGATGGAAGTGGCAGTTGCCGTCGGTCGGGACGGCTTCGAGGTCAGCTCTACTACTTCGTTTGCCGCAGAACGGCTGTGGCAGGTCGACATGTTGGCCGATGCAGTCGAGGAGTACCTGGCTGGGCCGGCATTGGCCCAGGCCACAGGTATTGAGCAGCTGGGCTAGTTATCGAACTCCAGGCCCAGAATCGCGTTTTCAATCAGCTCGGGCAGCGCTGGGTGAATCCAGTGCTGGCCTGTGACAACTTCGCGCACATCCATCTCGAAGCTCATCATCTGGATGCACTGCTGCACTAGAGTGGCAGCCTGCTCGCCGATGAAGTGCGCACCCAGCAGGCGGCCGGTGGCGCGGTCCGCAATCAGTTTGGCAAAGCCGTCGCGATCCTCCAGTGCCCAGCCGTAGGCAACGTCGCCGTAATTCTGTACCTTCACGGTAATGTCCGTGCCATTTTCCGCAGCCCAGGCGCAAGCTTCGTCCTCGGTCATACCGACCTGACCGATCTGCGGATGTGAGAAGACTGCCGACGGAATGTAGCGGTGGTCAAATTCACGCAGGTCGGACGGGTTCAGCACGTTGTGGAAGACCACCTTGGCCTCATGGTTGGCGATATGCTTCAGCTGGTACGGGCTAGAGACATCGCCCAGCGCCCACACACCTTCGGCTGAGGTGCGACCGTACTGGTCAACCTTGATGCGACCATCGTCGTGCATCTCCACACCACCGGCTGCAAGATCCATACGGTCACCGTTGGGGATGCGTCCGGTTGCCACTAGCAGGGCATCGGCTGCGAGCTCCGTGCCGTCGTCAAGCGTGGCCGTGACGATCTCGCCCTCCTGGGAGAGTTCAGTGATGGAGGTGTTCATACGGATGTCAATGTCGCGGGCGGCAACCTCGTGGAAACGCTCGGAGATAGCGGCATCGGAGCCACGCAGCATGACATCGGAGCGCACCAGCATGTGCACCTTCGTACCGAAGGATGCGAAGACGTGCGCGAACTCGCTAGCGATGTAGCCACCGCCGACGACAATCATTTCGCGCGGAAGCTTGTCGACGCGCATGATGTTCTCGTTGGTGTAGTAATCCACCCCGGACTGTGTGATGAGGCTCGGGACATGCGGGCGGGATCCTGCAGCGATGATGATGTTGTCGGCTGTGATGTCGACAATTTCCTCGCCGATGCCAGTGCGAATAGTGCGGGGGCCGACGAACGTTGCGTGGCGGTCGTAGACATCGATATTGGGAGTCTCGTCCCCGCGGCGGTATGCCTCGCCGCCGTCGGCAATCTGGTCGACTCGCTGGGCGAAAACGCGATCCTGGATTTGCTTGAGATCAACGGAGCTGAAGGTGCCGTGCACGCCCAGGCGGCTGGCCTCGCGGATGTTGCGGGCGGCATCAGCGGCCAGAACGAACATCTTGGTGGGAATGCACCCAACGTTGAGGCAAGTACCGCCGAAACGTCCTTCCTCCACCAGAGCGATACGGACATTGTCGTAGTCCGGGGCTGGAATGGAATTGCCGGACCCTGTTCCGATAATGATGACGTCGTAGTGGCGTGGGGTAGTCTCAGGCGAATTCTCAGTGGTCACAAGCACTCCTAGCATTCTGGTCAAACTAGTTTGGTTCAACCGTACTGAATGCTGATTTATTCCGAGCTCCTATTTTGAGCTGCCTCCCGGCTTGACCGTGGCGAGGAACTGGAAGGTCTCATCAAAAGCGCGATCTAGTGCTTCGGGTTCCGAGAGATACACGTCATGGAGCGCACCCGGAATCGCGACGTTGCGAGCCTGCGGGCCCAGGTGGGCAGTGGCATCGGCAATTTGTTCAGTGTTGAGAACAGAGTCAACGCGACTGAGCTCCGGGATGTAGTCGGAACCGAGAAGGTAGTTGTCCGAGTGGAGGACGAGCGTCGGCACGCCGGTGTCGATACCGCGGCTAACACGTTGCTGGCCGACGATGATGGCATTGAGCCAACGCCAGTTCTTGTCATGGCCAGCCAGCGGCTTGAAAGTGCGGTTGTACTCCCAGCGTCCCTGGTGGTCGGCGCTAATGGATTTGCCATAGCCGCCCGCAGACTGCACCGGAATAAGATTGTTGGGGCGAATCCGCGACATAACGCGAGCCACTAGCGAGTACACGGGAGCCTTTGCCCGGGAAACGTGCAGAGTCAGCCACGGTGAGTTCAAGACGGCAGCCGTGACGGAAATATTGAGTGCTTGCGAGCAATGGCCGCCTGTGCTTCGTAGCCAATCGAGCCAGAGAACGGCAATGAGACCGCCGGTGGAGTGCGCATTAACAGTGACAGTTGTATGACCAGCGTGGTCTAACACCGCGAGTGCGCCGTTGAGATCCTCGAAGTAATTCGTTAAATCGCTGCAGCCATGCCAAGTCTGCCCCGGTTGGTGAGCGCGCCCGCACTTGCGCAGGTCAATGGCGTAAAATGCGTACCCTTCGGAGTGGTAACGCTCTGCCACGTGCCTTTGGAAGAAGTAGTCCGACATCCCGTGGATCCAAAGAACTGCCGGACGCGCTTGGAAGTCGCTTGCCGACGAGTCGGGGCAGTAGCGCACCAAAACCGCGCGTATCGACCCCTCGCCGTCGGGGTCCTGGCCGAGTTCGATGACATGTTGGCTGTAGCCCTCGCCTAGGTTATCGGGGTTAAAGGCGGGGGTAGTGAAATCGGGAATATCGGTAGTCACAGGGTCAAGCCTAGCGCCGATTACCGGGGGTAGTGGGAATGTGTGCCACAATAGATTATGGACTGAGACGGTAGCTCTCTTTTGCGTCTTTAGTTGTGTGTGCGCGCATGTGAGCGAGCGCTAGTTTGAATCACTAATCAAGTTAGTAAGGATGTTGACAGCAAAATGGCTGATAACAAGCTTCCTGCTTCCAGTGGCGACGAGGTAGATGTCGTCCTCATCGGTGCAGGTGTAATGAGTGCGACGCTGGGTGTGCTGCTCAAGGAGCTCGAGCCATCCTGGTCACAGGTTCTGTTCGAGCGTCTCGATCAGCCCGCCAAGGAGTCTTCCTCCCCGTGGAACAACGCTGGTACCGGCCACTCTGCTCTGTGCGAGCTGAACTACACGCCGGAGAAGAACGGCAAGGTCGATGTCACCAAGGCTAAGACCATTAATGAGCAGTTCCAGGTTTCCCGCCAGCTGTGGACCTCGCTGATTGAAAACGGCACCCTGACTGACCCGAAGGAGTTCATCAACCCGGTTGACCACACCACCTTCGCTCAGGGACCGGAGCAGATGGCGTTCATGCGTCGTCGCTACGAGGCACTTGAGAAGGAGCCGTTGTTCCACCGTCAGGAGCTCATTGAGGATCCGGACCGTTTCGCTGAGTACCTTCCGCTGATGTCGGAGGGGCGTGACTTCTCCAAGCCGGTTTCCGCTATTCGTAACCCGAATGGTACGGACGTTAACTTCGGTGCACTGACCAAGCAGTACCTGGCCGCACTGTCCGATATGGGTACTGAGATTCGCTACGGACACGAGGTCACCGGTCTGAAGCGCGACGGTTCCAAGTGGATTGTCACCGTGAAGAACCTGCACACCAAGGACGTTCGCACCCTGGTTGCCAACTTCGTCTTCGTCGGTGCCGGCGGTGACGCGCTGCCGCTGCTGCAGAAGGCTCGTATTAACGAGATTCGTGGTTTCGGTGGCTTCCCAGTCTCCGGCCAGTGGCTGCGCTGCACCAACGAGGAAGTTATTGCCCAGCATGACGCCAAGGTCTACGGTAAGGCTTCCGTCGGCACGCCGCCGATGTCGGTTCCGCACCTGGACACCCGTGTTATCGACGGCAAGCGTGGCCTGCTCTTTGGTCCGTACGCCGGTTGGAACATGAAGTTCCTGAAGAACGGTAACAACCTGGACCTGATTAAGTCTCTGCGTCCGGCCAACCTGCCGTCCATGATGGGTGTTGGTGTCCAGGAGATGGGGCTGACCAAGTACCTGATTACTGAGGTTCTGAAGGACTTCGACGCACGTATCGAGTCCCTGCGTGAGTACGTCCCGAACGCTCGCCCAGAGGACTGGGAGCTGATTGTCGCTGGTCAGCGAGTTCAGGTCATTAAGCCGATGAAGGCTCCGGTCTTCGGTACCCTCGAGTTCGGTACCGCGGTCATCAACTCGTGGGACGGCACCATTGCCGGCCTGATGGGTGCCTCCCCGGGTGCGTCCATCGCCCCGGCCGTGATGATCAGCCTGATTGAGCGCTGCTTCGGTCGCCACATGGGCAAGTGGGCTCCGAAGCTAAAGGAGCTCGTCCCGTCCTACGGCACGCACCTGGCTGATGACCCGGCTCTGTTCAAGGAGGTCTGGGAGGCTTCCCAGAAGACCCTGAAGTTGGAGCGCTAAGCACTCCGCTGAAGAGCTTCAAAGAGTTCAATTAAGCCAACATTTTCTACCCCGCTGTGAGCCATCCGCTCGCAGTGGGGTAGAACTGTGTTTATGGAAAAAATCACGTCAGCTACCACTGCACAAACAGAGCCCACTTTTCCTTTTACTGCGATTGTCGGGCAGCAGCGACTACAGCTTGCGTTGATTCTGACCGCTCTATCCCCGGAGATAGGTGGCGTGGTAATCCGCGGTGAGAAGGGCACAGCCAAGACCACTACGGTCCGCGCGTTGGCACCATTTCTCAGCGGATCGTTGGTGAACCTGCCACTCGGCGCTACGGAAGATCGAGTCGTGGGCTCCATCGATGTGGAGACCGTCCTGACGACCGGACACGCGCAGTTCAATCCGGGCCTACTCAGCGCTGCTGACGGTGGCATTCTCTATGTCGACGAGATTAATCTGCTGCCGGATCACCTCGTTGACTCAGTGCTCGATGCCGCAGCCACCGGTCGCGTGGTTGTTGAACGCGACGGCATCTCGCACTCCGCCACCTCCAGGTTCGTGTTGGTCGGCACGATGAACCCGGAAGAGGGCGAATTGCGTCCCCAACTTCTCGACCGCTTTGGTCTCGCCATCGACGTCACCGCCTCCAAGGATCCGGCCGTCCGCGCGGAGATCGTCGCCCGTCGACTCGACTTTGACGCCAATCCGGAGAGCTTTGTCACGCGGTTCGCCACCGACGACGAGGCACTACACGCTCGCATCGATCGCGCACGCACACTGCTTGACGACGTCGAATTGACTCCCAGCATTCTCGGTCAAATTGCCACCGTGTGCGCTGCTTTTGATGTGGACGGGATGCGAGCCGACATCGTCATTGCACGTACCGCCCGCGCTCACGCTGCATGGCGAGTAGCTGGGGACGAGTCAGCGCAGCCACAACCGGGCAATCCAATTGAGATCACTGCGGAAGACATTAAGGTAGCTGCAGAAATGGCACTGCCGCACCGTCGTCGCCGTGACCCCTTTGATGAACCAGGATTGGACCAGGAGCAGCTCGATGATGCTCTGCAGGATGCAGAGGAGCAGTTCCGAGATGACCAGAATCAGTCAGAGTCGGATCCGGAATCGTATCCAGAGCCCGAGGCTGATCAGGTCTCCCAGTTCGACTCCAACTCCGAACCTCAGGAGCCACAACAGTCGAATTCCGCGGGATCGAAGGGAGGTCGCGCCGCTGAAGGCGCCCCCTTTCGCCGTTCGTAAAATCAGTGTCGACGGCGTCGGCCAAGGAGATTCCGGCCGTCGCTCCAAGGCCATTGGTCCCCGGGGCAGCACCATTGGCGCCGAACGTGGCGGTCATGGTCTCCACGTTCCGGCGACAGTGCTGGCCGCGGCCAATCGTGGTGCCCGCATGGGCAACTCCATGATCCCTCTGAAACCGGAAGACGTTCACGGCGCCATCCGACAGGGAACTGAGTCCAATCTGGTCGTCTTCGTTGTGGACACCTCGGGTTCTATGGCCGCGCGCGACCGTCTGGCAGCCGTCACCGGCGCCGTCACTTCGCTGCTGCGTGATGCCTACCAGAGCCGCGACAAAGTCGCTGTCATTACTTTCCGCGGGAACAGTGCCGAATTGGTTTTACCACCGACCAAGTCTATTGACACCGCAGTACGTCGCCTCGCAGATGTCCGCACTGGGGGCCGAACCCCATTGGCCGAAGGATTGCTGAAGGCACACGAAGTGGTGGTGCGGGAAGCGCACCGGGAGCCCACGCGCCGCGCAATTATGGTGTTGCTCTCCGATGGCCGAGCAACAGGTAAAAATGGGCTGCAGCAGGCGAGGGCCGTGGCCGCAAAGATCCGTCGTCAAGCGTTGGCGGCGACGGTGGTTATCGACTGTGAGCGCGCTCGCGTGCGGCTGGGGTTGGCACAGGAAATGAGTGTGGAGTTGGGTGCCACCTGCATAAACCTCTCAGAACTCAATGCCGAAGCCGTGGCGGGTGTGGTCCATGCCTATCATCGAGACCATGGCACAAGGAAAGCTTGACCCCAAATCAATTCCCAATGATGGACTGACCACCAGGCAGCGTCGCATGATTCCGATTACCGCCGTGCATACGGGCCCAGGTAAAGGCAAGTCCACCGCGGCATTCGGGATGGCGATGCGCGCGTGGAATCAGGGGATGAATATTGGTGTCTTCCAGTTTGTGAAATCGGCAAAGTGGAAGGTTGGCGAGGAAGCTGTCATGCGTCGGCTCGGCGAGCTGCACGACGACACGGGGGAGGGCGGCCCGGTCGAATGGCACAAGATGGGCGAAGGCTGGTCCTGGTCGCGTAAGCAGGGCACCGAGGAGGATCATGCCGCAGCTGCTGCCGAGGGATGGCAGGAGATCAAGCGGCGCCTGGAAAATGAGGTGCACGATTTCTACGTCCTCGACGAGTTCACCTACCCAATCAAGTGGGGTTGGATTGATGTCGACGATGTGGTGGAGACATTGAGGAATCGTCCCGGCCGCCAGCATGTGGTGATGACTGGCCGCGATGCGGATTCGAAGCTGGTGGAGGTCGCGGATCTGCTGACGGAGATGACCAAGATTAAGCATCCGATGGATGTCGGGCGTAAGGGACAAAAGGGCATCGAGTGGTAGCGCCTGGAATTGTCGTTGCGGCGACGGCCTCGGGCACGGGCAAGACCACAATTTCCACTGGTCTTATGCGTGCACTGTCGCGCCGCCACGCGGTGGCACCATTCAAAGTCGGGCCGGATTATATTGACCCCGGCTATCACGGGGTAGCGGCTGGTCGCCCCGGCCGAAATCTGGATTCCTTCATGTGCTCGCCTGAGATGATTGGGCCGCTCTACGCACACGGAGCTGCCGACAGCGATATTGCGGTGGTCGAAGGTGTTATGGGGCTGTTCGACGGCCGCATTGGTGACGACCCGCTATCGGTGGAGGGGTCGACGGCCGAGATTGCCTCGCTGCTGGGACTGCCGGTGGTGTTGGTTATTGATGCCCGGCATATGTCGCAGTCGGCGGCGGCTGTTGTTCACGGTTTCTCCACGCTTCGCACTGACGTCCGTGTCAGTGGCGTGATTATTAATCAGGTGGGCAGCCCGCGGCATGCGGACATCATTACCCGTTCTGTGGAGGCCATGGGTGTCGAGGTGCTCGGCGCGATTCCGCGAGTGACTGATATTGAGGTTCCCAGCAGGCATTTGGGGCTGGTCACTGCAGTCGAGCAGGGTGAGCAGCTAGAAGCGGTCATTGAATCGATGGCCAACTTGGTGGAGACGTACATCGACATCGACCGGATTGTCCAGCTTGCCCGGCAGCCCTATCCAGCTGAGCCATGGGACCCCGCACAGTTCGTTGCACCGCTGGCTACTCAGCGCCGCGTGCGCGTGGCGGTCGCGGCGGGTCCTGCGTTCTCGTTTACCTATGCAGAGCACCGTGAGCTATTGCGGGCTGCTGGAGCCGAGGTCGTGGATTTTGACCCATTGGTTGACGAACTGCCGGAAGCCGAAGGCTACATCGTGCCCGGTGGATTCCCGGAAGAGCATGCCGACGCGCTATCTATTCGTGATGACATTCGCCGCGATTTACGTCAGGCTGCCGACGATGGTGCGCTGATTCACGGCGAATGCGCGGGGCTGCTCTGGCTGCTTGAAGATCTCGGTTGGCGCCGTATGTGCGGCATCATCCCGGGGCGAGCGCACATGGCACGGTTGAAGTTGGGGTACCGCGAGGCTGTGGCTCTGACTGATTCTGCATTGTACCCGGTAGGTACCCGCGTACGCGGTCACGAGTTCCACAAGACAGCGCTCACTGATGACACCGCAAATGTCGCTGCTGCGGCCGGGTGGCAACCCGCCTGGGGTTGGCGTGGATATCAAGGCGAGACAGTTCGCGACGGCTTCGTTTCCGAGTCTGGGCGGATTCATGCCGGTTACCTGCATGCTCATCCGGCGGGTGCGCCGGGCAACGTCAGTCGCTTTGTTGCTTCGTGCGCCGGGTAAAGTATTAGCTATGAGTTTGCTTCTCAAAGACTACGGTGTGTTGGTGATTGGCGGTTCCACGGCTGCAGAGCGCGTGATTCCTCGGTTGTTGGACTCTGGCGCTGACGTCACTGTGTGTGAGGGTGGGGAAGTAACAACTGCGATTGAGGCCTGGGCTGCAGACGGCCGTATTACTTTGACCCGCACTGGTTTTACCGAGGCGATGAGCTGGGGCAAGGCTCTCATGGTCTGCTGTGACGAGTCGTTGCTGCGTGAGGTGACACTCGAGGGACACCGCCGAGGTATTCTCGTCGACGATGAAACCGGGACATCCAGCCCGCTTACTCCTGCGGCGCTGACCGGCCGTCGCGCGTCGCGCGCAGGTGACCTGGCAGGTCAGGTCGCACTCGTAGGCGGTGGCCCGGGCGATCCTGGTCTGATTACCGTTGAGGGGCGTCGCCTGCTCCGGCTTGCCGACGTCGTCGTCGCAGACCACCTCGGTCCACTGTCGCTGCTCGGTGACTTGGAGCCGGATGTCGAGATCATTGATGCCGGCAAGCTTCCTTACGGTCGCGCCATGGCTCAGGAGCGCATCAATGAACTGCTAGTTCATCGTGCCCGCGAGGGCTACTTTGTGGTCCGGCTCAAAGGTGGCGATCCGTACATCTTCGGCCGCGGTTTTGAAGAGCTTCACGAGCTGCAGAAGGCAGGGGTACCGGTTCGAGTTGTGCCGGGTATCACCTCGGCACTGGCGGTACCGGGGACGATTGGCATCCCAGTTACCATGCGTGGCGTCAACCACGAATTCACTGTCGTGTCCGGTCACGTCCCACCGGGGCACAAGACTTCGCTAGTCAATTGGGATGCGCTTGGCCGCATGCACGGCACTATTGCCATCATTATGGGAGTTAAGAACGGGCCGAAGATTGCCGAGGCTCTGATGAAGGCCGGCCGTAGCCCGAAGACTCCGGCTGCAGTCATCCAGGACGGCACGCTGCCGAATCAGCGATCCCTACGCTGCACGCTCGGCGAGCTTGGCGAGAAAATGGTCGAAGAAGGAATCAAGCCGCCCGCAGTTATCGTCATCGGTGAAGTCGCCGGTCTGGATGAGGGCGATGAGTAAGAGCAACAAGTCGAGCAACAACAAGTCGAAGAAGCGTGAGCCAGAGCAGCAAAAGGCAGGGCTTGTTACCCGACTGCTTGCCGACGACCAGCTGCGTAGCGCCATCTGGATGGGCGCTGCGACCTTCCTCGTGTTCTACCTCGGAGCCATGATCATCTTCCGCCTCCTTCTCCTCGGCGGAGAAGGCTCGCGATACGACAGCATTTTCATCGCCGTCATTGCGCTCATTGCTGCCATTGTGGCAGGCCGGAAGCGCTACAACGACGACATTTAGTTTTCCGGGACGCGGAAGATGAGGGCGCCGTCGTCAAGCGAGACGTTGTATCCTGCGGCGCGCGCGATGTCGACGGCCTCTGCGGGGGCGGTCGGTGCTGTGTCGGAAAGGGCGATGGCACGGGCAAATAGGCCCTTGTAGTGCTTGTTGAAGTGGCTGACGATTTTGCCCTCGGCGGTGAGCACGGTCATCGTTGTCGCGGTCTTGACTTTGCCCAAATTGGCGTAGGTGCCGGAACGAAGGTCGATGAGGAAGTCGACATCATTGAGAGCCTCGGTGATGGCGGTGCCCCAGCGGCGCTTCATCGTGGGAGCTGCGTCGGCAGGCTGATCCGCGAAGGGGAGCTTGACCGTGCCAGAGAGACGGTAGCGGGGGATGAGGTCGTCCCCGCCAATGACGCCGAAGAGCGCTGACCCGATGGCGAGTCGAGCACGGCCGGTTTCCGGCAGGTCGCTGGGGGAGAGTGCGTCGTAGAGAACCCCCGTATAGCGCTCGAGAGCCGGCATGGTCGGCGACTCTAGGAGTGCAGCATTAGCTGTGACTTCGTCAGCGAGACGTGGCCCCAGTTTCAGTGTTTCCATCGCGGCTTCCCTGTTCGCACTTAACGCCACGAGATCGGCTGCAATGCGCTCGCGGATGGAGTTGAGAGAGCCGAAGCTCAGCGAGGAAAAGTCCACTGCGGGATGGCTGCCACCAGTGGCTTTGGTTTCAGATGGGGGTAGGACTACGAGCATGGGCACCATAGTAATGCCCCGCATGTTGCGAAGAATGATCGACGGGTAAAATCAGCATTCATGATTACGCGAATGTCCCAGCTGTTCCTACGCACACTGCGCGAGGATCCTGCTGACGCCGAGGTCCCTAGCCACAAGCTGCTCGTCCGTGCCGGCTACATCCGGCGAACTGCCCCTGGTGTGTACTCCTGGCTGCCCCTGGGCTTGAAGGTTCTGCGCAACGTAGAGAAGGTTGTGCGCGAGGAGATGGAAGGCATTGGCGCACAGGAGCTGGCATTCCCTGCACTGCTCCCACGTGAACCGTACGAGGCGACGAATCGGTGGACCGAATATGGCCCCGAGCTGTTCCGTCTGAAGGATCGCAAGGGCGCGGACTACCTGCTGGGGCCGACGCACGAAGAGATGTTCGCGCTGGCTGTCAAGGATCTTTTCAGCTCCTACAAGGATTTCCCGACAACGCTGTTCCAGATTCAGACCAAGTACCGCGACGAGGCCCGCCCGCGCGCGGGTATTCTGCGTGGCCGCGAGTTCGTGATGAAGGACTCCTACTCCTTCGACATGGACGACGAGGGGCTGGCGAATTCTTATCAGCTGCACCGCGGTGCGTACCAGCGAATTTTTGACCGGCTGGGCATTAAGTACGAAATCTGCCACGCCACCTCCGGCGCTATGGGCGGTTCGGCCTCCGAGGAGTTCCTGGCTGTTAGCGAAAATGGCGAAGACTCCTTCGTAGTCTCCACCGACGGTGAGTACGCCGCCAACGTTGAAGCCGTGAGAATCCCGGCAGTCGAACCGCAGCCGATTGAGGGGCAGCCGGAGGCGAAGGTTTACGAGTCTCCGAACTGCACCACCATTGCAGCGCTTGTTGATTGGGCCAATGGCGCGGACCTCGGATGCGAGGTCACCGCTGCCGATACTTTGAAGTGCGTTCTCGTCGCCGTCGACCCGAAGAAGGTCGATAAGGAGGGCAACGCCCTGCCAGAACAGCTCACCGCAATCCTGGTTCCCGGTGACCGTGAGGTCGATGAAAAGCGTCTCGAAGTCGCATTTGAACCGGGTGAGGTGCGCTTGCTGGAGGACAAGGACTTCGCAGCCAATGACTTCCTGATTAAGGGCTACGTCGGCCCGCAGGGGCTCGCTGATCACGGCGTGAAGGTCCTGGCTGACCCACGCGTAGCGGAGGGCACGAATTGGATTGTGGGCGCCAACGAGGAGGGTAAGCACATCGTCGGTGTGGTCGCCGGTCGCGACTTCCAGATCGACGGCATTTGCGATGTCGCCGAGGTTCGCGACGGCGATCCGGCACCGGAGGGACACGGCACGCTGAAGATTGAGCGAGGCATTGAGATTGGCCACATCTTCCAGTTGGGCCGCAAGTACACCAACGCCTTTGAAATTGACATCCTCGATGTCAACGGTAAGCGTGCTCGTCCGACGATGGGGTCCTACGGCATTGGTGTGTCCCGTCTGGTCGCTGTCCTCGCAGAACAGCAGTTGGATGAAAAGGGCCTCAAGTGGCCAGTTGCCGCAGCACCGTACAAGGTTCACATCGCTGTGGCCGGTAAGAACGCCGAAGCAGCTGAGGCCGCTGAACGTCTGGCGGAAGACCTCAGTCAGCAGGGCATTGAGGTGCTTTTCGACGACCGTCCGAAGGTCAGCCCCGGTGTGAAGTTCAAGGACGCTGAGTTGCTGGGTACGCCGTTTGTGGTCATCTTTGGCCGTGGCTACGCGGACGGCAAGGTGGAGCTGCGTAACCGCCTGACCAACGAGACCGACGAGGTCGCCGCTGACGGCATTGCAGATCACGTCGCAGAGTTGGTTCGCAAGGCTTAGAGCCCGGGCAATGGCTCCAAGTTGTTGCCACCTAGCGCTGCCACTCCGGCGGCAGCCACGCCAGCTGCCTGCAGTGCGAACATACGTATCCGAGGGTTATTGGCAGCGAGCAATACGTCTTCCCACGCCTGGGCGCAATAGCGCTCCAACGCAATCATGTAATCGACGGGTGCCGTATCCGGTGAAGGAGCATCTTCCGGCATATAGCCAGGTGCGCTCTTCGGCACCTCAACGTCGGAATCCTCCAAAATTAGCCGGGCACGATCGCGCAAAATACGGTGGCGCTCGCCACGAGCCAAAAGAGCAGTAGTGGTATCGCCTCCGACACGTGGTGCGGCGACGCCAACACCGTAAATCATCATGTATTCGGCTTGCAGTGCCTTAGTCATCTGTTCTCCGGCACCCGAGATTTCATCCCTGTCACTGGGAATCAATGGGACAATCTCCTCCCACTTAGCGCCCGCAGCACGCAGAGCGAGGACTATACCGCCATCGACAGCCGTGGCAAGGCGCGCAGTGTGCTCCTCCCGCAATGCAGTGCGTGAATCCAGAGCCTTCGTCAGTACTGGACTATTTCGCGAGTCCGTGAGCAGTAACTTCGCATCGACACCGGCAGCCAGGGATCCTGGGACTGCGACGTCCGAGCCGCATTCATCGACAGGTTTACCGTCCTTGCGGGTACCGCAGGCGCGTGTGATTTCCTTATCCAGTTCGGTGACCTGCGCGGAGCGCACAGCTGCGAGGTCAGGATCGGCGTCGGTAAGCGAATGTGCATCGCGCGCCGCCAGTGCGTGGAGAACCTCAATGGCGTAATCCGGGCGTGGTGCCACCAGATGCGAGCACGCGGAGAGCGCGGGAAGTGATCCCACGGCGAGGGCAGCAGCGAGGAAGCCACGGCGCGAGAGAGTGCGAGTGCGACGCGATGCGGAAGCAGAACTGGGGGCGGGAGGTTCAACAATCACCTCACTATGGTGCCACGGCGGGCGGCACTTTGTATCAATGCGGTGCGTGGCAAGTGCCCAGGTGCGCAATTCCTAGCACTTGACCTGTAGACTCTACGACTATGGCGATACCCGCACCCGAGAAAATTGAACAGTTTGTGAGCCCGGCGCTCGCACAAATCGGCCTGGCTGTGGAAGATGTCAAGGTCGTTCGCGCCGGCGCAAAGTCACAGGTCATTGTGTTGGTTGACGCAGATGAGCGTCCTGACCTCGATGTTCTGGAACAGGCCACGCATGAAGTATCTTCCGCTCTGGATGCCGCGGAGGCACGTGGCGAAGCCGACTTCGGCGCTCAGGGCTACACCTTGGAAGTTTCCACTCCTGGTATTGACGCACCGCTGACGCAGCCACGACACTGGCGCCGTAACCGTGGTCGCATTGCGGAAATTTCGCTTGCCGACGGTTCCGCGATTGCAGCCCGCATTGGTGCGCTGTCGCCGGATGAAGAATCCATCATTCTCGTTACCTCTAAAGGGCCAAAGGGGCGGTTGAAGGCTGTTGGTCAGCGTGTCCAATTAACCAATGTGGCCCGTGCAGTGGTACAAGTTGAATTCTCTAATCCGCCCGCAGCCGAGAAAGATTTTGCGGGACTAGACTATGACGATGCCTTGACCAGGCTGGAGGATAACAAGTGAAGATTGAATTAGCTGCCCTGCGAACCTTGGAAAGGGAAAAGGGTATTCCTGTCGACGAAATGCTGGGACTGGTCGCCCGGGCATTGCGTGAAAGTTACCGTAATACCACCGCACCGGCACAGTATGCGCGCGTCGAAATCGACCGTGAGACCGGTGACGTCATAGTCTTTGCTCAGGAGCGAGACGACGAGGGCAATCTCATCTCCGAATGGGACGATACTCCGGAGGACTTTGAGCGTACCGCTGCATTCGCTGTTCGTCAGACCATCCTTTCGCGTCTGCGGGATGCGGAAAGCGACAAGGTTCTCGACGAATACGCAGACCTGTCTAACCAGGTCATTTCCGGCGTGGTCCAGCGCGATGTCTATGCCAATGAAAAGGGCATTGTCGTCGTCCACATCGGTTCGGAGGCCAATGGTCGCGACGGTATTCTGATGCCGGCTGAGCAGCTGCCAGGTGAGGAACTCAAGCACGGTGACCGCATCAAGTGCTACGTCGTCGGTGTGAACAAGACACCGCGGGGTGTTGCGATTCACCTGTCACGCACGCACCCGGAGCTCATTCGTAAGCTCTTCGAACTTGAAGTTCCGGAAGTTGCCGATGGGGCAGTGGAATTGATTTCGATTGCACGCGAGGCTGGTCACCGCACCAAGGTTGCTGTACGTCCCACGGTCAAGGGGCTCAACGCTAAGGGCGCCTGCATTGGGCCGCGCGGTCAGCGTGTGAGCTCGATTATGAATGAGCTCAAGGGCGAGAAGATTGACATCATCGACTACGACGAGGATCCGGCGAAGTTCGTTGGTAACTCGCTGGCGCCATCCAAGGTCGTTAGTGTCAAGATTTTAGACATGGATGAGCGCCGTGCACATGTTGTGGTGCCCGACTACCAGCTCTCGCTTGCTATCGGCAAGGAGGGACAGAATGCCCGTCTGGCGGCTCGTCTGACCGGCTGGCGAATCGATATCCACTCCGACGCGGAGTAGACGCAACGTCAGCGTCCCAGCGGTTGCGAAAGTGGCGGGAAAGTGCCTAGGGGGTTGGCACTTTTCCGCCTTTTCGGGTTATGCTGGGAAGTGGCCAAACGACAAGGCGTGATTTTTCTATGCGAATTTTCGCGCTGAATTTCTTAGCAGGAAGGTGGGTGCGTCAGGAGTATGACGGCTTCGCGGGTGACAAACCCGAATTCGACAACTCATACACCTGCACCCACACGTACCTGTATTGCAACTAAGCAGCGTCGCAATTGCTCGGAGCTGCTGCGCATTGTCGCTACCACCCGTTCAGATGGCTCAGTAGCCGTCGTTGCTGATCCGCGTCGTCGGATGCAGGGACGAGGTGCCTGGATTACCCCAACACTAAAAGCTTGGGAGATCGCCGACAAGCGCCGTGCATTTGGCCGCGCACTGAAGGTATCTACGCAGGTAGATGCGTTTCCGGTTAAACAGTTTATCGCCACGCACTACGAAGCGGCGGAGGTTTTCGCCCCCGCTGGCGATGTGCGTGTCGCTAAGCAGGGAGGCAGGAAAAATGACAACAGAAAGACCTGAACACTGATGAGCACACGATGAAGCATCAGCGATGAACGGCAATAGATAAGAGGGAGCCCTGCAGGCGCTCTCGGTGCGTGGACGAATCCGCCATCGGGCGCTGCTCGGCCCCCACTAGTGAGGAGAGCAGTGTCCGGAAAGCTACGTGTCCATGAGCTCGCTAAGCAGCTCGGGGTCACCAGCAAGGAACTACTCGCCGAGCTGAAGGCTCAGGGCGAGTTTGTTAAGACCGCTTCTTCGACGGTGGAACCACCCGTCGTCAGGAAGATGAAGAAGGTCTACGAAGAGAAGAATGCTGGTGCAGGTGCTGACGCGTCTGCACAGACCCCAGCTACGAAGGCTGCAGCTAAGCCTGCTGCTAAGTCGGGTGCCAAGCCAGCAGCTAAGCCAGGCGCTAAGCCGGCTGCACCAGCGGCGGCAAAGCCAGGTGCCAAGCCAGCAGCACCGTCCCGTTCGCCGAAGCCGGGACAGGAAATGCCACGCCCGCCGAAGCCTGCTGGCCCGAAGCCGGGGCCGAAGCCAGGCGCACGCGCACCGCGTGTGGCGAACAACCCATTCTCGACCGGCGGATCTTCCCGTCCGGCACCGCGGCCGTCCAACATGCCGCGTCCGCAGGGCGGTCCTGGCCGTCCGGGGCCGAAGCCGGGTGGACGCCAGGGTGGTCCTCGCCCGCAGGGCGGAAACGGCCGTCCGGGGCCGAAGCCAGGAGCACGTCAGGGTGGCCCGCGTCCACAAGGTGGACAGGGCCGCGGTAATAAGCCGGGCGGCAATCGCCCGACTCCGGCGATGATGCCTTCGCACCCGAACCCGGGACAGATGCCTGCAAAGGCAAGCCGCGGTGGCGGCGGCGGCTTCGGCGGCCGTGGTCGCGGCCCGGGTGGTCCGGGTGGTGGACCGCGCGGTGGTCGCGGCGGACGTCGCGGTGGAACTGCAGGTGCATTCGGGCGGCCAGGAGGCGCCCCGCGTCGCGGACGCAAGTCGAAGCGTCAGAAGCGCAACGAGTACGAGGCGATGCAGGCACCATCCGTGGTGGGTGGCGTCAAGCTGCCTAACGGTAAGGGCAAGACCATTCGCCTCGCACGCGGCGCATCGTTGTCTGACTTCGCTGAGAAGATCAATGCCGATGCCGCAGCACTGGTTCAGGCATTGTTCAACCTCGGTGAAATGGTTACGGCAACTGCATCGGTATCCGACGAGACCCTGCAGCTGCTCGGCGACGAGATGGACTACAAGGTCCAGGTTGTTTCGCCAGAGGATGAGGACCGCGAACTGCTTGAATCCTTCGACCTCCAATTCGGTGAGGATGAAGGCGACGATGAGGACCTGGAACAACGCCCGCCAGTGGTAACTGTGATGGGTCACGTCGACCACGGTAAGACGCGCCTGTTGGACACGATTCGTAAGGCCAACGTTGGTGGCCACGAGTCCGGTGGTATTACCCAGCACATCGGTGCCTACCAGGTGCCGGTGGAGCTCGACGGCGAGAAGCGCAAGGTTACCTTCTTGGATACCCCTGGTCACGAGGCGTTTACCGCCATGCGTGCTCGTGGTGCCAAGTCGACCGATATCGCGATTCTGGTTGTTGCAGCTGATGACGGCGTCATGCCGCAGACGGTTGAGGCTATTAACCACGCCAAGGCCGCTGATGTGCCGATTGTCGTTGCAGTCAACAAGATTGATAAGGAAACTGCAGATCCGCAGAAGATTCGTGGTCAGCTGACTGAATACGGTCTCACTGACGAAGAGTGGGGCGGCGACACTATGTTCGTCGATATTTCCGCTAAGCAGGGCCTCAACATCGATCAGCTTCTCGAAGCAGTGCTGTTGACTGCCGACGCTTCGTTGGATTTGCGCGCCAACCCGGATATGGACGCTCAGGGTGTCGCCATCGAGGCTCACCTTGACCGCGGCCGTGGTCCGGTGGCAACCGTTATCGTTCAGCGCGGTACGTTGCGCGTCGGTGACTCCATCGTTGTCGGTGACGCATATGGTCGTGTTCGCCGCATGGTCGATGAGTACGGCAACGACGTCGATGAGGCCGGTCCCTCCCGTCCGGTTCAGGTGCTCGGCCTGACCTCCGTGCCGGGTGCTGGTGACAACCTCCTGGTTGTTGACGAGGATCGTACGGCCCGCCAGATTGCAGACCGCCGCGACGCACGTCGTCGTAATGCACTGCAGGCACGTCGTCGCAAGCGCGTCTCCCTGGAGAACCTGGACGAGATCCTGAAGGAGACCAACACCCTCAACCTGATCCTGAAGGGCGACAACGCCGGTACCGTCGAGGCACTGGAAGAAGCCTTGCTCAAGATTGAGGTCGACGACGAGGTCGCACTGAACATCATCGACCGTGGTGTCGGTGCTGTTACTCAGACCAACGTCACGCTGGCTGCTGCGTCTGACGCCGTCATCATCGGCTTCAACGTTCGCTCCGAGGGCAAGGCCACCGAGGTTGCCAACGCTGAGGGCGTTGACATCCGCTACTACACGGTGATTTACCGTGCTATCGAGGATGTCGAGGCTGCTCTGAAGGGCATGCTCAAGCCGGTCTACGAGGAGAAGGAGATTGGTCGTGCAGAGATTCGCGCCATCTTCAAGTCCTCCGCAGTTGGCCTCATCGCCGGCTGTATGGTCGAGTCCGGCAAGGTCCGCCGCAACGCGAAGGCTCGCCTGGTTCGTGACGGCAACGTCATTACGGATTCGGCGACTATCGAGTCGCTGAAGCGAGAGAAGGACGATGCTACCGAGGTGGCAGCCGGTTACGAGTGCGGTATGGTGCTGTCTTACCCGGACATCCAGGTGGACGACGTTATCGAGGTCTACGAGATGGTCGAGGTTCCGCGCACGTAGCAACGTAGGCTAAACACTGCGTGAACTTTGATAAGGCGCTCCCTTCGGGGAGCGCCTTTTTGCGTATGGTGCTCGTTATGGGCTTAAAAACTAATCTCTTTGCGCTCTCGGATGAGCTGCCGCGAACGAATATTTTGAGTTATCCTCCTGCGAGCGCAGAGGAGACTCTTGCGCAATTGGACAAGATTTGGCCAGGGAAGTTCGCCTTTGATTCCGAAGTAACCATTGAGGATGGTCATAATTGGTACTTCCACGCGGTAGCGTTTGGGCCAACGCTGCTTTTCGGGACCGACGACGTATACGACCTAATTGAGGACGCAGCGTTGGCGAATGATCCGCGTGCAAGTTGGTCACTATGCATCAATAGTGTTGTCGATTCGTGCCACTATACGACTCCCACCAGAGAATTAGGGGCAAGCTGCGAAGACTATGATTTTGACATGCAGCGGTTTTTCAGCTCGGGAAGATTGTTGGATTTCGAGGTACCGTTCGCTAACGGTGAACACGTCGAGGTACTACATCCGACGGATGTGGCTGAATGGGAACAAACCCATGGCAGCGTAGCGCCCAAGGATAAAAACGGTGAGGTAAGTTATCTTTTTCATCCGCTGGAGCTAGGTAATGCTGCGGTTAAATGGATTTTCGGTATCGAGGGAGAAACACCATTGCAGGACAGCGTGATGGATTCACTGCCTGACTGTTCTCATGTTAATGGGTTACCGATGTACAACTTCGTGGAGCGCCGTTAAGAGCATACGGGTAGGCCGTTAGCTGTAGGCAAAGATTCTGAGCTGCTCCCTGGCGTGACTTTTCCGACCGTTGAATTGGTGTGGGGCAGCGGGCTTTGCTTTTGAGGAGACCACGTTTCAGCTGCGCAATTCCGTGGTAGCGACCCCAAGCCGTCGATGACATCGATGATGGCGGCAGTGTTGTCGTGATGATTAATAGGCTATTAACAAAGGGCGAGCGTGCGGCGAAGCAAGTGGCTGCACCCGGTAGACGGGCTTAGGCGAAGTCGCGAAAAATGCGGTTCGAAGTTGAGTAGTGTTTTGCGTGTTAGTATTAGCAGTCCTTTGTATTGAACCGTTTTTGCCGGATCCCAAATGGGTCTTTGTCAGCGAAGGGGCACTTCAGGCCTCACGCTATATGGGGTCTAGCTACGAATGGTTGCGCACAGATATAGATAGATAGGGAGTAGCCGAAAATGGCAGATCCAGCACGCGCGCGCAGGCTGTCCAAGCGTATTCAGGAGATTGTCGCCAGCGCAATCGAGCGTGAGATTAAGGACCGGCGTCTGGAGTTTGTGACTATCACCGACTGCCGCGTCACCGGCGATTTGCACGACGCCACAGTCTTTTACACTGTGCGCGGACGTACACTCGACGAGGAACCGGACTACGAGTCGGCAGCAGCAGCGCTGGAAAAGGCAAAGGGGCAGCTGCGTTCCCTAGTCGGTCGTGGCACCGGTGTGCGCTACACACCGACGCTGGCTTTTGAGGTTGACACGGTGCCGGAGATCTCCGCGCACCTTGAGGAGCTGCTTGATAAGACTCGCGCGCGCGACGCGGAATTGGCTGAGCAGGCCAGAAACGCAAAGCCCGCAGGCGATGCCAACCCATACCGCGGCGAGGAGTAAAACTCTCCACCGGCCACATCTATCGATGAAAGGGGCACCCACGTGACCACTTCTCCGCAGGCTCAGGAGCAGGCAGCTCACCAGCTTTCCCAGGCGATTAATCGCCGCATGTCCAAGCCGATTCAGCAGATGCAGGATATGCTTGCCGACGCTAAGAAAGTCGGCGTCATTGCCCATGTTCACCCTGATGCGGATGCGATTGGTGCCGCATCTGCGATGGTCATGGCACTTGTACAGCGTGGCATTTCGGCTGTCGCCAGCTACGGTGAGAGCGATTTGCCTGCCAAGTCGCTGCTGACCATCCCCGGATGGGAACGCTTCGTCGAGTACACGGACCTGGATGAAGACATTGACACGTGGGTGACTGTCGACTGCGCAAGCCCGGGGCGTCTCGGTGCGCTCGAAGATCGCGTGATGGCCTCCGATCGCGTTATCAATGTTGACCATCACGCGACCAACACTCGCTTTGGGTCCGTCAACATGATTGATGAACTCGCAGAGTCCTCGACCATGGTGCTCCTGGACTTCTTTGGGGTCTGGGGTATCAAGCTGACCACGCCGATGGCTCATGCTCTCTACGCCGGGCTGTTGACGGATACCGCGTCGTTCCAGTTCGGCCGTTCTCGCATGCACACTGCAGCGGCGCGCCTGCTGGATAAGGGGCTCGATCCGCGCACGATTGGTGCACAGCTGCTGGAAGAGCATCCGTTTGCCTACCTGCCGTTCCTGGGCACGGTGCTTTCCACCGCGACATTGGTGCCCGAGTGGGGCGACGGCGCAGGCCTAATCCACGTCGTCATTGAGTACGACCAGACCGCCGAAGTTGGCCACGATGAGATTGAATCCGTCGTGGACATTGTGCGTACGACCAATGCGGCCGATGTCTGTGCGGTACTTAAGGAGTATGAGCCAGGCCAGTGGGCGGTCTCGCTGCGTTCTCGCGAGCTTGTCGATGTCTCCCAGGTCGCCCTGGAAATTGGCGGCGGTGGCCACGAGCGCGCAGCCGGCCTGACTCGCGAGTGCAGCAAGGATGAGCTGTTGCAAGCCATCCTGGACACCAGCGATGTCGCAGCCCAGGCACGCCGAGGCACAAGCGAGGCCTAGGGGATTGTCGGACTCGCGAGAAACTCAGGAGCGCACTGAGATTGAGCAAACTGGCATAGAGCGAACCGGGCACAGTGCGAAGTCAGATGTCAGCCTTCGCGCAATCGTTTCGCTGGCGCTGCCAGCGTTGGGCGTTCTTGCTGCGCCCGCACTCTATGTGCTGCTGGATACGGCTGTCATCGGTCGGCTCGGAGCCGTCCAGCTTGCGGCGCTTGCTGCTGGTTCGACGGTATTTTCCGTGGTAACTACGCAGCTTACTTTCTTGGCTTACGGCACGACTGCCCGATCAGCGCGAGCCTTTGGCAGGGGCAACGTGGACGAGGCGGTCGAAGAGGGGGTGCAAGCGACGTGGGTCGCCATCTTTGTGGGCCTTAGCCTCTTTGCCATCATCGTGGGGTTGGCACCGGTATTTACCGGTTGGTTAGCTCCTCATCCGGAGGTCGCTCATGATGCCGGGCAATGGTTGCGAGTTGCTGCTTTCGCCATTCCGCTGACGTTGATTGCGCAGGCTGGAAATGGTTGGTTACGAGGTATCCAAAACACCCGCTCGCCGCTGCTATTTGTGCTCTCAGGCCTTGTTCCGGCCGCCATTGTGATTGTGCCTCTAGTCCGCGCCTTCGGTCTCGAGGGCTCTGCAATGGCCGTCCTTTTCGGCGAATTGATTACCGGCGGGCTGTTCCTCCGCAGTCTTTTCAAGGAGTGCTCTAACCGCAAGCTCTCCATGCGCCCGAATGGCGCCATTATCAAAAGCCAGCTGGTCCTCGGTCGCGATCTCATCGTTCGCTCCTTGTCCTTCCAGGTAGCGTTCCTCTCTGCCGCCGCGGTTGCTGGCCGCGTTGGGCCGACCACGCTAGGTGGGCACCAGGTCATGCTGCAACTGTGGAATCTGATCTCGTTGGTGCTCGACTCGCTAGCGATTGCTGCACAGACGCTCGTCGGTGCAGCGTTGGGCGGTAGCTCCACGGCCGTTGCCCGCTGGACTGGCAAGCGAGTTACTGTCTGGTCAAGCGTCATTGCTCTCGGCCTAGCGGCCGTCTTCGCAGTGGGTAATGCCAATATCGTCCGCATTTTTACCGACTCCATAGGCGTGATTGACGCAGTCACCGCCGGACCATGGTGGATTCTTGTCGCAATGATTCCTATCGGCGGTGTCGTCTTCGCGCTCGATGGCGTGTTGCTCGGTGCCGGCGATGCAGCCTTCCTCCGTAACGCCACCGTTAGCGCGGTCCTGTGCGGATTCCTCCCGCCGGTCTGGCTGGCTCAGGCATTTGGTTGGGGGCTGACCGGCGTATGGTGTGGTCTCTTGGCATTCATGATTCTGCGACTCATCTTTGTCGCTACCCGTTTCCGTGGAGAGAAATGGTACGGCATCAGCGCATGAGTGTGCTTGCCGACGTTCAGGAGTACCTGGCCGGGCATTTACCCGCCGGTAGCCGGCTGGTCATTGACTCCAATGCCGAGCGTCCTTTTAGTGATGCGGAATTGCAGCAGCTCCGTAGTGCTGAATTGAGGCTGTCTGATAGTGCAGCACCTGCTCGAATCCGTGATTTCACCCGAGGACGCCTCGCTGCACATGAGGCGTTGCAACGGCTAGGAGAGTCTGCCCCAGGTGGGATTGGCGTGTCGACCACTGGAGCGCCGCTGTGGCCGCGAGGAGTCGTGGGGTCAATTAGCCACTGCGACGGGGCCGTGGCAGCTGTGTCCGCGAGCGCTGAACAGCTGCAGGGGATTGGCATCGATGTCGAGGTCGAGCAGACTCTAGAGTTAGGAATCATCGATGCAGTCTTGCGCACTGACGAAGCTCGCCTGGATCCGCTGGTGCAATTTAGCGCCAAGGAATCAGTGTACAAACTCTGGGAGCCGATAGTCGGGCAGTGGCTAGACTTCGACGAAGTTTCCGTGCAACCGAGGAAGAGACGGATAGCAGCGCGAGGTTTTTCCCGAGGACTCGCAGGCGGACCTCTACAGCTAACATTTCACCGTGAGATTCCCGACGCCTTCCGCGGAGTAAAGGGCTTCTGGGCCCGCGGCGCAGGCGTCGTTGCCACCGCGGTGTGGCTCGAGCAGTGTTAAAAGCCTTGAGAAGTAGTTACAGCGTGGCCGGGCGTACCACGAAGACCGTCTTGGCCCGTTTGCCGGATTCTGTGAGCAGCGCCGGGACCTTTCCCGTCGGAGACACCGCCGCATAGACTCCAGGTTTTCCGATTGGCTCCAGCCACTTGCCCTGAGCCAAATCAGCCGCCTGCTGTTCAGTTATTTCGCGGGAATCAAAGCAACGCAGGCAGGCCGCGTCCAGACTCATCGGCAGCAAGGAAGCGGCGCGCTCCGGAAGGGGGCGTCGCATCTCAGCAATTTCTGGATTGGCGGTGTCGAATTGCTCGGCTTTCGCTGTGAGCTCGTCGATAGTCAATGCTTCTTCAATAGTGAAAACGCCGGCGGCAGTACGTCGCAGAGCGGTGAGATGACCACCGACTCCCAGTGCATCCCCCAAGTCACGAGCTAAGGCGCGGATGAAAGTGCCAGCAGAGCAGTCGACCTCCACGTCGATATCGATGCACTCCCCGGGACGGGAAGGATCGGAGTCGTGGCGGATGTCCAGAACCTCATAGCGGGTGATTGTCACCGGGCGCGCTGGGATATCGACCTTCTCGCCACGGCGGATGCGCTCGTAGGCGCGGACACCGTCAATCTTCACTGCGGATACCGCCGCAGGTTTTTGCATGATCGTGCCGGTGAACTTCGCAATTTCCTCTCGAACCATTTCATCGGTCACCGATGCCGCTGACGATTCGGAGAGCAACTCGCCTTCGGCGTCGTCGGTAAGTGTGGCAGCGCCGAGCCGAATGGTGGCTTGGTAGGACTTCGTGTCCGCGTGGACATGGGGTAGGAAACGCGTGCCGCGGCCGATGCCGAGGACGAGCACACCGGTGGCCATTGGGTCGAGGGTGCCGGAGTGGCCGACCTTCTTGGTGCGGAAGATTCGACGGAGTTTGCCCACTACATCGTGGCTTGTCCAGCCTTGGGGCTTGTCGACGATGACAATGCCGGAGTCTGCAATCGGATCGAAGTCGGTCATAGACGCAATCCTATGTTGCGCTATATGCGGTGTGTTAAACGGTGACCAGTTACACTAGCTCTTTGTGGAGATTTGGTATGGCTTGGACAATGCACCCGAAGACCTGGGGGACACGGTCGTAACCATCGGAGTGTTCGATGGTATTCATCTAGGGCATAAGCGCCTGATAGCTGCTGCGGTCAGTGACGCTCGCGCTCGTGGCGTGAAGTCGCTGTTGATGACTTTCGACCCCAACCCCGTAGCGCTGTTTGCCCCGGATAAGGTGCCGCCGGCACTGTCCACCGTGTCCCGTCGTGCCGAGCTGGCAGAAGCGGAGGGAATTGATGCCATGCTCGTCGTGCCCTTCGACAAGAACTTCTCCAGCATCCCCCCAGAAGACTTTGTACGCACCGTTATCCGCGACAAGCTGAATGCACAGGCCGTCTTTGTTGGCCAGAACTTCACCTATGGGCAGAAGGCCGCAGGTACTGCCGAGACTATGCCGGAGCACGGCCGTAAGTGTGGGGTCGACGTCACCATCGTCGACCTCCTCGACGTCACTGCCGCGGATTCGACCGAACGCGTTT
Source organism: Corynebacterium sp. HMSC063A05 (assembly GCF_001809695.1). NCBI lineage: Bacteria > Bacillati > Actinomycetota > Actinomycetes > Mycobacteriales > Corynebacteriaceae > Corynebacterium > Corynebacterium sp. HMSC063A05. The sequence goes on along the minus strand of NZ_KV798496.1, from coordinate 30,645 downwards.
CGTCGACACGTATTCGCGGTTTGCTTGCCGACGGAGCGGTGTCCGCAGCCGCCTCGTGTCTCGGGTACTTCTACCGTGTCGATGGTGACGTTATTCCCGGTCAGGGGCGTGGGGGAGCGCAGCTGGGTTTTCCGACCGCCAATATTGACTTCGCTGAGGGCTTGGCAGTCCCGGCTGATGGTGTCTACGCGGCATGGTTTACGGCTCAGCCGACGGCAGCCCGCCCGGAGCCGGACCCGAAGGGCGATATCGAGTTTGGGGTGCGCTACCCAGCAGCCGTGTCGGTGGGCACTAATGTGACCTTTGGAGACACTGATCGAACGGTCGAGGCCTACGTGATTGACCGTCACGCGGACCTCTACGGCATCGCCGGGCAGGTTGAGTTTGTCGATCGGATTCGCGGAATGGAGAAGTTCGACTCGGTCGAGGAGCTCATTGACCGGATGAACCAGGACGTAGTAGACACCGAGGCCATTTTGGCAAAGACCGATTAGCTGTTAAAGTAAAACGTCGGCTGTGACTGCGGTCCACAAGCAGTTGCGAGGAACCAGCTGCCAGACGCTGTTTGGTTCCGGGAAAGCCGAGAATGTGGACTGAAAAAACGACCATAATTTGATTCAAGGAGTTAGATTTACATGGCTTTGAACACTGCAGAAAAGGCTGAGATTCTCAAGGAGTTCGGCCTGCACGAGACCGACACCGGTTCCCCGGAGGCTCAGGTTGCACTGCTGACCGCTCGTATTCGTCAGCTGACCGAGCACCTGAAGTTCCACAAGCACGATCACCACTCTCGTCGTGGTCTGCTGCTGCTGGTCGGTCGCCGCAAGGGCCTGCTGCAGTACCTGCAGGACAATGACGTTGAGCGCTACCGTAAGCTGATCGAGCGCCTTGGTCTGCGCCGCTAAGGTTTCCCTTAAGGTCCTGTTTGTCAGAGCGTCATTGGTGTAAGTTGCTCTGTTAATTCAAGGCTTTTAAGCTTTTAGACCCGCCGTTTGGATTTCCATTGAATGGAAGCTCACGGCGGGTCTTTTTGGTCACTTGTCGTTGTGGTATTCACTCATCGATGCGCTGTAGCGTGGCCACAAGTGAATACCTCATCGACATGTGGAGGGGGCTGATCGACAGCGTGCGCATAAGTGTCGGGGCACCATCGATAAGACACGGTAATTCGTCGACAAGACACGGTAATCCATCGATGAGTGAAGAGAAGTCATCGATAAGTGCCCCCGCTCCGCAAACTCCTAGAACCCCGCGTAGGTGCAAGAACCCAGATGGCAGTGAGAGATCTCCGATCCGTCCAATACGAGAACTTTCTGCGTTAGCTGGTAGAATGCGTGACGCAAACGAAGTTCATTCGATCTTTTACAGGCGACATCGATGATCGCCGCTATTTCTAGGAGTAAGAAACCTATGGCCAACAGCAAGGCTGTTGAATTTTTCTTTGATGAGGATTTCGGTATTACCGAGGCCGTTGCTACCATCGACAATGGTGATTTCGGCACCCGCACCATTCGCTTTGAAACGGGTCAGCTGGCTCGTCAGGCCGATGGTTCGGTGACCACCTACCTGGACGAGGAGACCATGCTCCTGTCCACCGTCACCGCTTCCAACCAGCCCCGCGAGGGCTTTGACTTCTTCCCGCTGACCGTCGACGTTGAAGAGCGTATGTACGCTGCGGGCAAGATTCCGGGTTCGTTCTTCCGCCGTGAGGGCCGCCCGTCCACCGACGCCATCCTGGCATGTCGTCTGATTGACCGTCCGCTGCGCCCGACCTTCGTCAAGGGCCTGCGCAACGAGGTACAGGTTGTCGTCACCGTCATGTCCTGGGATCCGAAGGATCGCTACGACGTCGTCGCAATCAACGGCGCGTCAGCTGCAACTCAGCTTTCCGGGCTGCCGGTTTCCGGCGCTGTCGGTGGTGTCCGCATCGCGCTTGTCGCCGATGACAAGCATCCGGAGGGTGCATGGGTCGCTTTCCCGACCGAGGAGCAGCACGAGCAGGCTCTGTTCGAGATGGTCGTCGCTGGCCGCATCGTCACCCGTAAGCGTCGCGGTAAGAACGTCGAAGATGTCGCCATCATGATGGTGGAGGCCGGAGCAGGGGAGACCGTCGTCAAGCGTATTTCTGACGGCGCACCGGCACCGACTGAGGACATCGTCGCCGCGGGCCTCGAGGCTGCAAAGCCGCACATCAAGGTTCTGTGTGAGGCACAGAAGGGGCTGGGTGAGCGCGCAGCGAAGGAAACGCAGGAGTTCCCGCTGTTCCCGGCATACAGCGATGAGATTTTTGATGCAGTCGAGAAGAAGTCTGCTAAGAAGCTGGCCAAGCTGCTCACCATCCCGGGTAAGCAGGATCGAGATGACGCCACCAACGAGTACATGGAGGACGTCGAGGGGCAGCTGCTGGAGCGCTTCGTCTCCGATGATGTCGACGAGCAGGCTGCATCTAAGCAGATTCGCGCTGCATACAACGCAGTGATGAAGCAGATTGTCCGTGAGAAGATTCTGGCTGAGGGCTTCCGCATCGATGGTCGCGGTGTTACCGACATTCGTGACCTGGGCGTTGAGGTCGGCTTGATTCCGCGTGCCCACGGCTCTTCGCTGTTTGAGCGCGGCGAGACCCAGATTCTGGGTGTCACCACTTTGGACATGCTGAAGATGGAACAGCAGATTGACTCGCTGACCCCGGTTACTTCCAAGCGCTACATCCATCACTACAACTTCCCGCCGTACTCCACCGGCGAGACCGGTCGTGTTGGCTCTCCGAAGCGCCGCGAGATTGGTCACGGGGCACTGGCTGAGCGCGCTCTGCTGCCGGTCGTGCCGTCCCGTGAGGAGTTCCCGTATACCATTCGCCAGGTCTCCGAGGCCCTTGGATCTAATGGTTCGACGTCCATGGGTTCGGTCTGTGCTTCGACTCTGTCGCTGTACAACGCCGGTGTGCCGCTGAAGGCTCCGGTTGCCGGTATCGCCATGGGCCTGGTTTCCGGCGAGGTTGACGGTGAGAACCGCTTCGTCGCGCTGACCGATATCCTCGGTGCCGAGGACGCATTCGGTGACATGGACTTCAAGGTCGCTGGTACTGCGGACTTCATTACCGCACTGCAGCTGGACACCAAGCTCGACGGTATTCCGTCGAAGGTTCTGGCCGATGCCCTGTCCCAGGCTCGTGACGCACGTCTGGCCATCCTGTCCACCATGGCCGAGGTCATCGAGTCTCCGGACGAGATGAGCGGTCTTGCTCCGAAGATCACCACCGTTAAGGTTCCGGCGTCCAAGATCGGTGAGCTCATCGGCCCGAAGGGCAAGACAATCAACGGCATCACCGAGGAAACCGGTGCTGATATCTCCATCGAGGACGATGGCACCGTATTTGTCTCGGCAACTTCCGGTAAGGCTGCGGACGCTGCAATTGAGCAGATTAATGCAATCGCTAACCCGCAACTGCCGAAGGTGGGCGAGCGCTACCTGGGAACTGTCGTGAAGACTGTCGCTTTCGGTGCTTTCGTCTCCCTGACTCCGGGCCGTGACGGTCTGATTCACATTTCCAAGCTCGGTGGCGACAAGCGCATCGAGAAGGTTGAGGATGTCATCAATGTCGGCGACAAGATTCAGGTCGAAATCGCTGATATCGACAACCGCGGCAAGATTTCGTTGGTTCCAGTCGAGGACGACTAATGCTTGGCGACGGAGGATGTGCTGTATGTAGCCTCCGACAACGCGAGTAGCGATGGCGCGGTTAGGTCACAAATTGACCTAACCGCGCTTTTTGTTTTGGGTTAATCTCGGGTTTCGAAGGGATTAATTTTCGAACCCACGTGGAAGGTGATTTGCGCATGCAACTTGTCGCGCACGATCATGAATTCATCGACATTTCCGCCGGTGACTACGTCGCAAGTATTTCCCAGTTCGGTGGTGGCCCGAGATCACTGGAGTACTGTGGTCTGCCACTGCTGACAGACTATCCCAAGGGATTCAATCCACCGTTGTCCGCAGGTACGCTCCTGGCTCCGTGGCCGAACAGGGTCGCTGACGGAGTGTTTATCTTCGGTGGGGAAGTCCATCGGTTAGATATTTCGGAGCCGTCCCGGGCGAATGCTATTCACGGGTTTGTTGCAGATCGCATTTGGACCGTGGTCGATGCTGATGACAGCAGCGTCACCTTGCATGTGGAAGTTGAGCCGCAGTCGGGCTGGCCTTGGGAACTCGGTATGACCGTGCGTTGGCAAGTCACCGCTACAGACGGCCTATCGGCTGAGTTCACAGTGCATAATCGCAGCGATAGGGAGTGCCCGTTTGGTCTGGGCTGGCATCCTTACCTAAGCGCTTTGGGCGCTGATTTCGACAGTTGCACACTTCGGTTGCCCGTTGATAAAAACCTGCCACTGGAACCAATTCGAAACCTGCCCGCTGGCCCAGCGGTGCCAGCGGAGACAGTGATTCCCAGCCTTCGAGAGGGAGTATCTCTGGATGGACTGTGGCTGGATCACTGCTTCCTTGCTGCCGAGGAAACAGCCGAGAATGGCTCACCGCGCCGTCGTGAAGCGCATTTGGTTGGACCAAATGGCAAGGGTGCTGTGCTCTGGGCCGATGATGAATTCCGGTTCTTCCAGGTCTATGTTGCCGACGCTGGACGACGAGAAGGATTCCCTGGGCACGGGAATGCGATTGCGGTGGAACCAATGACATGTCCGCCAGATGCGCTCCGCTCCGGAACCGGGTTGCTGCGACTTCAGGCTGGAGAGACAAAAACTCTTGCCATGGGACTGCGCGCGGAGACGGGCGGAAAATAGTTTTACTCAGCTCAGAGGACTGCAGCCCCCTCAACTGGGTTAAATCCTTCTTAATTAATTCACCTTGAATTAAGAAAGGAAACTACACTAGGGGACGAATGTAAAAGAATAGGTCTTCCTTTGTGCAGGGTAGTGGCGATTTGCCCCTACGGTTTGCGGTAGGTCTAGCCACTTTCACGACTATTGTTGGGCGTGCGCCATATCAGGTGCCGAATTAAGGGAAATCCCTATTCGTGCATTTTCTGAATACGTATCAACCGCCTAACCGCAAGGAGGCCGTCGTGATAGTGGCGCAATCAGCCTTAAGACTCGACGCGACATGGGTGGATTACTCCATCGTTGCTCTGTACTTCCTATTCGTCCTCGGTATTGGCTGGGCTGCACGAGCCAAAGTGTCCAGCTCCATTGACTTTTTCCTCTCGGGGCGCTCACTGCCGGCTTGGGTGACGGGGTTGGCGTTCATCTCAGCCAATCTCGGTGCCGTGGAAATCGTGGGCATGTCCGCAAATGGTGTGCAATACGGTTTCCAGACCATGCACTACTTCTGGATTGGTGCCGTCCCAGCCATGGTGTTTTTGGGCATTGTCATGATGCCCTTCTACTATGGCTCCAAGGTTCGCTCAGTTCCGGAGTTCATGCTGCGTCGTTTTGGTCCCGGTGCACACCTGGTCAATGCAATCTCTTTCGCTATCGCGCAGCTGCTGATTGCAGGCATTAACCTTCTGCTTCTGGCCAAAGTGGTCAATGCGCTACTCGGCTGGCCGCTGTGGCTGACGTTGGTAGTCGCCGCAGTCATCGTGCTGTCCTACATCACGCTGGGCGGACTGTCCGCGGCAATCTACAACGAGGTACTTCAGTTCTTCGTGATTGTCGCAGCTCTGTTGCCACTGACTCTGATCGGCCTGCACAGCGTCGGCGGATGGTCCGGGCTGAAGGAAAAAGTTGCCACTGAATCGCACTTCCACACTTGGCCGGGCACGGATATTTCCGGTTTTGATAACCCCGTGATTTCCGTCATTGGACTGGTCTTTGGCCTCGGCTTCGTGCTGTCGTTTGGCTACTGGACAACCAACTTCGTGGAAGTTCAGCGCTCCATGGCCGCCGACTCACTGTCGGCCGCCCGCAAGACTCCAATCATCGGTGCTTTCCCGAAGATGTTCATCCCGTTCATCGTCGTGCTGCCGGGCATGATCGCCGGCGCCACCGTCGCACCAATCATGGATCAGACCGCCAAGCCTAACGACGCAATTCTGTACCTAATGAGAGATCTGCTTCCCAACGGCCTGCTGGGCATCGCTATTGCAGGGCTGCTAGCAGCTTTTATGGCAGGTATGGCGGCGAATATTTCCGCGTTCAATACAGTCTTTAGCTACGACATTTGGCAGACCTACGTCGTGAAGAATCGAGCAGATGATTACTACCTCAAGGTTGGCCGTATCGCTACCATTGGCGCGACCGGCATCGCAGTGTTCACCGCACTGATTGCCGATAATTTCGGCAATGTCATGGACTACTTGCAGACTCTATTCGGCTTCTTCAACGCACCGTTGTTCGCTACCTTCCTTATCGGTATGTTCTGGAAGCGCATGACGCCGACAGCAGGTTGGACGTCTCTGCTTGCAGGAACGGGCGCTGCAATCTTGTACTGGTACATCTCCGAGTTCACGTCGGCAAGCGCAACTATCTTTGAGCTACCGGGGCAGGGCACTGCGTTCGCTGCCGCCTCCGTGGCATTCGTCGTCGATATTGTGGTGGCCGTCGTCGTTTCTCTCATGACAAGGCCGAAACCCGATGAGGAGCTGGTCGGTTTCGTCAAATCCGTCACCCCAAAGGCTCACTTCACAGACGCTGCTGAGGCAGAGCTGCCATTGCTACAGCGAACTGTTCCGCTGGGTATCTTGTGCCTGGTGATGGCCGTAGTTCTCAACATCGTTTTCGCATAGGAGCTAGTGAGAAATCATGTCACGGACGCAAAACAACTCAACTGTAAAAGCGACTGTCAGCGCCGGTAAAAAGAAAGCAGGTGCCTTTGACATTCGCAACGTCATTGGGGCGATGCTTGGTCTTTACGGCATCATTTTGCTGCTATCGTGGTTGTTCCTCGATCCTGGGGTCAACCCTGAGACCAATGTTGCCAAAGAGCCGACGTATAACCTGTACAGCGGAATAGCCCTGCTCCTCTTTGCAATCGTTTTCTATGCCTGGGCAAAACTACGCCCAACGGTTGTCGAAGAATCATAAGGAGGATAAATGACAACCGACGACCAGCACTCTCACGCTTTTTCGGTAACGCGCACTACGCTTGCCGACGGTCGCGAGCTAATCTACTTCGACGATGAACCGGACTATGTCTCGGGCAAGAAGACCCGAAAATTAACCGACGAACGTGATTTGCCACAGGCGATTACAGAGTCGGAGCTGCGCCAAGATCCGCTGACAGGTGATTGGTACTGCTACGCGGCACACCGCATGAACCGCACCTTTATGCCTCCTGCTGGCGAGAACCCCTTAGCTCCGACGCTGCCGGGACAACTTCCCACAGAGGTGCCTGCCAGCGACTACGACGTGGTGGTTTTTGAAAACCGATTCCCATCGCTTTCTATGCACATGGAAGTTCCGGATGACTTTGCTCAGACTGTCGACGGCGCCGAGATTTTCCCGCGGAAGCCGGCCTTGGCTCGGTGTGAGGTTGTCTGCTTTACCCCGAATGTTTCGGACTCCTTCCGGGATCTGACTTTCACTCGTGCTCGCACCGTTATTGAAGCGTGGGCGCACCGCACTGCGGAACTCAGCAAGCTCGAAGGTGTGCGGTTGGTGTTCCCCTTTGAAAACAGGGGCAAGGAAATTGGGGTAACACTGCAGCATCCCCATGGGCAGATTTACTCCTACCCCTATCTGCCATCTCGTGCGGCGGCCATCGCTGCACGCGCGAAGGCTCACTTTGAAACCACCGGCCGCGACCTTTTTGATGATGTCCTGGAGGCCGAAAAGGCTTCAGGTCGACGAATCATCGCAGAAGGGGAGTACTTCACCGCATTCGTCCCAGCTGCAGCTAAGTGGCCAGTCGAAGTCATGCTGATGGCAAATCGCGCTGTCGGTGACTTCCAGGAGCTGACCGATGCGGAAAAGGACGAACTGGCAGCAATGTATCTTGACCTGCTGCGACGTATTGACCGATTCTTCCCCGGCATCGATAAAACGCCGTACATCGCTGCCTGGAACCAAGCTCCGGTAGGCGAGGATCACCAGTTTGGGCGCCTCCATTTGCAGCTCTATTCCATGATGCGCTCTGCAGGACGCATGAAATTCCTCGCTGGTTCAGAGTCCGGGCAAGGAGCCTGGATTTCGGATACAACACCAGAGGCAATCGCTGACCGCTTCCGGGAGCTTGGCCAGACTCGCTGGCTGCGCACTCGTCCCCATAAGCAGGCCGTATCTGATGTAACAGAGCAATTTCGGCGCAGCTTCGGTTCGGAACCACAGGGTGTCTTTCGCGCCCCAGGCAGAGTCAACCTAGTTGGCGAACATGTCGATTATGCCGATGGCATCTGTCTGCCATTCGCGTTGGCGCAGAGTACTTTTGCAGCGGTGGGTGCTCAGAATGCCAGGGACTCGTGGACAGTGCGAATCGTTTCGGACTTGATGGACAAGGACGATGCCGCAGACGGTGACAGGCCGGTTAATATCGCAATGTCCGATGTCGGTCCGAACTCTCCTGCAAATTGGACGGGATACGCAGTTGGCACTATCTGGGCTATGCGTGAGGCAGGGCTGTTGCCTGCAATTTGCCCAAGCCTTGACATTGCGATTTCTTCCGATGTGCCGGTCGGCTCTGGGTTGTCTAGCTCCGCCGCTCTGGAGTGTTCTGTCGGCGTTGCAGCCTTTGAACTCGTCCACGGTCGTGCACCAAACGATGAAGAGCAGCAGGGAATTGTTGAGGCGGCTATCCGCGCAGAAAATGAGGTCGTTGGTGCCTCTACCGGCGGTCTGGATCAGCGTATATCCATCAAGGGCAAGGAAAAACATGCACTGGCCATTGACTTTGCGAAGAGTTCTGACCAGCTTGTCAAGGCTGCTTTCGCAGACGAGGATCTAGAAATTTTGGTGATCAACACCAATGTTCGACATAGTCTCTCGGATGGTCAGTATGCGACGCGTCGCGGAATCATTGATGCCGTGAAAAATGGTGTTGGGGCATCTGATTTCCGCGGCCTGGATGATGCAGTTGGTGCTGCTATCAATTGGGCGAAGGAGAACGTCCCAGCTGAGGCAGATAGGGATCAGTGGGTTGATACGGTGGCGCGCCGAGTGCGTCACGTTGTTACCGAAATTGACCGGACGGCACAGGCGATTGAAAAGCTTTCCGAGGGGGACTTCGAGGCTTTTGGCACTTTGATGGTGGCAAGCCATCTTTCGCTGAGGGATGACTACGAAGTTTCCTGTCCAGAGCTGGATATTGCTGTAGACGTAGCGCTTGAGCAGGGCGCGCTCGGTGCCCGAATGACTGGCGGTGGCTTTGGTGGCAGTGCCATTGCGCTGCTGCCACACGACCGTGTCAATGCTGCAGCGAATGCAGTTGCGTCGGCTTTCCGTGACCGAGGAATGCCGGAACCGGAGTTTTTCGTTGGAAATCCGGGGCCGGGAGCAAGCCGCCTAGTCTAGGCGGTATTACTCCCGGTCTCGGGGGGGCTACTGCAATGCGATCTTCTTCCGCTGCGGCTTGAGCAGCGTGGTCAGGAATATCAGCACCACGCCAAGCCCCGCGGCGGTAAACATCGCAATGCTATAGCCACGAATCAGGTCGGCGGTTGCAGGAGCTGCTGCACCAGCGCCGGAAAGACCCGCGGCAATGACAGTCGACAGTGCGACAAAAAGTGCAGTACCAACCGCGCCTGCAACCTGCTGCAGCGTGTTCAGGATCGCTGAGCCATCCGGGTAGAGGTTCTTGGGAAGATCGCCAAGGCCGAATGTGAACAGTGGAGTAAACAGCAGGCCCAGACCGATCTCAAAGACGATGTGGCAGGCGACAATCCACCACAGCGGAGTGGACGCCGAGATAAAGCCGAGCCCGAAGAGACCGAGGGCGAGAACAATAGAACCAGGGATTGCCAGCGGACGCGGACCGTAGGTGTCGAAAAGGCGGCCAACAGTCGGACCCATAAGCCCCATAATCAGCGGGCCGGGCATCACAATTAGTCCAATGGTCTTGACATCAACACCGCGCAGGTTGAGGTAGAGCGGCAGAATGATGATCACACCGAACATCAGCATAAAGCCGAAAGTCAGGATGGTTGTGGACAGTGTGAAGCTCTTGGTACGGAAGGTCCGAAGGTCCAGCAGAGCTCGGTTTCGTGGTGCCAAGCGGCGCTGACGCATGATGAAGAGCACCAGTAGCACGATTCCGGCTGCGCAGAGGATTCCGTCGATAAGCGAAAATTCGGCACCCACACGGCTGAGCGCATACACGAGCGGACCGAATGCGCCTGCGCTGAGGAACACCGAGAGAATATCGATGGGCTTGGCGGAGTTTTCCTCGATGTTGGGCACGAGGATGACACCGACCACGAGCACAATCAGGCCGAGCGGCAGCATCGTGTCGAAGAGCGCATGCCAATTGTTGTTTGCAATCTCCAGAATTAAACCGGAGAAAGTGGGGCCGATAGCAGGTGCGACGGCGATGACTATGCTCATGCGTCCCATCATGCGACCGCGCTCATGTTCCGGTACCACATTGAGAACCGTGGTCATCAGTAGTGGCAGCAACACTGCGGTGCCGGAGGCTTGAACAACGCGTGCGAGCAGCACGATTGCAAAACCTGGCGCGAAGGCACCAATGAGAGTGCCTACGACAAATAGCCCCTGGCTGATGGCGAAAAGAGTGCGGAAGCGCACTGAGGCAATGAGAAATCCAGTGACTGGAATGACAACAGCCATGGTCAGCAGGAATGCCGTTGTCAGCCATCCGGCAGTCGCTGCGCTGATGTTAAGGTCCGCCTTAACGACGGGAATTGCGACACTCATGACCGTCTCGTTCAAGATAGCCATAAATGCCGCAGCTAGTAGCACATAAATGGCCATGTAAGCGTTTTTCGGCGCTTTGGCCTGTGCTGCTTCCGAACTTGGGCTCAATTCGGAATCTTCAGATTCAGAAACCAAGAGAAGTCACTTTCTAGATATAGGTACTGAAAAAGTAATTTTCAAAGATGTTGCGGCTTAGCGCAAGAAAATCCCCATCGTAAGCCGACAAAACGGCAAAGCCGACGGGGGGCATTGGCACACATGTTGCCCAACACATTCTAAGGTAAGGGATAGAGATGAACCCGTTGGGAAAGGACAAGAGAGCTGTGAGCAATATCAAGGTCGGCGTACTTGGCGCCAAGGGCAAGGTAGGGTCCACCATCTGCGAGGCAGTTGATGCCGCCGAAGATTTGGAGCTGGCAGCGGGTCTCGACTCGGGCGATGACCTGAATGAACTTGTCACCGCTGGTGTGCAGACCATTGTTGACTTTACTCAGCCCGACGCTGTGATGGGCAATCTTGAGTTCTGTATTAAGAATGGCATCAACGCCGTCGTGGGTACCACGGGCTTTACCAAGGAGCGCCTCGATCAGGTGCAGCGCTGGCTTGACGACGCCGACGGTGCCGCCAATGTCCTTGTTGCACCGAACTTCGCAATCTCTGCAGTATTGACCATGAAGATGGCAGAGCTAGCCGCTCCGTACTTCGAGTCCGCTGAAGTTATCGAAATGCACCATCCTTTTAAAAAGGATGCCCCCTCGGGCACCGCTATCCACACTGCTGAGGCTATTGCCCGTGCTCGCAAGGAAGCAGGCATGGGGGAGCAGCCCGATGCCACTGAACAGACGCTCGAGGGCGCTCGCGGTTCTGATGTGGAGGGCATTCCGGTACACGCAGTACGCATGACCGGTTCGGTGGCTCACGAGACCGTTATCTTCGGCGCTGAAGGACAGTCGCTCACGATCAAGCAGGACTCCTACTCGCGCACCAGCTTTGTGCCGGGTGTGCTGCTGGGCGTGCGTAAAATTGAGGATTTTCCGGGCCTGACTGTGGGGCTGGAGCCGTTCCTGGGACTGTAATTGCCAGGAGTTCACTGAAAATGTCTGAAAACGTCACTCTCAAGGCGCAACTGATTGCCTCGACCAATTTCTTCCCACCTGAGGACATCGACTTTGATACCGATGCCGACGGTGGGGAAGCATTAATTGAGTTCTCTGGCCGGGCTTGTTATGAAACGTGGGACAAGCCCAATCCGCGAACTGCGACGAATAGGGGATATCTGCGGCATGTGCTCGAGGTAGGCCACACCTCACTTTTTGAACACGCAAGTGCAAGCATCTATGTCCGTGGGCTGTCGCGCTCGTGTGCACATGAACTCACACGGCACCGTCACTTTTCCTTTTCGCAGTTGTCGCAGCGGTTTGTGCCGGCTAGTTCCAACAATGTTGTGGTTCCTCCCGCAATTGCGGAGGACCCGGATCTATTGCGAGTTTTCGAAAGCGCGGTTGATCAGTCCCGTTTCGCCTATGGTGAGTTATTAGACGCACTGGAAGAGAAGTGGGCCGATGAGCCCAACGCTATCTTGCGGCGAAAGCAGGCACGCCAGGCAGCCCGGGCGGTTTTGCCCAATGCCACCGAAACTCGAATCGTGATTACTGGTAATTTCCGGTCTTGGCGCCACTTCATTTCGATGCGTGCGACCGAGCATGCCGATGCTGAAATTCGGGAGTTGGCGGTGGCTTGTCTGCGGGAGCTGCAGCGCTGCGCTCCTGTTGCTTTTGGGGATTTTGAGATCAACACTCTGAAGGATGGGTCGGTCGTCGCGTCGAGTCCTTACGCCTTCGAGGGGTAATCGCACGTACAGTGTGAAGATATAGTCGATTGAGATTTTTAAGAAAAGGTAGTCAACAATGAGCACAGGAATTGCGTCAACTCGCGGTGCTGACATTTTCGGCACTGTCGCCGTAGCTATGGTGACCCCTTTTGATAAGGACGGAAACCTCGATGTCAAGGCAGGTGTGCAGCTCGCTGGGCATCTTGTAGACGGCGGCTGCGATGCACTCATTCTGGCCGGTACTACTGGCGAGTCGCCTACTACGACCGTTGAGGAAAAGCTTGAGCTTCTCCGAGCTGTCCGCGCAGAGATGGGCGATAAGGTCAAGCTTGTGGCCGGTGCCGGCACCAATGACACGGCCGGGTCCATTGAGCTGGCAAAGGCTTCTGTGGAGGCGGGCGCGGATGCGCTGCTCGTCGTCACGCCGTATTACTCCAAGCCGTCCCAGGAGGGCCTGTACCGCCACTTTACGGCGGTGGCCGACGCAACCGAGGCTCCGGTGTGCCTGTATGACATTCCGCCGCGTTCGGTTATTCCGATTGAAGTTGATACCATTTACCGGTTGGCGGAGCACCCGAGAATCCAGGCTGTTAAGGACGCCAAGGGGGACTTGGGAGCTGCCGCCGGCATTATCGCTAATACTGATTTGGCGTGGTACTCCGGTGACGATGTGCTGAACCTTCCGTGGCTGTCGATTGGCGCCACCGGGTTCATTTCCGTTATTGGACATGCAGCCCCGCAGCTGCTGGCTGAGGTGCGCTCTTGCTTTGACAAGGGAGACCTTGCTGGTGCGCAGGCTGCCCACGCGAAGATGACTCCGCTGTTTGCCGCTCAGGCTGCACTTGGCGGTGTAAGTTTTGCTAAGTCCGCTCTGCGTCTGCAGGGCATTGAGATAGGAGATCCACGCTTGCCGCAAATTGCAGCAAATGACCAGCAGCTTGAGGTGCTTGAAGAAGCTATGCGGAAGGCAGGTGTTCTGTAGTGGCTGAAGGACGCAATCGCGCCCGCAAGGTAACTCGTAAGGCCGGTCCGCCTTCCGAGTCTGACGTGGCTGCAGCAGAGCAGTCCAAGAACTCTGCATCCAAGGGCTCCGACAAGGGTGGAGCTAATTCCAACGGCTCGAAGTCCTCGCAGCGTTCCGAGCGCTCTGAGCGTTCCGGTGATCGTAAGAACGCCGGCAACGCTAAGAAGTCCCAAGGTTCGTCGAATTCTTCCAACCGCGGTTCTCGTGGTGGTCGCGGTGGCCGTGGCGGTAACCGCGGAAATAATTCGCGGGGTGGCCGTGGCGGGCGTGGCGGTAACCGTCGTAACGTAGTGCAGTCGATGCAGGGTGCAGACTTGACGCAACGTCTGCCCGCGCCGCCAAAGGCCCCCAAGGACGGTCTGCGCGTGGTCGCGCTGGGTGGTATTTCCGAAATCGGTCGCAATATGACCGTGTTGGAGTACAAAAACCGACTGATTATCGTCGACTGTGGCGTGCTGTTCCCGAGCTCGGATGAGCCGGGTGTTGACCTGATTCTGCCTGACTTCTCCTACATGGAAGACAAGTGGGATCGCGTGGAAGCTCTCGTGGTCACCCACGGTCACGAGGATCACATCGGTGCTATCCCTTGGTTGCTCAAGCAGCGCGCGGACATCCCGATTATTGCTTCCCGCTTTACCTTGGCACTGATTCAGGCCAAGACACAGGAGCACCGTCAGCGCCCGAAGGTCATCGAGGTCAACGATACCAGCCACATTCAGCGTGGTCCGTTCGATCTGCGTTTCTTCAATGTCAACCACTCGATTCCGGAGTGCCTTGGCATCGTCATTAAGACCGGAGCTGGCATGGTTGTCCACACCGGTGACGTGAAGATGGACCAGACCCCGCCGGACGGAAAGCCGACTGACCTGCCGGCGCTGAGCCGCTACGGTGATGAGGGAATCGACCTCTTCTTGTGTGAGTCCACCAACGCCACAATCCCGGGCTTCTCCGGTTCCGAGGCGGAGTTGGCTCCGACCCTGCGTCGTCTGATTATGGACGCAAAGCAGCGCGTTATCGTCGCGGCCTTCGCGTCGAATGTCTACCGCGTTCAGGCTGTTATCGATGCAGCTGTCCAGTCTGGACGAAAGGTCGCGTTCAACGGCCGCTCCATGATTCGCAACATGCGTATCGCGCAGGAGTTGGGTCTGCTGACCGCGCCAGAGAACACCATCGTGGAGATGAACGAGGCCGCTCGCATGGCGCCCCACAAGGTCGTGCTGGTGACTACCGGTACGCAGGGTGAGCCAATGGCTGCGCTGTCTCGCATGGCCCGTCGTGAGCACCGTCAGATTACCGTCCGTGATGGCGACCTGATTATCCTCAGTTCTTCGCTGGTACCGGGTAATGAAGAGGCGGTCTTCGGCGTTATTAACATGTTGGCCCAGATTGGTGCCACGGTTATCACTGGCAAGGATGCCAAGGTTCACACCTCCGGTCACGGGTTTGCCGGCGAGCTGCTGTTCCTCTACAACGCAGCCCGTCCGTCGAATGTCATGCCAATTCACGGTGAGTGGCGCCACATTCGTGCCAACAAGGAACTGGCTGTGTCCACTGGTGTGAAGCCAGAAAACGTTGTCCTCGCTCAGAACGGTGTGGTTGTCGACCTCGTTGACGGCCGCGCTCGTGTAGTTGGCCAGGTTCCGGTTGGTAACCTCTACGTTGATGGCGTCACCATGGGTGACGTCGACGCTGACGTGCTGGCAGACCGTGCTGAAATGCGTGAAGGTGGTCTTATCACCGTCACAGCCGTCATTGATAACCGCACTGGTCGTCCGTTGGAGAAGCCACGGGCTCAGGCTCGCGGTTACTCGGACGACGCCAAGGAAGTGCTCGCAACCGTCGAGCAGGTAGTTGACGATACTCTCTTTGACCTGGCTGGCAGTGGCGAGAACAATCCATACCGTATGGCTCAGGAAGTTCGTCGCCGCACCGAGCGCGTCATTAACCAGAAATGGCGTCGCAGCCCGATGGTTGTTCCGACCATCGTGCCGATGTCCTCAGAGGCAGCCGAAGAGGTCACCGATGAGGAAATCAAGGAGTCGCGCGAAAGCATCTAAGTTTCTAGAGGGTCTTTTAGCGTAAGAGCCCGCATCCACCTAAAGCCGTGTGGATGCGGGCTTCTCCGTGCCTGGTCTAGTCTGGAGCTATGACTTTTGCTGAACGGGAACGTGAAGACCTAGCTAATCTACTGCTCAGCGTCGGTCCCGACGCACCGACCTTGTGCGAGGGCTGGACAACCCGGGATTTGGCCAACCACCTTTACATTCGCGAAAACCGTCTGGATGCCGCTGGCGGGATGTTCGTCAAGGTGCTTTCGGAACGCCTCGATGCTGTTACCGCTGAGGTCAATCGAATGCCCTACGTCGAAGTGGTGGGGAAGTGGGGCAGTGGTGCTCCGCGATGGAATCCAATGAACTGGGCAGACCGCTACGTCAACACTGCGGAGAACTTCGTTCACCACGAGGATGTCCGTCGTGCCCAGGAAGGTTGGACCGTTCGTCAGCTACCACCCTCCGGAGTTTCAGACCTGTGGCGCCTGGTCACTACTGCCGGCCGTATGATGTTGCGCGGGTCGACCTCGACCGTGGTGCTAATGCGCGACGACGGGGTTGCGGTGACCCTAATCGACAACAGCGCTAAAGGTGCTCCGGTTGTGACTGTCCGCGGTAGCGTCGGGGAACTGGTGTTGTGGCTCTATGGCCGTGACGAGGTACGCGTCACCATCGACGGCGACGAATCGGGCATCAAGCGCAACAGCCTTTAAGATCGCGTTCTCAGTTCTGGACGGTCGTGGCAGCCCACCTGTTAAACAATGACATGCGTGTGACTAATGTGAAAACGATCCGGTGTTAGCTGTAAGGTAATGGTCATGTCTGCGACCAGCCGAACCAGAACTGACAATCGTCGTGGATCTTCCCGCTCTGCGGAGACAGATGCCACGCGGCGATACCCCGTGCACAGTGCCACGGAGGAATTCGAGCGCACTCCTAGCGCCATGTCGTTCGTGGGCAATAGCTTGGCCAGCGCCTGGACTGAAACTGCCCGCGGCGTGGCCGGTCTTGCCCGTCGGGTAGGCGGTCGCAAAAATAAGCGAGATGAAGAGGAGAATATGTCGCGGCGCGAAAGTGACGCCGATTTTTCGACGAAGCCCCGTAGGAAGCGTCGTAAAGCTGCTAGCGGCTATGACGATGTAATTGAACCGCCGGCACAGGCCTCCGTGCCAGCTGACGAGTTCGACGCAGACTTCGATGAGGGTGGCGATCCGGGATCGAAGGATGGCCTCGCACTACTCGTGCTGGCGTTGGCGATTGTGCTCGCTGGCTCGACATGGTTCCACCTGGCAGGGCCAGTGGGGGAGTTCATTGAAACGGCAGTGCGCACGCTCATTGGTATCGGCGCTTTTGTACTTCCGGTGCTGCTCGGTGTTGTTTCCGTATTAATGATGCTGGATGCTATGCCACGCCGTGAACGTCTGACACCTACCATCACTGGAGCTTCGCTGATCGTGGTGGGGCTGCTCGCAATTGTGCATATCGGCTCGGGTCGTCCTGCGGACTGGCAGGGGCGACGTGCAGCCGGTGGCGCAATTGGTGGCTATATCGGTTCGCCGCTAGCAGCCGGGTTTACCTCGTGGGTCGCCGTGGTTTTGTTGCTGGGTATCGTTTTTTACGGCGCTCTGGTGCTCTCTGGCGCGACGGTGCGCCAGCTTATCGATGCCACTAAGGAATACTTCAATTTTTCCGAATGGTCTTCGCGTCGTGCCGGCGACGAGGCGGAATCGGACGATCCTTACGGCAATGTCGATGACATGCTGGAACGTCGTGCGAGCTGGGATTCCGATACCGCATATGCCGATGAGGACTTTGACCAGCCGACGCAGCTAATTGAGCGTCGGCCAAGCCACAGCAGCCGCACGCAACATTCCTCGTCTCGTTCGACCGATCGCTCTGCTTACCGAGCGCCTCGTCGTGGCGCGGATAGCCGTATGTCCGCACCCGAACCCGCGCCTTACGACGAACCGGATACTGACGGTAACCTCTACGATCTTTTGAACGAAGAGCCGCAGAGGAACCGACAGGCTCCGCGACGTGCCCGTCAGGTTGAGGATGTCGACTACGACTCGGCAAAGACCACAGTGTTCGATGTCCGGAATGGGGCACCGCACTCCAATCGAGTTTCCCCAGTGGAGCCGGCGTTTCCGGCAGCTGAGTACGTGGAGGAAACTCAGTCGGATGCAGTACATCGCGACACCGCTGAGACAGAATCGACTATTCCAGCTGTCGGGGGCACGAACTACCACGCTGTCGACGAGGATTATGACGAGTACTCCGAGTACCCGACGCAGGAGGCTGCTGCAGCTAGTAACAGCGAACGGAATTGTGTTTCCGATTCCCGAGCTCCGAAACAGCCCGCTGTTCAACCTGAGGTCGTAGAGCCGGCGAGCGCGCCGCAGGGCGAGTCGTCTGTCGATGATTCGCGGGATGCAGTGTCTGAGGCTACCCGCCGCACAATGGATGCCATTGCCGCTCGTTCTGGTATCGATGCCTCTAAGATTCCGGCCACAACTCCGAAGTCTGAATTGGAAAAGGATGCCGAGGGTACTTCCGGTTCGTCGGCACGCACGCCGGAATCTGACTATCACCTGCCATCGACTAACTTGTTGATTCCAGGTGAGCGTCCCAAGACACGTACGGCGACGAACGACCGCATGATCGAGGCGATTACTGAAGTATTCGCAGAATTCAAGGTCGATGCTGCGGTGACTGGTTTCTCTCGCGGTCCGACGGTGACTCGCTACGAGGTCGAGCTTGGCCCGGGCGTGAAGGTCTCGAAGATCACGAACCTGCAGTCCAACATTGCCTACGCGGTAGCGACCGACAATGTCCGCTTACTGACTCCGATTCCGGGGAAGTCGGCCGTTGGTATCGAGGTGCCGAACAACGACCGTGAGATGGTTCGGCTTGCCGACGTACTCAACGCGCCCAAGACCGTTGCGAACGATGACCCGATGCTGATTGGTCTCGGTAAGGATATTGAGGGCGAGTTTATCTCGCACTCCATCCAGAAAATGCCGCACCTTCTCGTTGCCGGTTCGACCGGTTCGGGTAAGTCCGCATTCGTAAACTCGATGTTGGTGTCACTGCTGACTCGTGCGACCCCGGAGGATGTCCGCCTGATTCTGGTGGACCCGAAGATGGTCGAGCTGACTCCATATGAGGGGATTCCTCACCTCATTACGCCAATCATTACTCAGCCGAAGAAGGCCGCGGCGGCTCTGCAGTGGCTGGTTGAAGAGATGGAACAGCGCTACATGGACATGAAGGCCGCCCGCGTCCGTCACATCAAGGACTTCAACCGTAAGGTCAAGTCCGGTGAGATTACGACCCCACTTGGCTCGGAGCGCGAGTACCGTCCGTACCCGTACATTGTCTGTGTCGTTGACGAGTTGGCAGACCTGATGATGACCGCACCCCGCGATATCGAAGATGCGATTGTGCGCATCACGCAAAAGGCCCGTGCCGCCGGTATCCACTTGGTGCTGGCTACGCAGCGTCCGTCTGTGGATGTGGTCACCGGCTTGATTAAGACGAACGTGCCATCGAGACTGGCATTCGCTACCTCGTCGCTCACGGACTCCCGCGTCATTCTTGACCAGGGCGGTGCTGAAAAGCTCATTGGTATGGGCGATGGCCTGTTCATCCCACAGGGTGCAGGCAAGCCGCGACGTCTTCAGGGCGCCTTCGTCACAGACGAAGAGATTCAGGCAGTAGTCGATGCAGCTAAGGCGCAGGCCGAGCCGGATTACACCGAGGGAGTCACGGAGGATAAGAGCGCTGAGGCTGAGCGCAACATTGACCCTGATATCGGAGATGACCTGGAAGATTTGCTTCAGGC
The DNA here is from genome assembly GCF_001809695.1 of Corynebacterium sp. HMSC063A05. Classification (NCBI taxonomy): domain Bacteria; kingdom Bacillati; phylum Actinomycetota; class Actinomycetes; order Mycobacteriales; family Corynebacteriaceae; genus Corynebacterium; species Corynebacterium sp. HMSC063A05. Next base: position 11,081 of record NZ_KV798496.1, on the reverse strand, counting down.
AGTCGAGCTGGTGGTCACCGCACAGCACGGGTCGACCTCGATGTTGCAGCGCAAGATGCGAGTCGGTTTCGCCAAGGCCGGTCGACTGATGGATCTGATGGAAACTCGCGGAGTGGTTGGACCGTCAGAGGGATCTAAGGCACGTGAGGTGCTGGTCAAGCCAGAGGAGCTCGAAACCATTAAGTGGATGCTCAAGGGCGCAAACCCGGAGGATGCTCCTAAGGAAGAAGTAAACGTAGTCGACGCGGATCCGAATCAATCTATGGCGTAGGACGACCCAGCCTTACCGCCGTTTCTGATTGCGTGTATAGTCGGCACACGTGGAGGGGAGTATCCCCGGTAAAAGCGGATGTTTTCCGCTAGCCCGTGACGGTTATCGTCAGCACGGATTGGACGCACAGACTCGTCTTGTGCACATCGAATCCCGGTACCGTCACTTTTGCCACTATGGCAGAAGCAGGAGAGACCTCCGGTTCATGTTCGCACGACCGGAGGTCTTTTTTTAATATGCATGTCCCCGCATTGGTATGGATTATCACCATTGTGGTCGTCATGGGTTTTATCGCCTTTGACTTCTATGCACACGTTCGCACGCCGCATAACCCAACTATGAAGGAAGCCGGCATCTGGACCGCTTTCTACGTAGTCTTGGCATTAATTTTCGGCGGAATGGTGTGGTTGTTATGGGATCACCACCGAGGCATTGAGTTTCTATCGGGCTATATCACCGAAAAGGCGCTCAGCGTAGACAACCTATTTGTCTTTGCACTCATCATCGGCGCATTCAAGATTCCGCGCCAGTACCAACAAAAGGTTTTGCTGTTTGGTATTGCGATGGCGCTGGTATTCCGAGGCCTGTTCATTTGGGCTGGTGCGGCAGTTATTGCCAAGTGGTCTGACGTTTTCTACCTGTTTGCAATCTTCCTGATTTACACGGCTATCAAGACGGTGTACGACGAAGCCGTCGATAAGCCGGAACCCGATCCGTCGGATATGAAGCTGATTCAATGGCTGCGTCGAATCGTCCCAATTTCGGACCATTACAACAAGGACAAGTTGACCGTTAAGGAAAACGGCAAGCGTTACTTGACTCCACTTGCCATCGCGCTGGTGTCCATCGGTTTTATCGATGTGATGTTTGCGTTTGACTCTATCCCGGCTATCTACGGTCTGACGGATGAGGCATACATCGTCTTTACTGCAAATGCCCTTGCTCTCATGGGTTTGCGACAGATGTACTTCCTGCTCGACGGTCTGCTGGATCGCTTGGTGTACCTGGCTTATGGCCTGGGTGTCATCCTGGCCTTTATTGGTGTGAAGTTGCTGTTGCACGCACTGCATGAAAACAACCTGCCGTTTATCAACAGCGGTGAGAACGTGTCGGTGCCTGAAGTATCGACCTGGGCGTCGCTGGCGGTCATCGTCATCGTTCTGGTGGTGACTGTCCTGGCATCGTGGCTCAAGAGCAAGCGTGATGAAAACATAGGTGCGATTGCCCTTCCGCGTGTTCACCACGATGATGATGGAAGCCGCGATGGCCTCGGCTCTCACGCCTCCTCTACTTCTGTCAGTGAGGGGTCAACGTCGGCCGGAAGCGAAACTAACGGTTCACACACCGGTAAGAACGAGCCTGGGCGTTAATCGAACACGATTGTGAGATAAGGTAACAACTGTGACTGCTCCAAGTGCTGATACAAGCCGTGTTTCCAACTGGAACTTGCCCAATTTCCTGACCGTGCTTCGCATCCTCGGAGTACCGGTGTTCCTGTGGGTACTTCTTCAGGAGGGCGGCGAAGCCACCAATTGGCGCTGGTGGTCGTTTGTCGTATTCGCGCTTCTGATGGCGACTGACAAGTTGGACGGGCACCTCGCACGTAGCCGTAACCTCATTACCGACTTTGGCAAGATTGCCGATCCGATTGCCGATAAGGCTCTAATGCTGGCTGCGCTGATTGGTATGAACATCATCGACATTCTGCCGTGGTGGGTGACTGTCATCATCGTGATTCGCGAAGGTGGCATCACCATCTGGCGTATGTTCGCCCTGCGTCAGGGGCGTGTTGTTCCGGCTTCTCGGGGCGGCAAGATAAAGACGGTCCTGCAGTCTGTAGCAGTGGGGCTCTTCCTGATGCCAGTGGACTGGTTGTTCTGGCCGTCCTGGATTGTGATGGTTGCCGCCATTGTCGTCACCGTCGGTACCGGTATCCAGTACATTGTGGATGCGCGAAAGGTCTCGTAGAGAAATTAAGTGGAGGGTAAAGCTGTGAACACAGTCGAACGCCTCGCCCAGAGCGACGAAAACGCTGACGGTGTCGATGGCGTTTCGCTTCAACTCGTCCAAACGCTTACGGCTCGTGGCGAGACTTTTGCAGCCGCAGAATCACTTACCGCAGGTCTTCTCTGCGCTACAGTTGCCTCCGTACCGGGAGCCTCCGCCGTTCTCCGCGGTGGCGTGGTCACTTACGCCACTGACACGAAGGCGTTGCTTGCCGACGTGCCAAAGGATGCTTTGGCCGCATATGGCCCCGTGTCCGAGTTGACGGCCCGGTATATGGCACTTGGAGTGGCAAATAAAGCAGTGGCGGACTGGGGGATTTCGCTAACTGGCGTTGCTGGTCCAGCGATGCAGGATGGGCACCCAGTAGGTGAAGTCTGGTGTGGTCTGAAACCGCCGGGAGTTTCGTACCTTGATGGGGTAACTGCTGTTAGGTTGCCGGTGAATAAAGAGGGGGCGCGCGCGGAGATTCGTCGTCAAGCAGTGGTATTGGCGTTAGAACTGTTGTTGCAGAATCTCGAGGGTGAGTAGAATTTTTGAAAATTGGGAACAGGTCGGCCCTCTAAAGCGTTAGAGAAAGTGATGACCAACAATACTGCACTTATGACCATTCGCTACCCAGAGGTAGATAGCGCTGCTGCTTTGCAGGCTTCCATGGATGCCACAGCGCCGTCGGCACGGGTGGCTGTAGCGGAGCAGCCTGAATCGGTTGCAAAGTTAACGGCACAGGATTTGGCGGAACGGGGAGAATCTCGTGAGCCACTCCTGCGAGAGGCACTGGGGGAAACGCTGCGTGATATTCGTTCGCGCAGTGGACAGACGCTGCGTGAGCTTTCTGAAAATGCGGCTATTAGCCCTGGTTATTTGTCCGAGCTTGAGCGTGGACGGAAAGAAGTCTCATCTGAGCTGCTGGCGTCCGTATGTGCGGCGCTTGGTGTGACGGTGTCAGATTTGATGATGGAGGCGGCCACAGCGATGGCTCTGCATTCGGCGAGCCCGGAATTGGCAGCGATGTAGAAATTGGTTGCGGCGGTGGAATTTCACTCCACTGCTCCGGCACTTAGCACCCGAAGATGCTTGGCTTTAGTTAAGATTGGGTGCGCGATAAGCACAGACCTGCTTTGGGGTAGTTGCAATAAGAAAGGTGTATGGGACGCTATGGCTAATCCATTTGTAAAGCTGTGGAATTACTTGATGGCCGCTTTTGATTCCAAGATTGAGGAAAACGCTGATCCGAAGGTGCAGATTCAGCAGGCTATCGAGGATGCCCAGCGGCAGCACCAGGAACTATCGCAGCAGGCAGCGGCGGTGATTGGTAATCAGCGCCAGCTGGAAATGCGCCTTAACCGCCAGCTCGCTGAAATTGAAAAGCTGCAGGGGAACACTCGTCAGGCATTGCAGCTCGCTGACAAGGCTCGTGCTGAGGGGGATACCGCCAAGGCTACGGAGTATGAGAACGCAGCTGAGGCTTTCGCAGCTCAGTTGGTTACTGCTGAGCAGTCGGTAGAAGATTTGAAGGCTCTGCACGATCAGTCGCTGCAGCAGGCAACTCAGGCTAAGAAGGCCGTCGAGCGTAATTCCATGCAGTTGCAGCAGAAGGTCGCGGAGCGCGCAAAGCTCCTCAGCCAGCTGGAGCAAGCAAAGATGCAGGAGAAGGTCTCTGAGTCCTTGCAGTCGATGAATCAGATTTCTTCGGGGGCTACACCTAACCTGGATCAGGTTCGTGACAAGATTGAGCGTCGTTACGCTAACGCTCTTGGCCAGGCTGAGCTGGCTCAGAACTCGGTTCAGGGGCGTATGGCTGAGGTAGAGGCCGCAGGCGTTCAGCTTGCTGGGCACTCTCGCCTGGAGCAGATTCGCGCAGAAATGAACGGCGGCAACGAGCTCTCTGGTGGCGAGGCTCAGAAGTCCATCGAGGGAAATGCTGCCTCCAACGTTGACCCTGCTGTTGCTGAGCGCATGCGCCAGCTGCGTGAGGGCAATTAATTCTGCTACTCCCCTTCGCCACGTGCGATTAGCGAATCACCCATTGCCTTCGAGCGGTTAATGGTTCGGATGACCACAGGTACGCCGAAGGCGATGATTGAGCCGGCAGCCCCTCGGGCTTTTCGAGCCTCCAGTACCTCGGCAGCGGCCATAACTTGAAGCGGAATCATACGCAGCGTCAGCGATAGTGCGAGCGCGATGGTGTCGACTGGTAGGCCGAAACGAGCGAACGGTTGCATCGCGGTGGTCAAAGTATCCATGATGTCGCTGACGCGGGTCGTCAGCGTTAGCAATATTGCCGCTGCGATTGCGGCGAGAAGCGCGAGGAAGGTCGTCAGCGCTTGCTCACCCCCGGCGCGCCACCATAGGAGAAGCGAAAGCAGCGCCAAAATGATTACGGCTCCACGGAGCTGTCGGAAAGCAACCATGGGTGGCACCTTGGCCACCGCATAAGCGAGGGTGACAATTGCCAGGGCAATCGCCCCGCCTAGCCAGGTATCCACGAGGATCCCGGTGAGCAATAGAAATGCGATGACAATGATGAGCTTGGGGGCCGTCGGGAGCCTGTGCGCAGGCGACTTATGGTTGAGGTAAAGCCCTAACGGGACATCGGCTGGATGAATCATGAGCGGCCTTCTCCCGCACGAGTCATATCGCTGACGTATCGGTCAATAACTTCCTTGGGCGCACCGTCGTCGACGATTTCTCCTGTGCTTACACGGATAACCCGGTCGAAGTCCATAAGAAAATCCAGATCATGAGTGACCACGATAATTTGCTGCTCAAGCTGGGCGAAAATTTTCCGAATGTGGAGACGATTACGCAAGTCGAGGAGCGTAGTGGGCTCATCGGCAATAATGGTCGTGGGATTAAGAATTAACACTGCCGCCAGCGCCAGAAGCTGTTTTTGTCCACCCGAGAGCACGTGCGGCGAGGCGTCAGCATGATCGGCGAGCCCAAATCGCTCGAGGGCTTCCTGCACCAGCTGGTTGCGCTCATCCTTTGTTAGCTTTCGCTTGCGTAGTGAAAAGGCAATGTCCTCTGCGACTGTCGGCATCACAATTTGGTTATCCGCATCAGAAAAGATGAAGCCGACCTTCTTGCGAATTGCCTTTGCCTGCTTTGCGACATTCATGCCCTCATACGTGACCGTGCCGCCAGTGACCGGGCCCAGGCCGTTAATAAGTCGCACCAGCGTGGACTTACCGCCACCGTTTTCGCCGATAATGCCGATACGGTTCTCTGTGAGAGTTAGCGTGGTTGGCCTCAATATCTGGCGTCCCGAATAGGTTGCGGAAGCGCGGTCAAAAGCGATGGTGGGCATAGTGCGACTCGAGGACCTTTCTAAGTCTGTGGGTTAATTGCCCGAGGTGGCTGCTTCCTTAACCAAACGACTTTGCTTACGGTTGGCAGCGTCGGGAAGCAAATCAGGGAAAGCCTGCAGTACGGCAGTAGCAATAAGCGCGGCTACGACAACCTTTGCAACGTCGCCCGGGATAAACGGGACGTTGGTAATCAGTGCGTCGGTGAAGCTAAGTCCCATACGCCATGCCAAGCCGACAGATCCGAAGAAGTACTGCAGTAGAACTCCGACGAGGCCCGCGCCGATGAAGACGCTGATTCGTGAAACCTTCGCCCGCGGTGCTTGCTGGGCAATCGCGCCGATTGCGAAACCGGCAATTAAGTAGCCGACAATGTAACCCACGGTAGGGCCGGGGAGTGCGGCGAGAAGTGGTTTCCAGCCCGCCATGTTTGGGACACCCACGAGCCCAACAGCCAGGAACAGGGTAGTGGCGAGGCCGCCGCGTTTGAATCCGAGAATCATCCCTGCCAGTGCGATGCCCATGTTCTGTAGCACGATTGGCACGCCGAGACCGCCAACGGGAATGGCAATCCCGCCGAGTACGATGATCAGTGCTGCGAAAGCAGCGATAATAGTGAGGTCATACACCTTGGAATTATTCACAGCTCTCATCTTAATCCCCTGGGTTGAGCACTGTTCAGGCAGGGGAGCGGGGATTAGGTTATGAACAGAGGGGGCCAGGTAGGTATCAGTGACAGGTATCTTGTACGTTGGTCTCATGCGATTGGCCGATTTTCACAACTTCGTCAATTACGAATTTGGGCCTCAGCACGGCCCGTGGCTGTTGCATTCCCACGTGCTGATGGAATATGGAAAGACTCCCGCGGAATTGCTTGAGGACGGGGTCGAACCTCGAGATATCTGGTGGGCGCTGTGTAGGGAACACGATATTCCTGAAGACCGCTGGTACGGCCCTGACGAATAGGTTCCGGCGTAGACAACGGCGAATGCTTGCCGACGGCACTTGCGTGTCGTTGCCATTCGAACAGGGTTTCGCATATTATCGAAAGTGCTGATGAAGTCAATCCGTCTGATTCGGTATAACTTCCGGGTGTAACCGGCAGTAGAGATGTCGCGGACCAATTTGGAACCGGAACGGCTAGTTTCGCGCCTAATTAAGTGTGAGCGAAGTTTCTGTTTTGGATGAAAATCGGGACACACATTCTCTGAGTACGGCTCCAGAACCCGATACCGTACGCGACAATGACAATGAGGAAGAACAACGAACTATGGCTCGTAAGAAGGCTACGGCTTCGAACCAGGGCAATGATCGCCTGAAGGCGCTCGATGTAGCTCTGGCGAATATTGAGAAGGACTTTGGTAAAGGTGCAGTTATGCGCCTGGGGGATGACAATCGTCCTCCAATTCAGGTTATTCCCTCCGGCAATATCGCTATCGACGTGGCTTTGGGCCTGGGTGGGTTCCCACGTGGTCGTATCGTAGAGATCTATGGTCCAGAATCCTCAGGTAAGACCACAGTCGCACTGCATGCTATTGCAGAGGCACAGCGGCAGGGCGGTATTGCCGCATTTATTGATGCGGAGCATGCGCTGGATCCGGTTTATGCGCGCAAGCTTGGAGTAGATACGGACAACCTTCTGGTATCCCAACCAGATACCGGTGAGCAGGCACTTGAGATCACAGATATGTTGGTGCGTTCCGGTGCTATTGACATCATTGTGGTTGACTCGGTGGCCGCGTTGACTCCGAAGGCTGAAATCGACGGTGAAATGGGCGATTCCCACGTTGGTCTGCAGGCGCGGTTGATGAGTCAGGCGCTGCGAAAGATGACGGGCGCCCTGTCTAACACCGGCACCACTGCCATCTTCATTAACCAGCTGCGTGAAAAGATTGGCGTCATGTTCGGCTCTCCTGAGACCACCACGGGTGGTAAAGCACTGAAGTTCTACGCTTCCGTTCGCTGCGACGTACGCCGAATTCAGACGTTGAAGGACGGCCAGGATGCCGTGGGTAACCGCACGCGCTTGAAGGTAGTCAAGAACAAGGTGTCGCCGCCGTTCAAGCAGGCAGAGTTTGACATCATCTACGGCGAGGGCATTTCGCGTGAGGGCTCGTTGATTGACATGGGCGTTGATAACGGCATCGTCAAGAAGTCGGGTTCGTGGTTTACCTACGAGGGCGATCAGTTGGGCCAGGGCAAGGAAAAGGCTCGTATGCACCTGCGCGAGAATCCAGAAATTGCCCAGGAAATCGAAGTCAAGATTAAGAAGAAACTCGGGGTCGGGGAATTCGCTGAGGTCGAGGACGAGACCGATATCGATGCCCCTGTCGATGTCGTGCCGGACATCGACTTCGATGATTTGGAAGACTAGCTGGCTCGAGGCGTAGTGCCGGGACACATGAAAAGTGAGGACCGTGGAGGATCGTAACGGCCGCGATGTGCGGGAGACTATCGAAAAGCTTGCTCAGCAGATTGCGGAAGCTGACGGTAGTTCGCTCTACGATGCGGGTCGTGAGGAATCCAAGGCTCCGATTCGTGCTAAGGCGCTGCGCTTGCTCGATCAGCGAATGCGCTCCCGCAAGGAACTCGTAGAAAGGCTCGAGGCAGTCGAGGAGTTTCCAACCTCGATGATTGAAGAAGTCGTTGATGACCTGACCCGAAGTGGTTTGGTTAATGACGAGCTTTTCGCATCCGAATGGGTGCGGCAGCGCTTTGCCAGTCGCGGCAAGTCGAAGATGGTTTTGAACCGGGAGCTGCAGGAAAAGGGTATTGATGCTTCGCTTCGTGCTGATGCGTTGGAGCAGATCACGCACAACGCGGAAGAAGAAGTCGCACGGAAGCTAGCGGCGAAGAAGGCGGCCACTATTAAATCAGTAGCGCCTGACTTCAACTCCAAGCAAAAGGATTTACGCAAAGTTGTCGGTGTGCTGGCGCGGCGCGGTTTCCCCTCTGAATTGTCCATGAGCATTGCTCGGGATCAGTTAGAAGAGCGATACCGGAAACTCGAAGAGGACACAGATTAGCGCCGGTACCATTTCACGCTGGATTAGCACGCCGGCTGCGGACCGGTCAGGTTTAAAGGAATCGCTGATTGGGGAAATGGGCCATAAACAGCTAACCTAAACTGCCGTGACTACCCCTTCTTTGAACCCTCAGCAGCAGTCTTCGCCTCGCACATATGAGGTGCGTACGTTCGGTTGTCAGATGAACGTCCATGACTCGGAACGACTGTCTGGCTTGCTGGAAGAAAACGGTTATGTAGCGGCTGCAGAAGGCGAGAATCCCGATCTGGTCGTTTTCAACACCTGTGCCGTTCGAGAGAATGCGGACAACCGACTCTATGGCACATTGGGACAGCTCAAACCGGTCAAGGATGCTCACCCAGGCATGCAGATTGCCGTCGGTGGCTGCTTGGCCCAGAAGGATAAGGACGTCGTTGTAAAGAAAGCCCCATGGGTGGACGTCGTCTTCGGTACGCATAACTTGGGTTCGTTGCCAGCATTGTTGGAACGCGCCGCTCATAATGACCGGGCTGAAGTCGAGATTAAGGACGCGCTGGAAGAATTTCCCTCGGTGCTGCCGGCCAAGCGTGAATCCACTTACGCAGGTTGGGTGAGTATCTCCGTAGGCTGCAACAACACGTGCACCTTCTGCATCGTCCCCAGTTTGCGGGGTAAGGAACGCGATCGTCGGCCAGGCGAGATTCTCGCTGAGGTCCAGGCACTCGTGGAGCAGGGCGTTACTGACGTCACCCTCCTCGGCCAGAATGTCAACGCCTATGGTGTTAACTTCGCCGACCCTGACATGGAACGCGACCGCTCGGCTTTTTCCAAGTTGCTGCGCGCCTGCGGCCAGATTGAGGGGCTGGAGCGGGTGCGCTTTACATCTCCGCACCCAGCTGAGTTCACCGATGATGTCATCGACGCCATGGCGGAGACACCGAACGTGGTTCATCAGTTGCACATGCCGCTACAGTCCGGTTCCGACCGAGTGCTGAAAGACATGCGCCGTTCCTACCGCACCAAGAAATTCCTGGGAATTCTGGAGAAGGTTAGGGAAAAAATGCCGGATGCGGCTATTACCACTGACATCATTGTCGGTTTCCCTGGCGAGACTGAAGAGGACTTCCAGCAAACTCTCGACGTGGTGGAAAAGGCTCGCTTTAGCTCGGCTTTCACCTTCCAATACTCGCCCCGCCCGGGAACTCCGGCGGCGACCATGACTGAGCAGGTTCCACCAGAGGTAGTGAAGGAACGCTATGGTCGGCTGCTAGCGCTTCAGGAGCGTATTTCCGAGGAAGAAAACGCCAAGCTAGTCGGCCGGGAAGTCGAGCTGCTGGTCAGCCAGTCCGATGGCCGTAAGAATGCGGAGACTCATCGCATGTCAGGTCGGAGTCGGGATGGTCGCCTGGTGCACTTCAGCCCGTCGGAAAGCGAACCTGGTGTCGTTGACCGAAAGATTCGCCCAGGTGACTACGTGACAGTGTGCGTGACCGACTCTGCACCCCACTTCCTGATTGCCGACTCCGGCGTGCTGACGCACCGTCGCACTAAAGCGGGGGATAATGTGGAGGTCGGTCAGATTCCGACGACCGCTCCGATTGGAGTTGGTCTGGGCTTGCCAAAGATTGGGCGCCCGGAGAAAACGAAGGTAAGTGAGGGATGCGGTTGTGAGTAGTGACAAGGCTTCGCCGGAAAGTGATATGGAATCTACTAGCGAGCAGTCCGTGGAATCCGCGCAGGCATTGCGGGTTCAGGAGCGCAAGGCCGCCGGCGAGCTGGATCTCGGCCGTGCGGTGATTCCGATGATGGTTGCCGTCATCGGCCTTATTACGAGCTTCTTCCTTCCACATTCGGGCGTCGTTTTGGGCTTTGATGTGCTGCTGGATACGGATGTTGCACATCAGTACTTCACGACGCGCCCGGAACGAATTTACTCCATTCTTGTGGTGGTAGGCGTACTGCTGGCTATTGCCACGCTGATTACGCGGACGACGATTCTCGCGTTTGTCACCTGGTTTTTTGCCTGCATTCAGATGGTCTACTCAGTCTTCGCTGGCTGGATGCGCCAGTCTCGTCCACAGGAACTGGCCGGCGAGGGTATTTCCTTTGGCCTGATGCTCGGCATTTTCTGCAGTTTTCTACTGGCCATTTCCGTGACTTTCATCGCTTTCCGACGCAGTAAGGAGCAGCTCGCAATCGCGACGAAACGTCGCAAGCACGCTGACACCGATCCGGTACTGCGAGCGCAGCAGGTTTACCTGCGTGCGGGCCTGACACCGAATACAACTACTGATGTAGAGGTCGTCGACGACCGCCGTGAACGCGCACGCCGACGCAATCGTGGCCAGCAGGGCAGTAGCGCGGACAATGTCTCTCAACGGGCTGGCGAACAGGACGAGCAGATCAGCGACGAGTAGTGAGATTCTTTAACTAGCGCAGTAAGAAAGGGGCTCTCTTCCTGAACTGCTCCCCATTAGTTGGACTGAGAAATCA
>NZ_KV798495.1:0-1142 GCF_001809695.1 Corynebacterium sp. HMSC063A05 | reverse complement strand
TGTATGTAGATACAGCCACCAATCCATCACTGTGCGTTGATGCGGTAGTGATAGTCCGCGGTGTCTGCGGGCTAGTTCTTTTATGGGGGCGTTGATGCCACCTTCGAGGCTGTTTGTTGTTGCTGCAAGGTTGTCGGGGTCGATGGTTGTTGGTGGGGGTTGCAGGTAGGTAAACAGCAGGTCTCTGCGGTGCAGAGATAGCAATGATTGATAGGCCGCTCGGACGCGTTGGTGGGTGTAGACCTTGGTGTAGGCGCCGGTAGCAGGGTCTTTGATGGTGGTTTTCTCGTTCATCCATTCCCGGTAGGTGTGGTCGAATTCGTGCAGGTGGGCGACCCATGTGGATGCTTGGTCAAGGTCGGTGATGCGAGTGAGTTTCAGGGCTAGGCGGTAGAGGGTTTTGCCGGCATCGGTGCGGGGGTTGCTGGTGGTGTGGCGGCGGACTGTTCGTTGGGCGTGGACGAGGCAGCGTTGGATGCGTGTTGTTGGCCAGCAGTGGTGGATGGCTGATTGGGCACCTTGTCCGCCGTCTGTGACTGCGATTAGTGGTGCGGCAATGGGGCGTAGGAGTTCGGTGTAGGCGGCGGTGGTTTCGTGTCTGGCCCAGGTCCAGTTGATGACGTGGGTTTTACTGGCTGCGATCAGGAGGCATCCGGACTTTAGATAGGTCGCGTCGAGGAAGATTTGGTCATGGATGCGGAATGAGTCGATGGTGGGTGTGGGGATGATCCACCAGCACCATCGGAATCGGTGGTGCATGGTTTGCCTGGTTACGCCATGGTGTGCGGCGAAGGTGGTTAGAGATTGGGTGCCGGTGGCCCATTGGATGAACAAAGCCATGGTGGCGGTGTTTTTGTTGTGGGTTTGGGTGTTGCGGGTAAAGGAGTGTCCGCAGTGGGTGCAGCGCCAACGGGTGGTTGATTTGCTGGTGGTGCCGTTTTTCTTTGTGTTGTTGCCGCATAGTGGGCAGCTGGGGCGGTTGGTGGTCATCCTTTAATCCAACCGGTGTGCGGTTAGCACAAATGTGGCCGGAGGTGCGGGATGGTGTGGGTAATAGCTTTCGGGGAGCTATTCTTTGGTGATTTGTGGTGTGTGGTCTGGGGTTATGGTGGCATGCGGACACACTTTTCTTTACTTAACCC
>NZ_KV798494.1:0-5397 GCF_001809695.1 Corynebacterium sp. HMSC063A05 | reverse complement strand
GCCACCACCCCACAACAACAAAGGGGAGCAACCACGACCCACAAACAAAAAATATTCATGCCGGCGGCGACCTACTCTCCCACACCCTCCCGAGTGCAGTACCATCGGCGCTGGTGGACTTAGCTTCCGGGTTCGGAATGGGACCGGGCGTGACCCCACCGCTAACACCACCGACAAAAACCAGGCAACAACCAACCCCACCACAAAACTTCGGGTAGGTGGTGTCATGCCAGACACTGAACAGTAGACGCGAGCAAAAACCCTAATTTTTCACACTCTTTTGTGTGTTGAATGTTTGGTCTATTAGTACCGGTCACCTCCACACCTTACGATGCTTCCAGATCCGGCCTATCAACCCCATCATCTATAGGGGACCTCAAAAGAAACCTAATCTTGGAACAGGCTTCCCGCTTAGATGCTTTCAGCGGTTATCCCTTCCGTACGTAGCCAACCAGCCATGCCCCAGGCGGGACAACTGGCACACCAGAGGTACGTCCATCCCGGTCCTCTCGTACTAGGGACAGCCTTCCTCAAGTTTCTACGCGCGCGGCGGATAGAGACCGAACTGTCTCACGACGTTCTAAACCCAGCTCGCGTGCCGCTTTAATGGGCGAACAGCCCAACCCTTGGGACCTACTCCAGCCCCAGGATGCGACGAGCCGACATCGAGGTGCCAAACCATCCCGTCGATATGGACTCTTGGGGAAGATCAGCCTGTTATCCCCGGGGTACCTTTTATCCGTTGAGCGACACCGCTTCCACAAGCCGGTGCCGGATCACTAGTCCCTAGTTTCCTACCTGCTCGACCTGTCAGTCTCACAGTCAAGCTCCCTTGTGCACTTACACTCAACACCTGATTGCCAACCAGGCTGAGGGAACCTTTGGGCGCCTCCGTTACTCTTTGGGAGGCAACCGCCCCAGTTAAACTACCCACCAGGCACTGTCCCTAACCCGGATCACGGGCCGAGGTTGAGATGTCCAATACGATCAGAGTGGTATTTCAACAACGACTCCACCCCAACTGGCGTTGAGGCATCACAGTCTCCCACCTATCCTACACAAACCGAACCGAACACCAATACCAAGCTATAGTGAAGGTCCCGGGGTCTTTTCGTCCTGCCGCGCGTAACGAGCATCTTTACTCGTACTGCAATTTCGCCGGGTCTGTGGTTGAGACAGCAGGGAAGTCGTTACGCCATTCGTGCAGGTCGGAACTTACCCGACAAGGAATTTCGCTACCTTAGGATGGTTATAGTTACCACCGCCGTTTACTGGGGCTTAAATTCTCCGCTTCGACCCCACAAGGAATCTAACAGGTCCTCTTAACCTTCCAGCACCGGGCAGGCGTCAGTCCGTATACATCGACTTAAACGTCTTCGCACGGACCTGTGTTTTTAGTAAACAGTCGCTTCCCTCTATTCTCTGCGGCCACAACCAGCTCAACCACGTCGGTCACCAGTCATGGCCCCCCTTCTCCCGAAGTTACGGGGGCATTTTGCCGAGTTCCTTAACCACAGTTCTCCCGATCGCCTTAGTATTCTCTACCTGACTACCTGTGTCGGTTTCGGGTACGGGCCGTATATCCACATCGCTAGAGGCTTTTCTCGGCAGCATAGGATCACCAACTTCCCCAAATACGGGTACGCATCACGCCTCACCCACTGTGCTCCGGATTTACCTAGAACACGGGCCACACGCTTACACCACGATATCCATCACGTGGCACGGCTACCTTCCTGCGTCACCCCATCACTTGGCTACTACCAGTTCAGGTCCCCAGCATCACACACACCAACCAACCCAAAAGGCTGGAAAAAGGCGCATGTTCAGGTGGGTTAGTATCCCTGATTCACCATGGGCGCGGACACACGGGTACGGGAATATCAACCCGTTATCCATCGACTACGCCTGTCGGCCTCGCCTTAGGCCCCGACTCACCCTGGGAGGATTAACCTGGCCCAGGAACCCTTAGTCATTCGGCGGAGGAGTTTTCCACTCCTCATTCGCTACTCATGCCTGCATTCTCACTCGCGCACACTCCACACTAGGGTTACCCCAGCGCTTCACAGCAGTCACGCGACGCTCCCCTACCCAACCACCACAAAAGATGATTGCCGCGGCTTCGGCGGTGTACTTGAGCCCCACTACATTGTCGGCGCAGAACCACTCGACCAGTGAGCTATTACGCACTCTTTCAAGGATGGCTGCTTCTAAGCCAACCTCCTGGTTGTCTTCGCGATCCCACATCCTTTTCCACTTAGCACACCCTTAGGGGCCTTAGCCGGCGATCTGGGCTGTTTCCCTCTCGACTACGAAGCTTATCCCCCGCAGTCTCACTGCCGTGCTCTCACCTGACCTGGCATTCGGAGTTTGGCTGATGTCGCTAAGATGATAGTCCCGCTAAACCAACCAGTAGCTCTACCTCCAGGAGGAAACACACGACGCTGCACCTAAATGCATTTCGGGGAGAACAGCTATCACGGAGTTTGATTGGCCTTTCACCCCTACCCACAACTCATCCCCTCAGTTTTCAACCTAAGTGGGTTCGCGCCTCCACAGAGTCTTACCTCTGCTTCACACTGGCCATGGGTAGATCACCCCGCTTCGGGTCCAGGACATGCCACTAAAAACACACTAATTAGTATTCGCTTTCGCTACGACTACCCCACCAAACGGGTTAACCTCGCGACATGCCGCTGACTCGCAGGCTCATTCTTCAAAAGGCACGCCATCACCCCACACGGAGGCTCTGACGGATTGTAAGCACATGGTTTCAGGTACTATTTCACTCCCCTCCCGGGGTACTTTTCACCATTCCCTCACGGTACTAATCCGCTATCGGTCATAAGCAGGTATTTAGGCTTACCGGGTGGTCCCGGCAGATTCACAGCAGATTCCACGAGCCCGCTGCTACTCGGGCAACACACCAATTGCAGATGCAAGTGTTTCACGTACCGGACTCTCACCGTCTACGGCAGGACATTCCAATCCACTTCCGCTACACCCACACACACGCAACGCAGGACTAGCAGACCCTGCAACAATGCATCCCCACAACCCCACGCACGCAAACCCTGCCAGGTATCACACGCACGCGGTTTAGCCTCATCCACGTTCGTTCGCCACTACTAACGGAATCACAATTGTTTTCTACTCCTACGGGTACTGAGATGTTTCACTTCCCCGCGTAACCACCAATTAGACTATGAATTCATCTAACGGCGACCGCCCACAACGACGGCCAGGTTTCCCCATTCGGACACCCTCGGATCAACGCTTAGTTGGCAGCTCCCCGAGGCCTATCGCAGCCTCTCACGTCCTTCATCGGCCTACTATGCCAAGGCATCCACCATGCGCCCTTACAACACAACACACAAATACTCAAGAACAATCACAAACAGAAAAACTGCTTGACAAAATCGAACTTACAGAAAAACAAGATGCTCGCGTCCACTATCCAGTTCTCACACAACACCCACACACCACAGAACAAACCACCAAACAGCAGCCCGCCTGCAGCACGCAGCAACCTGTACAACAGGAACAACAACACGTGTGTCATCCCAGACACCCAACAGCGCACCAACAACCAACCAACACAAAAAAGGAAAGCACCTTAAACGTTTAATCATCACTTACACGCGCGCAGACCACCATCACTCAAGCAGTCTAACCAGCAGGTGTTCCACCCAAAAAACAAAAAAGCCACACGCCACCAACACGATGACACATGACACAAAGAAAAAATAATCTCCTTAGAAAGGAGGTGATCCAGCCGCACCTTCCGGTACGGCTACCTTGTTACGACTTCGTCCCAATCGCCAATCCCACCTTCGACAGCTCCCTAACGAGTTTAGGCCACTGGCTTCGGGTGTTACCGACTTTCATGACGTGACGGGCGGTGTGTACAAGGCCCGGGAACGTATTCACCGCAGCGTTGCTGATCTGCGATTACTAGCGACTCCGACTTCACGGGGTCGAGTTGCAGACCCCGATCCGAACTGAGACCGGCTTTACGGGATTAGCTCGCCCTCACGGACTGGCAACCCACTGTACCGACCATTGTAGCATGTGTGAAGCCCTGGACATAAGGGGCATGATGATTTGACGTCATCCCCACCTTCCTCCGAGTTAACCCCGGCAGTTTCTTACGAGTCCCCACCACAACGTGCTGGCAACATAAGACAAGGGTTGCGCTCGTTGCGGGACTTAACCCAACATCTCACGACACGAGCTGACGACAACCATGCACCACCTGTATACAAGCCACAAGGGAAACACCATCTCTGGCGCGATCCTGTATATGTCAAGCCCAGGTAAGGTTCTTCGCGTTGCATCGAATTAATCCACATGCTCCGCCGCTTGTGCGGGCCCCCGTCAATTCCTTTGAGTTTTAGCCTTGCGGCCGTACTCCCCAGGCGGGGCGCTTAATGCGTTAGCTACGGCACGGATCCCGTGGAAGGAAACCCACACCTAGCGCCCACCGTTTACGGCATGGACTACCAGGGTATCTAATCCTGTTCGCTCCCCATGCTTTCGCTCCTCAGCGTCAGTTACTGCCCAGAGACCCGCCTTCGCCACCGGTGTTCCTCCTGATATCTGCGCATTTCACCGCTACACCAGGAATTCCAGTCTCCCCTACAGTACTCAAGTTATGCCCGTATCGCCTGCACGCCCGGAGTTAAGCCCCGGAATTTCACAGACGACGCGACAAACCACCTACGAGCTCTTTACGCCCAGTAATTCCG
The DNA here is from genome assembly GCF_001809695.1 of Corynebacterium sp. HMSC063A05. Lineage (NCBI taxonomy): Bacteria > Bacillati > Actinomycetota > Actinomycetes > Mycobacteriales > Corynebacteriaceae > Corynebacterium > Corynebacterium sp. HMSC063A05. The sequence continues at coordinate 649 of NZ_KV798494.1, read as the reverse complement.
GACAACGCTCGCACCCTACGTATTACCGCGGCTGCTGGCACGTAGTTAGCCGGTGCTTCTTCTCCATCTACCGTCAGAAACCCTTCGTCGATGGTGAAAGGAGTTTACAACCCGAAGGCCGTCATCCCCCACGCGGCGTCGCTGCATCAGGCTTCCGCCCATTGTGCAATATTCCCCACTGCTGCCTCCCGTAGGAGTCTGGGCCGTGTCTCAGTCCCAATGTGGCCGTCCACCCTCTCAGGCCGGCTACCCGTCGCCGCCTTGGTAGGCCATTACCCCACCAACAAGCTGATAGGCCGCGGGCCCATCCCACACCGAAAAAACTTTCCACCACAGCATCCACACCATGGTCCTATCCGGTATTAGACCCAGTTTCCCAGGCTTATCCCGAAGTGCAGGGCAGGTCACCCACGTGTTACTCACCCGTTCGCCACTCGTGTACCCCAGCAAGCTGGAGCCTTACCGTTCGACTTGCATGTGTTAAGCACGCCGCCAGCGTTCGTCCTGAGCCAGGATCAAACCCTCCATCAAAAACCCTTCAAATCAGAAGAATCACAAAACAATGAAAGGCCCAAAAACCTGACAAAAACAAAACAAACAACCACCACACACAACACCAATTGCATGCGGCCTGGCCGTTATCCAAAAA
>NZ_KV798493.1:0-172343 GCF_001809695.1 Corynebacterium sp. HMSC063A05 | reverse complement strand
TGGTTGCTCCCCTTTGTTGTTGTGGGGTGGTGGCTGCGGCCCACTTTTGTTTTACCCACAAGTAAACGACATTAAACAAAATAAACAGCGCAAAATACTATTCTTTTTCCCATCCAATATTCTGTTGATTTTCAGTTAGCAAACGATCGATTAAATTCCCGGTTTCCTATTTCGATGAATTCTCGTGGGTTCTCTGTGGCAGACTGTCTCTATGACTAATCAGACACCTAACTCCGATGTGGTTAACCTGGCTTCTTCTGAGGGCGAGGCTCAAGACAACTTCACTCCCGTAACGACCGAAGAGGGTAAGCTGCAACAGCTTATTGAATGGCTCGAAGAACACGTCTCGGCCTATTCCTACTTGAGCGAGGTTGTCCCGTTGGGTGCCTCTGAAGAAGACATCAGGAAGGCTCGTGCGTCAGTCAATGACCGCGGTGCTCGTATGCCCGACGCTATTATTCACGGTTCGATGATGGTCTTGGGGGCGGCCGTCAACCATTCTTCGCCATACCTTGCGTATGCCGATGGCAAGGTTGAAGTAACGGATACGACGGTGGGGGATAGTCCTAGCGTTCCGGTTCGAGTTTTTGTTCCGCAGGATCCAACCGGATCTGTGGTAGTTGCCGCACACGGTGGCGCTTTCTGGATGGGTGACGGCAGTCTGCGTGAGAATTCCTTCGGCCCAAATATGGCGGCCCTGGCAGCCCGATCCGGCGCAATTGTTGTGGATGTGGACTACCGGCTCGCACCAGAGCACAAGGTGTCTGAGGCCGTCAATGACATCGCGCGGGTAGTCACATCTGTCGCAGATGATTCGTTGCAGCTTCAGAAATTGGGTGCAATGCCCATCAGAGATCAGAACCCGATAGTTCTCTACGGTGTCTCTTCAGGCGGGCACAACGTTGTTTCCGCGGTAAACCAGATTAGTCAGGACACGCCGGTTGCTTTGTTGCTCGTTGCTCCGGCCCTAGACTTGCGTGGTGCGCCTGCGGTGTGGTTGCAGGCATTCTTCGGCACCTCTGACGATTCGGCAAAGGAAGTGTCACCGGGATTGCATGAGCCGTCGCGAAGCATGCGTGTCCACGTTCAAGCGGCCTCCCGCGATACTGTCGTTCGTCCAGCTACCGAGTACCTGAAGAAGGTCGAGGAGTCGGGCGGAGAGGCCTCTCAGGCGGAATTCTTGGCAACTCACCAGATTGCGGTTCCAAAGGTTCAGCGAGAGCAGATTACGGACGCGGCGCGGTTCATTTTAGAGGCCACTCACACGGAACGTGAGCTGCCAGAGGACCCGGCAGGTGAATACGATAAGGAAGCGATTGACCGGCAGAATGAAGAGTCCTGGGGCAAGAGCTAGCCAACCCGTTTCAGTTCCCAATGGCGCTCTCGCTGTGCATGTGAGCGCTGCGGAGGGGGCGCCGGTAGGGAAACCGGGGGCGGAGCTAGAACAGCTCAGTGCCAGAAGGCCGGGGGGCGAACAGGCCCCGACTAGTTCAGCGGCAGGAGGTTGCGCTTCGTTGCGTGGACCTCTTCCACCCGGTCGATGTTGCGTTCGAGGACATTCCAATCGTTGACCGGAATATTGCGCTGGGCTTGGGCAATGACTGACTTGTCAGGAGTGGACCACGCGAGGGGCACTGGGGTGATTTCATCGTAGAACTCGGTGCGGCTCTTATGCGTGCCGGCCACAGCAACAGCTGGCACCTTCGCGCCCACGCGGCGGGGAACCCCGGAAATCGTGGTGACAGTACGTGTAGCCAGGGCCGGGACGGGCTCTCCATCGGAGGGGTTTTTACGCATGTCCACCAAGGTCATCAGCACCATGGTTCGCTCATCCACACGCGCAATCATGGCCGGAACCAGCGGGGATTCGTCGTAAAGCTCTTGCGGATCCTTGATTGCGCGTCGCACCTGGAAGGTAACGCCGACGTAGAGAGTCGCGAGGGCGAAAAGCACAACCGCGCTGCCGATAACAAACGGCGTGCGGTCGAAAACTACTAGAACCAGCACAGCGCCGACGAGCAGCAGAGCAGAGAAAATGCCGGAGGAGATGAGCAGTCGGCGGGCATCGCGGTAGTACTCGTTGTTGGCGTTGGTGTGCTCGCGGTTGACGGGGAAGTGAAAGTTCATGGCAGTCCTTTAGTTATCCATTTTTCTAGGATTCCGAGCTAGCGGTGGAATCGCCGGGCAGGGTTGGGCCGAGGTACTCATCTGCGTCGACGATTCGGTAGGCGTAGCCCTGTTCCGCCAGGAAACGCTGGCGATGAGCTGCATATTCAGTATCGAGCGTATCGCGAGTTACCACCGAGTAAAAGACGGCGCCACCACCATCGGACTTCGGGCGCAGGAGACGCCCCAGACGCTGCGCCTCCTCCTGTCGGGAACCGAAGGTGCCGGAGACTTGCACGGCGACAGAGGCCTCGGGAAGGTCAATGGAGAAGTTCGCAACCTTGGAGACCACCAGCGTGTTGATCTCGCCGCGCCGGAACTTCCCAAAGAGCTCCTCGCGTTTGGCGTTGGACGTCTTTCCTTCGATGACATCGACGTCCAGTTCCTCGCCAATCTCTTCGAGCTGATCCAAGTAGGCACCAATCACCAGAGCGGGTTCGCCCTCGTGTCGGGCAAGGATTTGCTTGACGACGGGAATCTTCGTCGGCGTCGTTGCGGCCAGGCGATACCTGTCGGAGGCTTCAGCTGTGGCGTAGAGCATGCGCTCGGACTCGGTCGGGGTCACGCGGACCTCAACGCAGTCAGCCGGCGCGATCCAGCCCTGAGCTTCGATGTCTTTCCATGGGGCGTCGTAGCGCTTCGGGCCGATCAGGCTGAAGACGTCGCCCTCGCGGCCATCTTCGCGCACCAGGGTGGCGGTGAGCCCCAGTCGACGGCGCGACTGCAGATCCGCACTCATTCGGAACACAGGAGCGGGCAGGAGGTGGACCTCGTCATAGATGATGAGGCCCCAGTCGCGGGAATCGAATAGCTCGAGTGCGCGGTATTCTCCCTTGGTCTTGCGCGTGACCACTTGGTAGGTCGCAATAGTGACGGGGCGAATTTCCTTCTTTTCGCCGGAGTATTCGCCGATTTCGTCCTCGGTCAGCGAGGTGCGTTGCAGCAGCTCGTCGCGCCACTGCCTGCCGGCGACGGTGTTGGTGACCAGGATCAAAGTAGTGCGCTGCGCGTCTACCATGGCCGCCGCTCCGACGATTGTTTTTCCTGCGCCGCAGGGCAGCACCACGACGCCGGAGCCACCCTCGCGGAAGGAATCGGCCGCCATGCGTTGGTAGTCGCGCAGTTCCCAGGTGTCGTGGCCTCCGGTGCCCTGATCCTGCCAGGCGATGGCGTGTGCCTCTCCGTCGATGTATCCGGCGGTGTCATTGGCAGGCCAGCCGACCTTCAGCAGCTCCTGTTTGATTCGGCCTCGCTCGGAGGGGTGCACGGTCCAGGTGTCGGCATCGATTTGCTCGCCGAGCATCGGACGAATCTTTTTGTGCTTGGTCACCTCGGCCAGTACCGCGGGGTCGTGTGAGAGCAGAATAAGGCCGTGAGCTGGATGCTTGGTCAGGCTCAGGCGACCGTAGCGGTCCATGGTCTCCGCGACGTCGATAAGCAGTGGCTGGGGGACGGGGAACTTGGAATAGCGCTCGAGGACATCGACCACCTGCTCCGCGTCGTGACCGGCAGCGCGGGCATTCCACAGCGCCAGCGGGGTGATGCGGTAGGTGTGCACGTGTTCAGGAGCACGTTCGAGCTCCGCGAATGGTGCCAGCGCCGCGCGTGCCGCATCCGCCTCCGGATTATCGACCTCCAGCAGCACCGTCTTATCCGATTGGACGATCAGCGGACCCGTACCGAAACCCATTACTTCCTCGCCTCGCAGACATTCGACCAAAAATAAGCTAAAGGTCAATTCTGCCACGATTACGCAGAAGATGCGCCACGGGCTCGAATCATCCCGAACCGTCACATTCGCTTTTGCATCGCTTTACGACGATCCCCGCGCCCGTCGCCTAGTCGACAGGATGTACTTCGGTAATGCGATGCAGCAGAAAGCGCAGCACTTGGCTGGTGGCCGGGTCGATAGCATCGACCTGCCCACCGGAGACAGTGACTGGGCGCACGCGCTTGCGGCCGGGTTTGCCGTTGCGGTCGACGTAGCTTAAATACAGGTCGTCGCCGTGGCGAGCCGCGCGCTGCAGTAGCTTGAATGCTTCGGTGCCGGAGGCGTAGCCGCTCGTGCCACCGGTGCTAGCGCTAGCACCGGCAGCCGTCCCCGTACCTGTCGCCGAATCCGCAACCGAGCCAGAGACCCCAGCAGTGCTGCCACTGGCTGTAGCGCCACTGGAACTACCGGCGTGCTCAGCAGCACGGTTGCCATCGGCAATGGCCGTCAACGCCTGGCTGATGCGTTCCGGTTCGGGCATCGTTGTACGCGCAGTAGGCACCGGAGCTGGCGCCTCAATGCGGCAGGGAGCGCGACCGAGATCCAGCACCAAACCCTCTGCATCTTCGGCGATGATGGAAAAGCCCGCATTTCTAGCGGTCTCAATCACCTGGGCAAGCGGGGCCTGGCTAATTAGCACCGTTTCGGCAATCTTCCGCAACGCCAGGCTTTGTCCAGCCTGGTGACTCTGGAATGAGGCCAGCAGAGCCGGATCGTCACAGCGGATAAACGAAGCTGCGGGGCCACCGCGGAGACGACCGTGGCGGCGGGCGACGTCGTCAAGCAAATAGGTAATGGACTGCGGCACTTCGCCGACGGCGTAGCGCGAGAGAAACTCCGAGATATCGGCGGCGTTGATGCCGGTGTCGAGGGCATCGCGGAGGCTGTCTTCGGTCACGCGGTAGACGCTGGCGAGGCCGGGAGATTCCAACTGCGCAATCGAACTGAGCATGCGTTCCATCTCCGGGGATGCGGGGCCCGGTACGACGATGGTGTTGTCCGCCTGGACCATCAGGTACGAGGCGTTCGGCGGCAAGAGGTTGTTACAGGCAGCACGCAGATCGTCGAAGGCCTCGGCAGTGCCGGATTCGATGAGCGCGACTATGGCTTTGCCGACCTCGCTAAGGCCGACGGAAATCGTTTCCACGCCCGGGTCCCGCACGACGATGCCGAGGGCGACCAGCTCGTCGACCACGCCACTGAGAGTCTCGTCCGTGCACCTCGCGTTGGTGATGGGGTAGTAGTAGGCGGCGCATTCACGCAGGTCAGTCAGAGCAACGACGTCGTTGCCGCTTGCCGACGACGCCACCTGCGCACAGCAGGCCAGCACCATTTCCCGGATTGACGGTACCCCGGAGAGCCGAGTTTGAGGTGAGAGCAGAGCAATGCGCTTGCCTTCCTCATTGAGCTGGTCGACCCGCCAGGGCGCTGCGTCGCTAGTGCGAGTGCCGACTGTCAAGCTCACCCACCGGTCAACCAGATCGGCGTCGAGGAAGCCGTCGGCTGCCAGCGTGGGTGCGAAATAGTCACCACCGGTGTCGTGCAGTGGCAGCGGATGCGGAGTGCCGACATGAACCAGGCCCGCTGCACCGAGGTTAGCCACGCCGCGAGCCAGCTCCGAGATGTCGACACCGAGCTCCTCGATGAGATTGCGGGTTTCCCGCACTCCGATGACACCGTTTTTCAAGGTCGGTGCGGGGTTGGTTCCCAGTAGGTCCAGGAGGTCAGTCGCCTGTCGCAAAGTTTCCCAGGCGGTGGCGGCAGCACGGTCGTTACCGCTGGCAATTACATGGGTAGCGGGGGTTTCGGGGCGCAGGGGGACGTCGTCGTCGGCAAGCCCGACTCCACGCATAAGCGCGCGAACGGTGGCGGGCAAGCGGACGGTGCCCTCGTCGATGCGTTCGAGCAGGCCGGCGCTGATGAGCGCTGGGACCGGCAGCGAGGGGTCGGCATCCGGATGAGCGTCCTTTGTGACGCCGAGACCTCCGGAGTTGGCGAGGGTATCCAGGAGACGCTGCTGCCTGTCTGTGACCTTGGTGAGTGCCGTGCGTAGCTGGCTGCGGCTGGGGCCATCGGGATTGGGCAGAAGATACCAGCCGGGTGGCAACGAGGTGGCGACCTCATCGCTGAGACAGAAGTAGTCCTGCCAGGGCAGAGGCTTCTTGCGGGTGGACTTGCCGGTGAAAGTGCCGCGTGGGCCGGCGCCGTTTCCCCAGATGAGTCCGTATGCGCGCAGGGTATCGAGGCCTGTCCGAATATGTGCGGCCGTGGGCCGTTGATTGGCGGGAACCTCTGCTCGAGAGAGTAAGTCGAGAATGTAGTCGATGAGGGCGTCCGCAGTGACGGGTTCGGCGTCGGCACCGAGGTCAGCGGCAGCCTCAATGCAGGCGAGCTCCAGTGCGGGCAGTTTGGTCAGCGCGCGGGAGACAGAAGCGCGGAGCTGGAGCCTTGCCGCTAGCACCTGGGAAGACTTCGGCGGCGGCGACAGCGCATCGGGGCGATTGCTGAGGATAGTGCCCACAAATTGGTCTGGTTGACCTGCCAGCCAGTCGGAAAAGAGTGCAAAGGGGGTGGTGCTAGTCATGACAATCCCCACTTTAGTGAGGTTTAAGGAGGGGAGAAGGTGACTGGGGAGAAAATTTTTGGGATAATCTCAGCATGGCTAACGTTGCAAAGAAATCCTATGTCGATCCCGGCTGGCCGAAGGACCTCGAGCCTGGTCAGCACGCTGTTACTGAATTGATTGCTCACCACGCTGGTGCAGATTCGCCTTTCGGCGACATTGAGTTCCCGGTTGATCCGGAGACTTTGGGTTACGTGCACCCGACCACGGTGATTAACAAGTAATCTTTTATATTTTTAGCAGAGCTAGATCTGCAGGAGGCCCGCAGCCGTGACTGCTAGTTCAGTCGTGGCTGCGGGCTTCAAATATGAAACTGTGCGAGTTTATGACACTTTCAAGCCATTTTTCGGGCCATTTTTTGTCATAAACGCAGTCACTAACTCGCGTTGGCACGCGGTCGCCAGCCATAAACGCAGGCAGTAACTCACGCAGGCAGTAACTTACATTGGGCCGGTACCGCCAACCTGTTGAAGACAAATAGTAGCCCCGAGGTGAATCACCCTCGGGGCTACTGTGATGAGCTGGCTAGCTCGAAAGCCTTAAATCAGACCCTGCAGCTTCGACAGGTCGAACGGAATGGCTGCGACCAGTTCCTGCGGAAGCTCAATCTGACCGGTCAGTGCACGGAACTCAGCGATGAGTGCCTGGGCGTCGGACAGGCTGTCGACGTTGGAGAGGCGGTCAGCGAACTGCTGGATCAGGTCGGTCTTGGAGTCGGAAGCAGCAGCTGCCGGAGCGGCCTGTGCGCGAACAGGAGCGACGCCCTGGCTCGGGTGCGGACGATCGGTCGGGCCGGAAGAGAGACCCAGGCTTGCGGAGCAAGCCGGCCATGCGCCCCAACCCTGCTGAGCCAGAACCTTCTCAGCAACGTAAATCTGCTGCTCGCGGGAAGCCTGATCAGCGGTCGAAGCGAACTCGTTACCACCGAAAGCGTTCCAGGTGCTTGCGGAGAACTGCAGGCCACCGTAGTAGCCGTTTCCGGTGTTGATGTGCCAGTTGCCACCGGACTCACACTGTGCCAGGCGGTCCCAGTCGGAGTCTGGAGCTGCAGAAGCGGTCGGTGCGAAGATAGCGGCACCGGCGCCGAGGATTGCGCCGGTCAGTGCAACCTTTGCCGAAGTGGAAGCGAAGGTGTTGGTCTTAGCTGCGTGGCGAGCCATATGAAAATTTCCTTTTCGTCGATTTTCTTTGTGGCGCCAGTGGGGCTAATGCAACCCCATCTCACTCTTATGGAAAGTTCTTCACGTTGTTGGTAGCGGGCCGATGTCATCGCACTGGAGTGAGATGAAGGCGATCTATGCGACTTCGTCCGTTAAACGTGTCGATTGCACACCGTAGCGGTTGGTAACGAAATAGTCACGCGAACCGCCGGATTCTTAATTTTGAGCGCAGGTTGGAAATATGGATAAAAGTAGGTGAAACTGCAGGTAGGAGATGTGACTGTTAGTGGTGATGTGTAAGTTAAAACATCATAATGTGATAAAGCTCACGTTATCGTCTTGTTATTTTTCCTGTTTTGGCGCGTCTCCGGCACTTGAAAAAGAGGCCATAAGAGATAGCCAAGAAGAACCAACGCTGGCAGTTCGTTGCAGTCTCTGTGCGTCAATCCGCGAGGGTGCTCGCTTCCCACAAATCCATCTTCCCTTTATGTCCCCATCTATGGGTATAATTGAGTTCTTTAGGTAATCGGAGGTGACGTGCACATGCACGCCGCTACCGCTGCCGCCACTTCGCACTAGTAAGCAGTAATAAATAATGTGTTCCCGGTTGGAGTGCGTCCCGTTTTGGTCGCACCTTAATTAAAGGAACACCATTAAGACAGCGCCCGGCCCGGCATATCCTCGCGGTCCTGTCTGGCCAAGCTCGCCTCAATCGAGCCTCTAACTCTGGCCGTTTGTGCGTGCGAGGACGGTGGCGAGTGCGGAAGAATTGCATCTCCGATCCGAAGACCCCGAAGGGCAGTCACCGCTGCCCAAGGGGAACGAGGTTGAGTGCCCCCAGTCGTAGGGCACGGGAAGGTTAGGTGGAAAGTGCCCATCGGTAAGGTCGGGTGGTACGACAAGGATCGCGGTTTTGGCTTCGTGTCGAATCCGGACGGTGAAGATGTCTACATCGGCAAGAACGTGCTGCCGAAAGGCGTGGAAGAGCTTGTAACTGGTCAGCGCCTGGAGTACGACTACGCTGACGGCCGCCCAGGCCCACAGGCCCTCCGGATCAAGGTGCTCGACGAGGGACCGCGCAGTGCCCGTCACCGCCGTGGCGGGGCAGGTGGGGGCGCAGGGGCCCGTCGTCAAGCGAAGAAGTACAGCCCCAGTGATCTCAACGGCATGATTTCGGACATGATTTCCATGCTGGAGTCGACGGTGCAGCGTGACCTGCGCGCCGGGCGTTACCCGGAGCGTAAGGACGGCCACCAGATGGCTGAAGTCCTGCGTGCGGTCGCGCGCGAGCTGGACTCGTAAGTCGTTAGAAGACGTGAAAACGCCCGCTCATGAAAGTGGAAAACCTCAGTGAGCGGGCGTTTTGCTGTGCTTTACGACGGTTCGTTGACGATCGACCAAGTAATACCGTAGGTGGTCTCTTCGCCCTCGGAGTTCTTTCCGATGAGCGCGGTGGAAACCTCCACGACCCCGAGTGGGGTGCGTTTGCCGGCAACAGCTGCGGAGCCAGCGATGGTCTCGGTCGTGGCTTCGCCCGGATCCTTGCGAGAGGTGGAGTTGACCGCATCGTCGGAGAAGAAGCGCTGCAGAGTCCAGGAGTTAGAGCCAACAGTGGAGCCGACGTTAACCTCAGCCGTCTCCTGCTCGCCCAGGGAGATCTTGGCGGCGTTGGCCTCAGTCGTGGTGCAGGCATTCTTCTCAAAGAGGTCGCAGACGCGGTAGGGAAGAACCTCTGTGGTTTCGCCGTCCTGGTTGACCTCGATGGTCAGCGCGTGTGGGTCGTCGATTGCCTGGTTGGTCCACTTATTGACAGCAAGGACGATGCCGGTGACGACAAGACCCACCACGACAATAGCGCCGACAACCACGAACGCCTTACTATTCTGTTGCCAGCGGCGCCTACTCGATCCCATCAACTCTCACTTCCCGACATTCGTAACGGAATTGAAGCTACGTTCAGTCACACTAGCCGTTCTCGGGCCAGATACTGCTATTCACTCACGGTAACACGGTAGGCTGTGGGCCATTTCTTCCCTGTAAGCAGGAACTGACGGGTTCCATTGGGCGAGGTAGACGAAGAATCCGGCATCAGCGCAATGCCGTTGAGCACATCAACACTCTGTTGCTCTGCCGGAGAGAGCTGCGCGTACAGGTCGCGGAAGAGTTCGGTGGCATCGACGATGCCTGTGACCTTTCCGTCTTCCGGGTTGATGCGGTAGATGAATGGACTCTGCCAGACGTTGGCCCAAATCTCGCGGTGCAATTGCGGGGAGGTTGGTCCGTCTGCGTTGCTCTGGCTGTTTGAATCGCTCGTGTCCGCCGGTTCTTCGTCCGGAGCTGCGTCCGGATCTACGTCGGTGTCGACAGCGACGCACTCGAGTTCGTTGAGCCACGTTGTCTCCGTGCCTGCCGCAGTGACGGGCAGTTGACGCAGGGGCGAGAGGTCATCAGGGGAGCGGAAAGTGAGGGTGCCACTGCCATCGGAGGTCACGATGGTGTCATCGAAGGAGCACGCGCCCCAGCCCTCGGCGTCAAAGGGAACCTCGCGACGCTGCCTGAGAGTAGCCGCATCGCGTTCTATGGCGCGTCCTTCCTTCCACGTCAGCTGCCACACGGTATCTCCATGGCGGGTGATGCCCTCGCCGAAGAGGTCAGGCTGCAAATCTTCCACGTTGGTCGGCTCGGCCGCAGAGTTGTCGAGCCACTGCGGCAATCGGTAAATCTGGGACTCACCGTAGAGGCCGGTGCCCATCAACAAAGAGCCATCCGGTTCGAACTCAAGGCCCTGGACAAAAGGTGCAGTGACATTCGTCGAAGCGGGAAGTGGTGGAGCGGAGGTGGGATAGGACTGCTCGATGGTCAGTTTCAGTGTCGGAACGTCACCGAGCCCCGGCACCTTATCGGCGCCGACCAGCTTGGAGGGGTTAACCGAAGCTGAAGTCGACCTTCCGGCGGTGCCGGAGTTCGAACCCGCACTAGCTCCACTAGCTGGGACCTCGCGTGAGGAATTGCTACCTGAACCTGTTTCAGTCGCACAACCGGCCAATAGGGCGGCAGTTGCCACGGAGAGGATGGCAGCTCGGGCCGTCGTAAAGCGTGATGAGTGGAAGGGGCGGGCGGGTTTTGCGTCGCCCGACGGGAATCTGTCCATAGCTTCACTCTAGGATAGGAAACGTGACTGAAAATCGACGACGTTCCCGAAACAGCCGCCGACGGGGGAAGGTGATGAATCACCAGGCGGTCGACACCGCCCGTACCGCGATTGAAGAGCTCGGGGAGGGGCCTGCCGGCGCGCACACCGGTGTAAGTGTCGTAGGCGAGGGCGTTGCGGTGCATCGTTTTGCGGCTGACCTGCCCGGATATAGGGGCTGGGAGTGGCATGTGGTGGTCGCGTGCGCGCCGGGCACTCAACAGGCGACGGTCAGTGAAGTGGCTCTTGTCCCTGGCGAAACCGCGCTGCAGGCGCCCGAATGGGTTCCTTACGAGGAGCGGTTGCGCCCCGGTGACCTCGGTCCGCGCGATCTGTTGCCGGCTGCAGTGGGAGATGAGCGACTCGACGGCGATGACTTGCAGACCCGCACGTTGTCGGCGCATGGTGTGGAAGATACCGATCAGCGCTGGGTAGAGGGCGATACCGGCCCCGAGAGTGACTTTGCTCGGGAAGCATTGCACCGTTGCCGAACCTGCGCCTTTATGGTCCCGCTGACCGGGCCGCTCGGTAAGAACTGGGGAGTGTGTGTCAACGAATGGACATTCGATGCCACGGCCGTAAGCTTTGACCACGGCTGCGGTGCTCACTCAGCTATCCCGGAAGTAACAGGGCAGGGCGCACCGGTGGCGGAACCCTACCAGGATTCGCACCTGTAGCTTCCCGCCTAGGCAAACGCGATGACGAAGACGGTGCAGCTTCGACGCCACCGTGGCCCCAGAGACTGCACCGTTACGGCTTTCGGCACAAAAATTCCGCTTTGACACGGATAAACACGTGACACGGATAGTAAAGAGACTCTAGAGAGGCATAAAAAATGGACAAAGGTACGTCCACCTCTGCAATATCCTCAGATGAGGCGAAGGACTCCAAGCCTGCACGGTCGGGGAGCCATCTTTCAGCAGTGGACCGCTATTTTCACATCACGGAGCGCGGTTCGACGACCGTAACCGAGATTCGCGGTGGCGTAGTGACCTTCTTCGCGATGGCCTACATCATTCTGCTCAACCCGCTGATCCTCGGCAATATCGAGGATGTCAACGGCAATAGCCTGGGGATACCGCAGGTCGCCGCTGTCACCGCGCTCGCCGCGGGCGTCATGACCATTACTTTTGGTCTCTTTGCCAAGTACCCCTTCGGCATTGCGACGGGCCTGGGCATCAACACTCTGGTTGCCGTGACATTCGTTGCTAACGAGGGGCTGGCCTGGGAAGAAGCGATGGGCCTGGTCGTGCTGGACGGCGTGATTATCGTGCTGCTGGCGCTGACCGGATTCCGAACAGCTGTCTTCCACGCGATTCCGTCCGATATGAAGGCCGCGATGAGTGTGGGCATCGGCCTATTCATCGCCATGATTGGTCTGGTCGACGGTGGCCTGGTTCGCCGTATTCCCGATGCCGCGGGCACGACTGTTCCGGTGCAGCTCGGCATCAATGGCCAGATTGCCTCGTGGCCGACCGCCGTGTTCGTCCTCGGGCTGATTATCTGCGGCATCATGGTTGTCCGCAATATTCCAGGCGGCCTGTTTATCGGCATCGTGCTGAATACCATCATTGCGCTCGCAGTCGAGGCCTTGACGGATGCGGGCCCCTCCTTCGCTGATGGCAAGCCAGTGCCGACCGGTTGGAATCTCGCGGTGCCGACTCTGCCGGACCGTGTAGGTGGTATGCCGGACTTGTCCCTCGTTGGCGCTGTGGATTTTTTCGGCTCCTTTGCCCGCGTCGGTGCCCTCAGCGCCACCATGCTGCTGTTCACTTTGGTCCTGGCTAACTTCTTCGATGCCATGGGCACGATGACTGGTCTGGGCAAGCAGGCCGCACTTGTCGATGAAGACGGTGTGCTGCCGGACATGAAGCGCGCACTGGTTGTCGAAGGCACCGGTGCCATCGTCGGCGGTGCAGTCAGCTCCTCGTCGAACACTGTCTTTGTGGACTCCGCAGCGGGCATCGCCGATGGTGCACGCACTGGCCTTGCCAACATTGTCACCGGCATCCTCTTTCTAGCGGCGATGTTCTTCACCCCGCTTTATGAAATCGTGCCCATCGAGGCTGCCGCGCCTGTGCTGGTCATCGTCGGTGCCATGATGATTGGGCAGATCACCGAGATTGATTTCACCCGTTTTGACATCGCACTGCCGGCATTTTTGACTATTGTCACCATGCCATTTACCTACTCGATTGCAAATGGTATCGGCATCGGTTTCATCACCTTTGCTGCGATGGCTATCTTCTCGGGTCGTGCCAAGTCCGTGCACCCGCTGATGTGGATTGTCTCCGGCCTGTTCGTCATCTACTTCGCTGCCGATCCGTTCACCGCTCTGCTGGGCGGCTAAAGAGTTTCCATGAGTACCACCACATCCCTCGAACGCTTTGCGCCCATCGTCGTCGACGATCCCGCCGACAGCCGTCTCGATGACATCCGCAACCTCAACAAGTCCGATTCCCGCCCCGATTTGCCCGGTGGGAAGGGCCTGGTCATCGCCGAAGGCACGCTCATTGTGCCGCGGTTAGTGCGCTCACGCTTTCCGCTCCGCGCAGTCTTTGGTACTCGCCAGAAGCTCGCATTGCTTGCCGACGGACTGACCGCGAGCGAGGCCGATATTGCGGAAGCTGTGCCCTGGTTTGAACTCGACCGCGAGGTTCTGGCCGCAGCGGCCGGATTTGATCTTCACCGTGGCCTGCTGGCCACCGCTGACCGCGCGCCGGAGCTTTCGGTGGACCAAGTTCTGAGTGGAGCAACCACCTTGGCTGTGATGGAGGGTGTTGGGGACCACGAGAACATCGGGGCTCTGTTCCGTAACGCGGCGGGCATGGGCGTGGATGGGGTTGTCTTCGGCGCGGCCTGCGCCGATCCGCTGTATCGCCGCAGCGTGCGTGTTTCCATGGGGCATGTGCTGACAGTCCCATTTGCGACTCTGCCCGGTACTACGACCACCTGGCAGCGAAGCCTGGACCAGCTCAAAGAGCAGGGCTTCCGCGTGGTGTCGATGACCCCTGCGGGCACGGTGGACCTGTGGGATGCCATGGACACGGACAAGGTCGCGATTCTCGTTGGTGCTGAGGGGCAGGGACTTACCGAGCACGCGATGGCAGCCACCGATGTGCGTGCCCGCATTCCCATGTCACCGGGAACTGACAGCCTGAATGTGGCTACCTCCGCAGCGATTGCGTTCTACGAGCGACTACGCGTTCAGTCGCAGCGCGCAGGGCAGTAGAAACTATTTCCCGAACTTGCCTCGCGCCCGCTGCCAGGTGCGGCCAGCGAAGTTCTTGGCCTTAGCACCAAAGCGACTGAGCTCCTCCAGAAAGTCTCGGTTCGGCTCTGCGTTGTGAACTTCGTAGTCGTCGTAGGCGCGGTCAAGCTCTGCGCCAGACTCGGAGGAACCCGGCTCACTCATTAGCCCGCGCGGACTACGAGATGTCGAATACGAAGTTCCGGGAGCCGCACGACGGCCATCGACCGCAAAACCACTAACAGGGATATCTGTAGCGGGCGAATGCGGGTCGAATCCAAGCCAGTCGGTGATGACGGCGTCGGCAAGCTCTGTCGGAATGAACGGCAAACCGACCCCTTCGCGTGGACGTGAAGCCGTACCTTCGGAAGCGTCGGGCATTGGGCGGTGCTTGCCCGCCCAGAAGCTGCCCTCTGCGGGGCAGGGAAGACCGATGTCTTCCAGTGTGCGGTAGCGAGTAGCGGAGAAAGCGCGCTTGAGCTCACCATCGTGCCAATGCGCAAAGGCACCGAAGCCCGTGGATTTATTCGACACACTCGCGTAGACGTCCGTGGCGGCAATCTCCTGGCGCAGACGAGGCGACAGCTTGGACAGCTGCGAGACATCGTCGAGAACCGTCTGCAGTACGGCAACGCCTTCAAAGCCGCCGATGTAGTATTCGCCGTCACCGGTTTCCGCCGAGCGGTTGAGCGGGAAATCACCAATCGGTGTTACCGGCAGCGTCGAATCATAGAGAGCTAGGAAACGACGCCCGAAACCGCGGTCATGCTGAACACCTGTCTCCAGGGTCGCAGCAGGGTCATTGGTGCTGATAAACCAAATCGTGACTACACCGCGGCGAATCGCGGAGAATTCGAAATCAGAAGCGTTGCCACTGGTCATGGAGCTCATTGTCGAGGAAAACTCCTACTTCTTCGGGCCGTTCGGACGTACGCCGAGAAGCACATCCTCCCACGACGGCATGACAGTCTTCTTCTTGCGCTTCGGCTGCTCCGCGTCCGGGTGCTGCAAGAACTCCGCCTCGTCAACATCGTCGTCGTCGGCGTCGCTTTGCGACGGAACGTCCTGCTCCCCGTGGCCTCGCTGCGGCTCCGCCGAAGACTGCCATGCGGCTGGCATCTCAGAGGTATCCGCGGTATCAGCAGCTCGATTGGCCTGCGGAGCCAAGTCTCGGTTGCGGCGGGCAAAGTCGGGGTCAATCAGCTCTGCTGCCAGCTCATTGCGAGCAATGGTGAGCGCGGAAAGTCCCTCCGCCTGGTAACTCCACTCGGCCACGTTGGTGGTGTGGCCCACATTCCAAGTAACCGTCACAATCCACTGTCCGCTCGGGTCGCGGTAGGCATCCCACGAGGCATCGGCGAGTTCCTGACCACGGGCGGCAAAAGCGGTGGCGAGAATCTCCCACAGGGACAACTTGGCCGGGCCATCAATGCGACGTGGCTTTGACTGCTTGCCGAGCTCCGCAATACGTGCGCGCTCCGCAAGCACCGGGTAGGCGAAGGACTCAATCTTGCGCGGCTGCATGCCGCTGTACTCAATGAGCTCCTCGACCGTCTGGCCGCTGCGAATGCGATCCTGAATCTCGCGTGGCGACAAAACGACGCGAGGCTCTTCCAGAACTGGCTTCGGCGCCGTTGGAGTCTTTTTCGGTGCCCCGCCTGACGCACCGGAGTTGTCGGCCGTCTCACTGCCTTCGGCCGAGCCGCCGCTTGCAGTGGTGGCTTCCGCTGTGCTGCCACCAGTGGAACTTTCGTCGGTGGAACCGCTCTCTGCGGTAGCACTCTCCCCAGAGCTACCGCAGGCAGTGGCGGTGGTGGTGCTTGATCCGTCGGCAAGCGATGCGGAATCAGCTGCAGCAGGGGAACCGGTGGCATCGGCGAGCTCGAAGTGCTCGACCAGGAAAGTGCGTAGGTTCTCGTCGAGAGGCAGCGTGAAGCGAAGTCCCTCCTGCCGTTCCTGCTCGGTGATATCAGCGGGAACGAGAATCAGTGAATCGGTCACATCGCCGTCCAGAACTGGCTTCAGCTCCCTCATGCGAGAACCTCCTTGTTGGTCGACGTTATAAGTAATGCTCACTAATCATGGTAAACGACAAAACTCCCGCGTCACGGACAATTGGGGCAATGCCCTTGCGCGTGGCGCGGGAGTTAAGCGGCTGAGGCCGGTAAAAGGCGGCTGCTTTGCGACTAATTTGGCGTTACTTTGCAGTGGCCATGCCGCTACTTGGCAGCTGCCATGCTGCTAGCTGCCCTGCTATTACTTGGCAGCGTAGCCGTTGTCCAGAACCCAGTCGATAGCGCCAGTCAGACGACGGATGTCCTCCGGGTCGATGGCCGGGAACATACCGATGCGTAGCTGGTTGCGGCCCAGCTTGCGGTACGGCTCGATATCGAGGATGCCGTTGGCGCGCAGAACCTTGGCAATCTGTGCGGCGTCGATGTTGTCCTCGAAGTCGATGGTGCCGACGACCAGCGAGCGCTTCGCAGCATCGGTGACGAACGGAGTTGCCTCCGCGCGGTTCTCAGCCCAGTTGTAGAGGTGGGAGGAGGACTCGGTGGTGCGAGCGACCATGCCGTCGAGGCCGCCGTTGGCGTTCATCCACTTGACCTGATCAGCCAGCATCAGCAAAGTACCGACGGCCGGGGTGTTGTAGGTCTGGTTCTTGCGGGAGTTATCAACGGCAGTTTGCAGGTTCAGGAAAGCCGGGATGAAACGGTCGGAAGAATTGATCTTCTCAATACGCTCGATGGCAGCCGGAGACATTGCAGCCAACCAGATACCGCCGTCAGAAGCGAAGCACTTCTGCGGGGAGAAGTAGTAGACGTCAGCCTGGGACATGTCGACCGGGAGGCCGCCGGCGCCGGAGGTGGCGTCGATAGCCACGAGCTGGCCCTCGGAGCCTGCCGGGCGGGTGACCGGAACCATGGTGCCGGTGGAGGTCTCGTTGTGAGCCCAACCAATAAGGTCAACGCCCTCTTCACCAGCGACAACCTCAGGTGCGGAACCCGGCTCTGCTTCGATAATCTGCGGAGCGTCGAGCCACGGAGCCATCTTGGAGGCCTTGGCGAACTTGGAGGAGAACTCACCGTAAGTCAGGTGAGCGGACTTCTTCTCGATGAGCCCAAAGGTGGCAGCATCCCAGAAAGCGGTTGCGCCGCCGAGGGACAGGACAATCTCGTAGCCTTCCGGAAGCTGGAAGAGCTCAGCCAGACCCTCGCGAACGTCACCAACAACGTTCTTCACTGCCGGCTGACGGTGGGAAGTACCCATGATAGAGGTACCGCCGTCAACGATTGCCTGAATCTGCGCCGGGCGAACCTTCGACGGACCGCAGCCAAAGCGGCCGTCGCCGGGCTGGAACTCTTCAGGGAGGACTGGGAATTGATCGCTCATATGAGGCGCAACCTTTCAAAGTGTATTCAAAGTGAAGCTTGATATACAGCCGTTGTCTTCAAACTCTAGCGGTAATCGGGGGTACTTATCGCAAAAGGGTGGGGTTCAATTGCCCCCGCTTCCGTACTTTGCATAACAAAACAGGGTGGATTGACGTATTTGCAAAGTTTGCGAAGAATTTTTTCCAGTTTTGTTGGCGTTGAAAACTTAGCGATGTGGGGCCTCTGGTGGGCAGGGAGGGGTGGATTATTGTGGATTTAGTCGATGTGTTTTCGGGCGTTGGTTCGATGACTTTTGAACTTTTAAAGACATCGGCTGTTGAATGGGCTCCTGGTTGGTAAATGAGCAGTGACAACGTAATAAACCCGTTTTTTCATTTGCATTTCAGGGTGAAGAGGGGTCAAGATTGGGTAAGCCCAGGCTGCCCGAATGGGGTAGAGGGTGTTGCGCTGCTCACACTCTTTGATATTGTGTGTTCTAATCCACTGCAGGTGTCGGTTCTTTATGGTTACGACACGGTCGATGTGAACTAAGCAAACTTTTTCACTGGACAAGATGCAATGGAACGCAAATGTCGCGCATAATTGAATCATTGGAAACAATGCGACCCCGAAGGGGTGGCGTGGAGTTGGGAGGCAGCATGCTGTTTTCCGCTGTGCCTGCTTCCCCCGCACTCTGGAGTCGTTAAGAAGAATTTTTCTGTGAAAGGGAAGTTGTGGCTACTAAAGACGGCAAGGCTGTACTCCACTACCCGGGCGGCGAGTTCGAGATGGACATCGTCAAGGCAACCGAGGGTAACGACGGTATTGCTCTGGGCAAGATGCTCCAGGAAACTGGACTGACCACCTTCGACCCGGGCTACACCGCCACCGGTTCTACCGAGTCCAAGATCACTTACATCGACGGCGGTAACGGCATCCTGCGCTACCGCGGTTACCCGATTGAGCAGCTGGCTGAGAAGGCCACCTTCAACGAGGTTTCCTACCTGTTGATTCACGGTCACCTCCCATCTGAGGAAGAGATCGCACAGTTCAACCACGACATTCGTCACCACACCCTGCTGGACGAGGACTTCCGTCGCGCATTCAGCATCTTCCCGCGTGGCGCACACCCGATGCAGACCCTGGCTTCTTCGGTCAACATTCTGGCTTCCTACTACCAGGACGAGCTGGATCCGCTGAACGAAGAGCAGCGTAACCTGGCTGCAGTTCGCCTGATGGCTAAGGTTCCGATGCTGGCTGCATACGCTTACCGCGCATCCAAGGGTGAGCCGTACATGTACCCGGACAACAACCTGAACGCTCGCGAGAACTTCCTGCGCATGATGTTCGGTTACCCGACCGCTGACTACGAGGTTGACCCGGTTGTGGTTGACGCTCTGGACAAGCTGCTCATCCTGCACGCTGACCACGAGCAGAACTGCTCCACCTCCACCGTCCGCATGGTCGCTTCCTCCGGCGCTTCCATGTTCGTCTCCATCGCTGCTGGTATCAACGCTCTGTCTGGCCCGCTGCACGGTGGTGCTAACCAGGCTGTTCTGGAGATGCTCGAGGACATCCAGCAGAACCACGGTGGCGACGCTACCGAGTTCATGAACCGCGTAAAGAACAAGGAGCCGGGCGTCCGCCTGATGGGCTTCGGTCACCGCGTCTACAAGTCCTACGACCCGCGTGCAGCTATCGCTAAGAAGACCGCTCACGACGTGCTCGAGCACCTCGGTGGCGACGAGCTGCTGGATCTGGCCATGAAGCTGGAAGAGATTGCACTGGCTGATGACTACTTCGTCTCCCGCAAGCTCTACCCGAACGTTGACTTCTACACCGGCCTGATTTACCGCGCCATGGGCTTCCCGACGGACTTCTTCACCGTCCTGTTTGCCATCGGCCGCCTCCCGGGCTGGATTGCTCAGTTCAACGAGCAGGTCACTGACCCGGCATCGAAGATCAACCGTCCTCGCCAGATTTACACCGGCGAGACCGAGCGTGACTTCGTTCCGCGCGACCAGCGCTAAGGTTTTAGCGATTACCGCGTAGGGGTTCCTCGCAGGTAGCTCAGCATAGAAAGTCCAGCGTTGAAAACGCGAAAAGGCGCGTACTAGCCTTCGAAAGGTTGGTACGCGCCTTTTATTTTTCCTAGAATTTTAAGAAACCCCATTTGAGTTGGGTCCATTTAAGTTGGAATAATTGCCAGCTTTGATAAATGCCAACTGTGATAGGAGATTGTCTTGTCCAAGCCAGAACTCACTGCTAAGTCCGGTCCGGCTCCGACGGAACTCGTCATCAACGACCTCACTGTCGGTGACGGCAAGGAGGCCACCCCGGGTGCTCGCGTCGAGGTCCACTACGTGGGTGTTGACTACGAGACCGGTGAAGAGTTCGACTCTTCCTGGAACCGCGGCCAGTCCATCGAGTTCCCGCTGAACGGTCTGATTGCCGGTTGGCAGGAAGGCATTCCGGGCATGAAGGTCGGCGGTCGCCGCGAGCTGATTTGCCCGCCGGAGAAGGCTTACGGCCCGGCTGGTGCAGGACACTTCCTGTCTGGTAAGACCCTGGTCTTTGTCATCGATCTGTTGGACGTTAAGTAAAACTTCTCCCCGATAGTAAGGCCCCGGATCTCCAGCGGAGAAAGTGACTGCGTTTATGACGCTTCAGGCGTGAAAATTTGCCCAAAAGTGCCATAAACCCAGTCACTTTCTTGCTTTCTGAGATTGGGGTGGGGCTGAAGGCCTGAACCAGGCCCAAACCAGCCCCCGGCCCCCTACTCACCCAGTGCGAAGCGACGGTAGTGGTCGAAACGTTGCTCACGGCCAACGCGAGCCGGGTTCTTCTCCAGTTCCCAGAGGGCGTGCTCGATAGCGCTCAGGGCACGGCGGGGCAGTTCGGCCGGATCCGCAGGTTCGGCCACGATCTCGTCGATGACCCCGGTCTTCAGCATGGCCTCGGCGCCAACGCCCTGTTCCTCCATCATTTCTGGAGCATGCTCGGTGTCTCGGTAGATAATCGCCGAAGCACCCTCCGGAGGCAACGGAGACATCCAGGCATCGTGCATTGCCAGCACGCGGTCAGAGGGCAGCATGGCCAGCGCGCCACCACCGCAGCCCTGGCCGAGAATGAGAGACACGGTCGGGACCTTCAAGTTCACCAGCGTGGTCAAGGTGCGGGCAATCTCGCCGGCCATGGCATTTTCCTCGGCATCTTTGGTCAACTCAGCGCCGGGGGTATCAATGACCGTGACCAGCGGAATGTTCAGGCTCTCCGCAATGCGCATCGCGCGGCGGGCAAAACGCAGCGAACCCGGCCCCATTGGGTGTGTGCCCAGCGGCGGCTGGTTATGCCGGTCCTGGGCGACCAAAATCACCGGCCGCTCACCAATCCGCGCTAGGCGAGCCCGGACCGACAGCGATTTGTGGCCATCGCCAGTGCCGGAGATTGGCACGGAGCAGTCGACAAGGGCATCGATAATATCGCCGCCACCTGGACGAGAAGTATCGCGGGTGCGCAGGATAGCTTCCCAGGTATCGCGACCATCAATGTCTGCTGCTGGCGGTGGGGTGGGTTCGCTGGGGTCTCCGTCGGCAAGCACGTCGATGGTGCGGCGGACAGCGCCGCGCAGACCTTCGAGCGGAATGATGCCGTCGATAATGCCCTGCTTGAACAGGTTCTCGGAGGTCTGAACGCCTTCGGGCATGGGTTCGCCGGTAGCGAGCTCGACGACGCGCGGGCCGAGGAAGCCGAGAAGCGCGCCGGGCTCTGCGAAAGTGAAGTGACCTGCCGACCCCCACGACGCCATGACACCGCCGGTGGTGGGATTGCGCAGGTACACCAGGAAGGGCAAGTGAGAATCCTTGTGGCGCGCCACTGCGGTGGTAATAGAGATCATGAGCGCGAACGCCGCGGTGCCCTCCTGCATGCGAGTGCCGCCCGAGGTTGGTGAGAGCAACAGCGGCAGCTGCTCCGCGGTCGCGCGCTCGATGCTGCGGATAATCCGGCGAGCGGTAGCGGTGCCGATAGAACCGCCGAGGAAGCCGAACTCAGAACAGATGACGGCGACGCGCTTGCCGCCGACGGTGCCTTCGCCGGTGATAACGGCCTCATCGAGACCTGTTTTATCAGAGGCGCGGGACAGTGTGCCGCGGTAGGCCTCGTCGATGTCACCGTGCTCGGGCGCGCCGTCCCAGGATGTGAAACTTCCGTGGTCGAGGACGGTATCTATTACTTGTTGGGCGCTGATTCTAGCCATACCTCCACGGTAGTAAACAAGGGGTAAACCGGCTTAGTTGATGGTGGGCGGAAAGGGGTAGCGCTATTGTCGGAAAAAACATGTCCGCACTACCGAGGAGTCGAACCAATGCCGATTACTGAGCGCCTCACCGAGCTGGCTAATCAGCGGCCAAACGTATGTGTCGTCGGTTCCATCAACGCAGACCTGACTGTCACTGTGAAGCGCCTGCCGCATGGTGGTGAGACTATCGAGGGGAGTCCCTTGCGTATTCTGCCGGGCGGTAAGTCGGCGAATCAGGCGGCGACGGCTGGCAGGCTGGGCGCGGCCGTGGAACTGGTCGGCGCGGTCGGTTCGGATCCCAACGCACAGTTGCTGCGCGACGCGCTTACCGACGCTCACGTGGACATCTCCGCAGTTGAGACCGTCGACTCTGCCACTGGCACAGCCATGATTGTTGTTGATGATGCGGCGGAGAATTTCATTGTCATCTCCGCTGGCGCCAATGGTGAAGTCGATGCTGAGACGGTTCGCAGTCATGCGGACAAGATTCAGCGGGCGGGGTGCCTCGGTCTGTGTCTGGAGATTTGTGATGAGGCGGTCCTGGCCGCCGCGCAGATTGCCCACGATGCGGGCGTGCCGGTGGTGTTCAACCTGTCGCCGATTCGGGCGGTCAGTGAGGATCTGCTCGCGCTGGTCGATGTCCTCATTGTCAATGAGCACGAACTCGCAGCCATAATCGGCTGCGAGCGCGCGGTCGCCGGTTGCGAGCACGGTCAGTGGGACGCGGTTGGTCGCGCGCTTGCCGACGAACACGGGATTTCCACGGCCATTGTCACACTTGGTGGGGAGGGGTCTGCGGTCCTGAGGACGTCGGAAAGCGAGGTGTCAGTCACACGCATTCCGGCGCTGCCCATCGAGGTCGTGGATACCACGGGCTGCGGTGATGCGTACATGGGCACGGTCCTCACCGCGTTGGCCGCGGGCGATGATGTGGTGACGGCAGCTCGTCTTGCGGCGGTGGTCTCGGCTCATGCGGCGACAGGCGTGGGGGCGCAGACCTCTTATGGCGAGACAGGAAAAATCGCGCAGTTTGCGGCGGACCACGGTCTATAAGGTGCGCTGAGCAAACTACGCGATTGACGAGTATTCGGTTTTAGGTGACTGTGGCCGAAGGGGGCCACGCTCCTTTTTTGGCAGGGCTGGGACTAGCTCTTGGCCGTTAGGGCCTTCTTCCAGCTGACCGCGGCACCGGTGCGCAGGACATTGCGCGGGTAGATCCAGGCTGCGAGTGCGATGACTGCGGCTACTCCCACAACCATGATTAGCAGTGAGGCAACCAACTGGAGTGCGGAGAAGTTGCCAACGGCATACTGCAACGGAGCGGTGGTGATGGAAACCGGCGGAATCCACGAGGCAATCTGCATGACGGTAGAGTCCAGCTTGCTCCAGCCAAACAGCGGAACATACATCGTAATCAGCGAGAACACCAGTACCGGCATCTGTGCGCCCTGGAAATCTTCCATGCGGCTGACCAGTGATGCGGAGGCTGCATACAGCGCTGCGAAGAAGAAGTAACCGAGGATGAAGCACGGGACCAGCAGCCAGACTGCGGACCACGGGACGTCGAAGCTCTCCGCCAATCCGGTAATCATGAGGGCAATTGCGGCGCTGGCGGTCAGCACACTCATCATGATGATGCCGGCCAGACCGGCGCCGAGGATCTTGCCGGCCAACAGGTGCGCCGGGCGGACTGTCGAGAGAATGATCTCGATGACGCGGGAGGACTTCTCCTCGATGACGCTGGTGGCAACTGCGCCACCGAAGACGAGGATGGCGGTCATCATGACCATCACACCGATTAGCGTGATGAGCATCGCAGGCATCTTCTCGTC
The DNA here is from genome assembly GCF_001809695.1 of Corynebacterium sp. HMSC063A05. NCBI lineage: Bacteria > Bacillati > Actinomycetota > Actinomycetes > Mycobacteriales > Corynebacteriaceae > Corynebacterium > Corynebacterium sp. HMSC063A05. The sequence continues at coordinate 148,677 of NZ_KV798493.1, read as the reverse complement.
TTTTGCTTCATCCAGGGATTCCACCGACACGACTGCGCTTTGAGTCTTGGAGAAAAACTCGCCGGGGTTGATTCCGTTTTCGCTGAGCAGCATGGCTTCGTTCTGTTTCTGCAGCGACTCCTGCAGCATTGGGGCTAGCCAGGATGGGGCGTCGTCGGCAAGCAGTTTCCACGACCCTTCCCTGCCTTCTGCCGTGTCGGGGACGAGAGCGGCGTCGGCATCGCCGTCGGTGACGGCAGCGCGAGCGGCCTTGTCGTCTGCAGCGGACGTAGTCTCCAACGGTGACAGTGATGCCGTGGAAAATGCGCCGGCTGCGGCGTCCGCGTCTTCAGCGTCCTTCATTTCGGCGGTGGCGTCGGCGAGAGAGTCCGCGAACGGCGCTTCTCCGACAACCGCGATCTTGACAGCGTCATTATCGGACTTGGAAGTCATGTAGTCGGCAACGAAGATACCGCCGACGACCGCCACTGCCATGATGATGAGCGTGATCAGCGAGCTCTTCTTCAGTAGATGCTCGCGGAGTTCGCGGACGAAAACGGTCTTGACGGCCGTTGAGGCGTTGTAAGTGTTGGTGCTCATTGCTGTACGGCCTCCTGGTAGAGCTCGGTAAGTGGAATTTGCAGAGGTCCGAACGAACGGACCGTTCCCGCTGCCATTGCGCTGTGCAGCAGCTTCTGGTCGGTGTCGGCTGGGGCGTCGGAATCGAGGTGAACGACGGTGGAGCCGTGGGCCTCGCGCTCCACGCTTGTTACGCCTTCGACAGAGGCCGCCCAATCCTGGGACGCACCATCGAGCTTGACGACGAAAGCCCGTGGGCCACGTGCGCGCAGCTCATCAACGGTGCCTTCCACGAGCATGCGGCCGTCGCGGATGATGCCGACGCGGTCACACATGCGCTCGACGAGGTCGAGCTGGTGAGAGGAAAACACGATTGGGGTGCCGCGGTCGGCGTACTCTTTGAGGACCGAGCTCATCACCTTGACCGCAACTGGGTCGAGGCCAGAGAAAGGCTCGTCGAGGACGAGTACCTCCGGGTCGTGGACGAGGGAGGCTGCCAGCTGCACGCGCTGCTGATTGCCGAGCGAGAGCGTGTCGACCTTGTCGTTGGCGCGCTCGGTGAGACCGAGGCGTGCCAACAAGTTATCGGCGTTGGACTCCGCGCGCTTGGTGGGCACACCGTGCAAGCGAGCAAAGTAGATCAGCTGCTTGCGGACTTCAGCCTTCGGGTAGAGACCGCGTTCTTCTGGCATGTAGCCAATCGTGCGGCGTAGCGAGTCATTCATCGGGGTATTGCCGATGCGCACTTCGCCTTTATCGGTGGCCAGCACGCCGAGGGCAATGCGCATGGTGGTGGTCTTGCCGGCACCGTTGGAGCCGACGAAACCGTAGATTTCTCCAGGGTTGACTTGGAAGCTCATGCCACGGAGAACCTGCAGGTCTCCGTAGGACTTCTCAAGCCCGTCAACAATGAGGCTGTTCATGGTGATCCTTAGATTGAGGAGTGAAGGGCAGAGGGGAGGGGGGAGCGTGAGATTTGGGCCCGGGCTAGTCGTCCCGCAGATTCCAGGCGTAGACGACGGTGGGCAGTGTGGAAATGAAAAGAAAGATGACGATGCCGAAGATTCCGAAGCTGTACGGAATGTAGTGTCCCCAGTCAGGCTGTGCGTTCAGAACATAGGTGCCCACCAGAACTAGAGCGAGGAAGGACACTAGGCCGAAGTAGAGGAAGCAGCGGTAAGTGAGTCCGCGCAGGTTCAAAATTTGTTCTTGCTGGTACTCGTCCAGTAGTGAGATGGGTGCGCTGTCAACCATGTCGACTGTGATGTTGAGGCTGGTCCAGACAAAGATCATTATGAGGGAAGTCGCGGGCCAGAACATAGAAAGCCAGTCCGGGAAAATGTTGGTCAGAGTGCCGAGAAGTGCGATGCCGCTCAGCAGCATCAGCACAAGGCACACCTCGAATGCGATGACCAGCTTCCGCCGCGCCGCCTGGTTGCGCCAATTAGTCAGCCAGCCTGACATCTGCTCGACGCGCTTTGTGTATTTTGCTTCTCGCCGGACTTCTAGCTTCTCAAAAAAGCTCGGTGTTGCGTTTTCAGTCCGAATAGTTGGCATCGTCAGCTTTCCTTTCGGTAGAGGGCAGAGGACATGGGCTTGAATTCCTCGCGAGAAAACACTGCTTCCACGGGGAGATCGAACACTGCGCAAATGCGGAATGCCAGATCCAAGCTGGGGTAGTGGTCACCTCGCTCCAACGCGCCAATCGTTTGAGGATTGACCTCTACTTGTTTGGCTAGTTCGGCTCGGCTGAGTCCGTGTTCTGCCCGCAGCACTGAGATTCTGTTGAATATCGGTTCTTTGGGTCTAATCTTTGGGGACACATTCCAAAGTATTGTATAAACACAACGCTCCGTCAACTGTTTGCAACAAAATGAATGGCAATCACTTTTTTAAATCGCAGGTCAGCGGGGCAGAAAAAATCTAAAAAATTTTCAGCCCGTACACTTCCGTACACTCGGTTGGCATGACCGCACCCAATCTGAAGTACGATGCAGCGACAACCGGAATTGTCAACGTGGAAATGGTTGATGGTAACGCCATCCCGATTCTGGGGTTTGGTACCTACAAGCTCGACGATGCGCAAGCGCGTGAATCCGTGCGCTATGCTCTGGAGCTCGGATACCGTCACATCGACACCGCATCGCTCTATGGCAATGAGCGTGGAGTTGGGCAGGGAATTGCTGATGCGGTCGCTGCGAACGTCGTAAAGCGTGAAGATATCTTCGTGACCACGAAGGTCTGGAACGATGCGCAGGAGACGGCGGCGACGCGCGAATCCGTGCAGGCATCTTTGGAGCGGCTCGGCCTTGACTATGTTGACCTGGTGCTTGTGCACTGGCCGGTGGCGAAGCAGGGGACGTTTGGGCAGTGCTTCGACACGCTGCTAGAGCTCAAGCGAGAGGGGCTGATTCGCTCGGTTGGTGTGGCGAACTTCTACCCAGAGGTCCTCGACCAGCTCTCCGAGGTTCCGGTGGTCAACCAAATTGAGCTGCATCCGCAGTTCCCGCAGGATGAGCAGATCGCAGACGATCGCCGTCGTGGCATCGTTACGCAGGCGTGGTCGCCACTGGGGCGCGCGAAGTACTTTGAAGGTTCGCCGATTGCTGAAATCGCAGACCGCCTGGGTAAAACTCCCGCCCAAGTTGCTATCCGCTGGCACCTCCAGCGTGGCATCGTGGCCATCCCGAAGTCGGGTACGCCGTCGCGCATCAAGGAGAACTTTCAGGTCTCCGACTTTGAGCTGACCGACGAGGACATGGAGACGATTGCGTCGATGGCGCGTGCCGACGGGCGCCTGAGCGGCGACCCGCGGGTATTCGGCAATGAATAAGCGAATTTAGAGTTGCTTATAGCCCCATCACTATTGGTGTTTCGCGGGTAGCCTAAATGCTATGACGAACCCAGCATCTGAAATCCGCGTCGAAGCCGACGGCGCGATTGTCACTATCACCATTGATCGAGATCATAAGCGCAACTCCCTGACTGCCGACGTGTGTCGTGAGATTGCCGACGCGGTGGAAGCTGCCGCTGAGGTTCCCGAGCAGCGCGTTATCCTGCTGCGCGGCGAAGGTCGTGCGTTCTGTGCGGGTGCTGACCTGAGCGGCCAGCATCACGACGATTCCTTCCATGAGCAGCTGCGTCGAATGCTGCGCACAATCGAGGCCAGCCGTCTGGTGGTTATTGCGGATGTGCAGGGACCGGCCGTCGGCGCTGGCATGCAGCTGGCGATGGCAGCTGATTTACGCGTCGTTGGCGATCGCGGTTGGTTTATGATTCCGCCGGTCAAGCTCGGTATCGCTGTCGATGCCTGGACTATTCGCCGCGTACGTGTACTCGTCGGCGGTGCCCGTGCCCGCACTATTTTGTTGGCGGCCGAGCGCATGGATCAGGAAGCCGCCCGCGGTTGTGGTCTGGCTTCCTACCTCGGTGGTCCGGACAAGGCTGAGGAGGTAGCGCTCCGTATCGCCACCTATGCGCCACTGTCGCTGGCCTACCACAAGGCGGTGCTCAACGACGATGAGACGCACAGCCCGTTGAAGGACTACCAGCAGGAACTCTACGACACAGTCTGGGCTTCCGAGGATGCTGCGGAGGCATCGAAGGCGCGAGCTGAAAAGCGCGAACCAAATTTCATTGGCAAATAGTTCGAATAGGTTCAGCAATTAGGCGAATAGGGTAGGCAGTCATGGGCTCGTGGAAAACTCCCGACAGCGGTCTTACTCAACAGCAGGTCCAGCAACGCATCGAGTTGGGGCACGTCAACGAGCTGCCGCCAACATCCGGGCGCAGTGTGTGGGACATCATCCGTGCCAATGTGTTTACCCGGATTAACGGTATTCTCGCTGTGTTATTCGCAGTCGTGCTCTATACCGGCTCAATCGTCAACGGTGCCTTTGGTCTGCTGATTATCGCCAACTCTATCGTCGGCATCATCCAAGAACTGCGTGCCAAGCGCACACTGGACAAGCTCTCCATTGTCGGCCGCGCAAAGCCCATGGTCATTCGCGACGGAGAGCCGGCTCGCGAGATCGACCGCGAGTCCGTCGTTCTCGACGATCTCATCGAGGTCGGTCCCGGCGACCAAATCGTCGTTGACGGTATTCTCCGCTACGCCTCTGACGTGGCCGTCGATGAATCCTCTCTCACCGGTGAATCCGATGCCGTCGATAAGAGCGTTGGGGACATGGTCTACTCGGGTTCCTCGGTCGTGGTGGGGTCGGCGCGATATCAGGCCACCAAAGTGGGCAAGGAGGCTTACGCCGCCAAGCTCGCAGCTGAGGCCAACAAGTTCACGCTGACTGATTCCCAGCTCTTCCGCGGCATCAACAAGATCCTGACCTACATTTCTTGGATTCTCATTCCCGTCGGCGCTCTGGCAATCTATACGCAGCTCTTTGTTGCCGGCGATGATCTCAATGATGCGCTACTGGGGATGGTCGCCACGCTGGTGCCCATGGTTCCTGAGGGGCTTGTTCTCATGACCACCATCGCATTTGCCCTCGGCGTGGTGCGCTTGGGGCGGCATCGAGTGCTGGTCAATGAGTTGCCCGCCATCGAAGGTCTCGCGCGCGTTGACACCGTGTGCGTCGACAAAACTGGCACACTCACCGAAAACGCGATGCAGCTGGTAGAAGTCGATATCGTATCGGGTGACGGTACTTCCCGCGATGAGCTCGACGCTGTGCTCATCAATCTTTGCAAGCTCGACGATCGCCCCAACGCAACGGCTCGCGCACTACTCGATGGGCTTGCGGACGCAGGGGACGTCGTAAAGCATGAGCAGACCGAAACCCGCCCCTTCACTTCAGCGAATAAGTGGTCGGCGCTGACGTATCACGGCGGTGCGACGTGGGTTTTCGGCGCGCCCGATGTGCTTGTCGACGACTCCGCGGTCGGCATGCAGAAAGCTCGGCAGCTTATGGAGGAAGGACTTCGTGTGCTCCTGCTTGCGCGGACCTCAGTTGGGGCAGATGGCCTGCCCGGCGGTGCGCTGCGGAAGAGTGGCGAGGTGGAGTTGGAGCCGGTCGCACTTGTCGTGCTAGGGCAGAAGGTGCGTTCAGATGCGGCGGACACGGTGGCCTACTTCTATGAAGAAGGTGTCGAGGTCAAGGTCATTTCTGGTGACAATGACCGCTCCGTGGGGGCTGTTGCACGTGAGCTGGAAATGCAGGGGGCTAACAACCCTGTCGATGCTTCTGAGCTTCCGGCGAGCCGCGATGATGGTAGCGAAGCTAAGAGCGCCGAGATTCGCGATGAATTTGCAGACATTGTGGAGTCGCGGCAGATCTTTGGCCGTGTCACGGCGGAGAATAAGCGCGATATGGTCCATGCGCTGCAGTCGCGCGGACATCATGTGGCGATGACCGGTGACGGTGTCAATGATGTGCTGGCGCTGAAAGCGGCGAATCTGGGCGTGGCTATGGGCGATGGGGCGCCGGCGACACGTTCGGTTGCGCAGTTGGTGCTGTTGGATAATCGCTTCGCCGTGATGCCGATGATTGTGGCGGAGGGGCGTCGCGTCATTGGCAATATCGAGCGTGTGGCCAACCTCTTTTTGACGAAGACCATCTACTCGGTGGTATTGGCGCTGGCTGTGGGGCTGTGGGGGATGGATTATCCATTCGAGCCGATTCATGTGACCATTACGGGCTGGTTCACGATTGGAATCCCGGCCTTCGTGCTGTCGTTGGCTCCTAACTTGGAGCGTGCGCGCGATGGTTTCGTGCGGCGCGTGTTGCGCTTAGCGATACCGGCGGGCATCACGGTGGGGTTGTTGACCTTCATATTTTGGTTGTGGGCAAACCCGGGAGTCGACGCCGGCGATGCGGCACGAGGGGAGGCGTCCACCGCGACCCTCATTGTGCTGATTGTTTCGGCATTTTGGGTCTTGGTGGTCGTGGCTAGGCCATACACCTGGTGGAAGGTTCTGTTGCTGGCGGTGTCGGCAGGAGCGTACCTGTTTATTTTCTCGGTTCGATCAGTGGCTTCAGTGCTTAATCTGTACTGGGTGGGGCGGGAGCTGTTGATTCCTGCGCTGATTGTGGGCGCCATCGGTGCGGTCATTATCGAGGCGCTGTGGTGGTGGCGTCAGAGTAAGCCATTGCCGGAAGAAGTGGAGAATACGAGCATAACAGCGTAAATGGGGGGGGTAGTAAAAGGTCTCCTCAAGTATGCAGGTAATGGCGTTTTTGGGGGTGCCTTAAGGCTCGCTGAGAAGTGGTTAGTCGCATTTAACTTCTTTGCTAACTGTGTTCCAGGTAACTTTGTTTCAACACCTAATGAAAAGTGTGGTGCATGGCACACCAGTAGGGTGGCTGTGCTGAACCCCATTACGAACACCTGCATAACTTCCTGGAAAGGATTAGCCCGTGTCCGCAACTCCTATGCCGACAGGCCGGCATAAGCCACAGGCGGCTGAGTACCGCTACGTGCAAGACTCAGCGCAGTTCCAAGAGCTCCGCTCTACATTCCGTTCATTCGCTATCCCGATGACCGTTGCAGGTCTGGTGTGGTACATCGCATTCGTTCTGTTTGCGACGTTTGCGCCGGACCTCATGGCAACTCCCGTACTGGGCAACATCAACCTGGGCATTGTCCTTGGTCTGCTCCAGTTCGTGACCACCTTCGCCATCACTTGGGTGTACATCAACTTCGCCAACAAGAAGCTTGAGCCGATGCAGGCAGAGCTGCGCGAGGCACTGGAAAGCGGAGAAATCGCTGAAATCGTCGCAAAGAAGGAGGCATAGACATGCTGACCAGTTTCTTTGCTGCAGATGACACTGCAGCAGCAGGTAACCCGATTCTCAACATCGCGGTCTTCGTCGCCTTCATTGTTGCGACCATGTTCATCGTTACTCGCGTGGGCAAGGGCGGAAACAAGGGAGCATCGGACTTCTACACCGGTGGTGCACAGTTCTCCGGTACCCAAAACGGTCTCGCCATTGCAGGTGACTACCTCTCGGCGGCTTCCTTCCTCGGTATCGTCGGCGCCATTGCGCTGACTGGTTACGATGGATTCCTGTACTCCATCGGCTTCTTCGTCGCTTGGCTCGTCGCGCTGCTGCTGGTTGCAGAGCCGCTGCGAAACGTCGGTAAGTTCACCATGGCCGACGTGCTGTCATTCCGTCTTAAGCAGCGTCCGGTCCGTACCGCAGCTGCTATCTCCACTCTCGCAGTGACCCTGTTCTACCTCATCGCGCAGATGGCCGGTGCAGGTTCCCTGGTCGCCGTGCTGCTCAACATTCATGACTCCACTCAGCAGTCCATCGTTGTCGCAGTCGTTGGCATCATCATGGTTGCCTACGTTCTCATCGGTGGCATGAAGGGCACCACTTACGTGCAGATGATTAAGGCCGTCCTGCTGGTCGGTGCTGTCATCATCATGACCCTGATCATTCTGGTGGGTGTTAAGGGCAACTTCTCTCAGCTACTGCAGGACGCAGTGGACATGCACGCGAGCTCGGACTACATCGCCGAGAAGGGCTACGAAGCCTCCGCCATTCTTGAGCCGGGTCTGAAGTACGGCGGCTCCTTCGTCCAGCAGCTGGACTTCATCTCGCTAGGCCTGGCACTGGTTCTCGGTGTTGCTGGTCTGCCTCACGTGCTCATGCGCTTCTACACGGTGCCGACCGCAAAGGAAGCTCGTAAGTCCGTGACTTGGGCAATCATCCTCATCGGTGGCTTCTACCTGTTGACCCTGGTGCTCGGCTACGGTGCTGCTGCGCTCGTCGGCCCGGACCGCATCACGGCCGCGCCGGGCGGAGCCAACGCTGCCGCTCCGCTGCTGGCCTTCGAAATCGGTGGCTCCATCTTCATGGCAGTGGTCTCCGCAGTGGCGTTCGCTACCGTGCTGGCAGTGGTCGCTGGTCTGGCAATTACCGCTTCCGCTTCTGTCGGCCAGGACCTCTACCAGGCCGTGATCCGCAAGGGACAGGCAACGGAAGCCGAGCAGGTTCGCGTCTCCCGCATCACCGTTATCGTGCTGGGTGTTGTCTCCATTATCCTCGGCATCCTGGCCATGGGGCAGAACGTCGCCTTCCTGGTGTCACTGGCCTTCGCAGTGGCCGCATCCGCAAACGTTCCAACCATCCTGATGTCCCTGTTCTGGAAGCGCTTCAACACCGCAGGCGCAGTTGCCTCCATGTACACCGGTGTCATCGCCTCGCTGGTTCTGATTATCTTCTCCCCGGCAGTTTCTGGCAGCGAGTCCTCGATGATTCCGTCCGTTGACTTCTCCTGGTTCCCGCTGACCTCGCCGGGTCTGCTCGCAATCCCGCTGGCGTTCTTGGCTGGCATCATCGCCACCTACATGGGCAAGCCGGATAACTTCGATGACCTGGCAGCTGAGATGGAAGTTCGCTCCCTGACCGGTGTCGGTACCGAGGCTGCGGTTGATCACTAATAACCACTGAGTCCTTGGCTGGCAGCGCTGCCCGAACAGCTCAGCCAATCTCAATTAACTGAATAGACAAATGCAAAGGCCCCGTTATCGTCACTGGTAGCGGGGCCTTTGTGGTGGGCGCGGGGTCGTCGTCAAGCATGTGCGAATCAGTGCATGATAGTTAATGGACGGGGCTGTTGCCCTAGCTCTGCAGGGGCTCGCGGAAGCGAGCTCGGAGTCTTAGATATAAGGTGGGAAGGTAACAATCTGGTTTGCCCCACCGCAATAATTGGAGTGTGTATGACTGACAATTCTGGCGCTTCTGAGAACAACAATTCTTTCCGTAGCGCCCTGCATGATGAGCACGTAAGCCTTGGCGCAGAAATGCGCAATGTTGGTGGCTACGAAGTGCCGTTCCGCTACTCTTCGGAAATTGCAGAGCACAACGCAGTGCGTGAGGCCGTTGGTGTTTTCGACCTGTCGCTGATGGGTATCATCCGCGTCACTGGTGAGGATGCGGCGGCGTTCCTTGCACACTCCCTGATTTCGGCAATCAAGCCGCTGGCGTTGGGTCGTGCCAAGTACACCATGATTGTGCAGGAAGACGGCGGCATTATTGATGACCTCATCATTTACCGTCTCGGTAGTCACGAATTCATGCTGGTGCAGAATGCCGCAGCCGCTGAAGATGTGTACTCGACGCTGTGCGAGCGCGTTGGTGGCTACAACGTCGAGGTTGAGCGCATGAATGATAAGAATGTGCTCCTGGCCATTCAGGGGCCGAAGGCTGCGAAGCTTCTGCGCCGTCTGCTGCCGCAGGATCTGCACGCGACTCTCGATGGCATGAACTACTACTCTTGCACCCTGCTCGAGGTCGCAGGTGTGGAAATGATTGTTGCCCGAACCGGCTACACCGGTGAGGACGGCTTCGAGATCTTCCCGCCGGCTGACCGCGCCGTCGAGGTCTGGCGTGCAATCATCGCAGCAGGTGGCAAGGTGGAAAATCCAGAGGATCCGGCTGACAACGGCGCTGACCTCGGCCTGCTGCCGTGTGGTCTGGCCTGCCGCGACACCCTGCGTCTTGAGGCCGGTATGCCGCTCTATGGCTACGAGCTGACTCGAGACCGCACTCCGCTGGAGGCCGGCCTGAAGTCCATCATGGGGCCGACCAAGGGGCAGTTTATTGGGCGAAATGCCCTGATTAACCGTCCGCAGTCGAAGGAGCTGCTGGTTGGTCTGCGTTTCTCCGGCGATGAAGCTCCGAAGCGTGGCACCAAGCTCATTGATGCGGAAGGTAACGAGGTTGGTGTGCTGACTTCCGCCAAGGTGTCGCCGACTTTGGGCCACCCCATCGGTTTTGCATACGTTCAGCGTTGGCAGTCCTCCACTGGCACTGAGCTAACCGTCGAAGGCGCCGACATTACCGCTACCGTCGTGCCGACGCCGTTCTACAACCGTCGTCACCGCAAGTAGGGGAGCCCGCTTGTTCGGCCGCGTTGTGGCGAGCCGAAGTTTCGTTCAGGCTTGCCACAGCCTGAGCGATTCTGCAATCACAAGAATCCGCTGCAGTATTGTTGCAGCGGATTTTGGTGTTTTAGGGCGAGCTAGCGCACCTTACCTAATGGGTACCAAGCCGACGAACCTCGCCGCCCGAGACGAACCTAGCGGAACAGACCGGTGAGCCCTTGATTATCTTCGCTTGGCTGCTCTTCTTGCTCTGATTCCGATTCCGTCGGCTCGCCGGAGGTTGTCGGAGTCGTTGAAGTAGTGGGCGGCGTGGATGCATCAGAGGTCGTCGAGCTCTCCGTCTCACTCGTCTCCGTTGTGCTCTCGCTCGGAGCCGTCGGCTCAGGTTCCTGAGGCTGTGGCTCAGAGGTCGTCGGAGTAGTGGAGATCCACATTTGCTGCGATGTCGGGTCCGCGGAGGTCTGCTGCAGCACCGTCCACACTTCCTGCCCGCCGACCTGTGCGCATTCAAGATCCTGGCCGTTGGCGCTCATTCGTATCTCGCCAATCTGGTTCGGGCACAGCTGCCCAATGCGCGGCGTGCCGCCTTCTCGAACCTTTGGCCCGGTCGTCGTCGGCGAGCTTGTTGTCGACACCGTAGTAAGCAAGCTTGACGACGAGGTTTGTGTCGCCGCAACCTCCTCGCTTTCGCCGTTGGCGCAGCTGGTGGCAGTGGCTGCGAAAGTGAGGAAGCTGCAGGCCAGCGCCAGGTGCCGGCGGTTCTTGCACCGGCGGACAGTGAGTTGAGGGTGTTGTACGGTTGACAGCTGAGTTCGCGTATTCACATCCAGCTCACTTTCTGGGCTTCTCGGGCCTGTTTCGCGTGGTTTATTCTCGGCTTTCTGGGTCGGCGTCTCCTGAAAAACCACTGGGGGAGCCAGCTGTAGGTTTACTTGCCGAGTTACTGGCATGGAAGGAGCTAGCATCCAATAGATAGGTTGATTCAACCGGCAACTATACAGTCGACTTTTCGATTTGCATACTAGATGCTTCTAACCGTGGCAGAGCGGGTGCGGCCAGAATCGAGAATTCGTCTGCGAAGCTATAAGTGATTTTTGATAGCATGTGCCCGATGAAACAGCGCATCTCGAATCGATTCTCCGTAAAGAGTAATGCGGATCTGTTCGCTCGACGCAGTGGTGCGTGGATGCTGGATTCGTTCCTTGTAGGAATCTTTGTTGCCATCATTGTGGCACTTGGCAAACTTGCGTGGGAAGCAGCCACGGCGAGCTGGGCGCTGCCGAGCCCGCCAGAGTTCAGAATTTTGTATGGTGCCATTTTCCCAGTTGTCTTTTTCATTGTGCGCGTGGTTGCAGAGGCACGCGGTGAACAGACGTTTGGGAAAAGCTCATTTTTGCTACACGTTGAGCCAGCGTGGAAAGTAGACTCTGGGGCGACTCCGTTCGAAGCCGCTCAGCCAGAGGGGACATCGGAGCTCGAGTCAGGAGACGATTCTTGGCGCGGAGGTTGGCAGGCGGCGGTACGTAATTGCTACCTATTGTTGATGATTTTCTTGCTTACGGATTTGGAGCCAATCGTTAGACTGTTTTTTGGTGTCCTGATGATTTGGGTTGCTGTTTGCCGCTGGCACCCATTCGACTGGTTGGCAGGAAAACGCGTCGTTGTTGAAAAAGGGCGTAGCGAGCGCTAGCGTTCGAGCAAGCGTCAGGCCCTGGCCTTTTCCTCCTCGGCCTCAACCTCAGCGTTGAATTCTCGTTTAGAGGACTGCCACTGGTCTTCAGTCATGCCGATACGCCAATAGCCAGAGATTGAAACGTCCTTCTTCGGGACCTCAGATTCAACGAAGAGGAAGCGACGCAGTTCCTTAATCATCTCGGCGACACCGTGGATGAACCAGCTAGTTTCCTTATCCTCTGGAATACCCGCCTCGCGCACCGTGCGGGATAGCTCTGTGCCGTGGGTTGCGCCGTTGCGGAGAACCCAATGGATTTCCACGCCCTCTCGGGTTGGGAGCTCAAACTTGCGATCTTCGGCTTCGACTTCGATGTATGCGGTTGCAGTCGTGCCTTCTGGGAGGTGCTTCAGTCCGGCGCTGATCGCTGGTGCTGCGGACTCATCGCCGGCGAGTACAAAGTGTTCATATTCTGCCGCAGGCCCCCACGCGCCACCTGGCCCTAAGAAGCCAAGCTTGTCTCCGACTTCAGCTACCCGTGCCCAAGGCCCAGCCAGGCCGGAATCGCCGTGGGTGACGAAGTCGACATCGAAGTCGCCCGTTTCGGAGTCCAGATTAATCAGAGTGTAGGTGCGGGTGATTGGCAGTTTATCTCTCGGCTGTTCGGCGCGAATTTGCGCAATATCGAACGGCCAGGAGTAATCAGCTTCCTCTGGCACAAACAGTAACTTGATGTAATGGTCGGTAAATTCCAGCTCCTTGCCCACAAATGCAGGCGAGTTCATGCTCAAACGAACAAGGTCTGGAGAGATCTGGCGACGTCCAATAACTGTTGCCTCATGTGCCTTACGGGGCTTACGCTTCGGTGCTGCTTTAGCTAGGTCAGCCATAGTTGTCACTGTCCTTCAACAAGTTTTTGGGCTGTTATGTACTGCCGGAAGTCTACACGCCATACGATTAGGTAAGCCTAACACAAGTGTTGCTGGAAATTGTTGGGTGATGCGTTCTCAGGAGAGGGGGGCGGGCGTAGTGGCCGGGCGTCAGAAAGACAAAGAACCCTCGCGTCCTATATGTAAAAGGTCACGAGGGGTATTTGTGCCCCAGAGAGCGTCTGGTTCGGTGACATCGTTCCGCATGTCTCATGAGATCGTTCCGGTGCCGAGAACCATCATGTCTCGTCACATCGTTCCGGCGAGAAACGATGTGCCCGGCAACACGCCACAGTTGCCCCAAACACGCCGAAACTGATGTCTCGCGACATCGTTCCTCCATGCTGAAACCATGGAGAAACCAGCTCCGAAAATCATCATCGAAACCATGCTCGCCACCGGCATGACCCAAACCGAAGCAGCCCAACACTTCGGCGTGACAACGCGTTGGATCCGCACATTACAAAAGCGCTACACCGAAGGCGGCATCAAGGCACTGACCCCTAAATCAAAACGCCCTCATACAAATCCACGCGCTACCGCCCCTGACGTAGTCGACCGCATCCTCCAATTACGCTACGAACTAACCAACCGCGGCACCGACGCGGGAGCCCACACCATCCGCTGGCACCTCGAGCAAGAAGACACAACCCCACTGCCAGCAACAGCAACGATCCATTGCATCCTCAAAAACAACGGACACATCACACCCCAACCACAAAAACGTCCCCGCAGCTCATGGATACGATTCCAAGCAGACCAACCCAACGAAACATGGCAAATGGACTACAGCGACTGGACCATCGCCGGCCACCAACGCGTCGTCATCCTTACAATCCTCGACGACCACTCACGCTATGTACTTCACTGCCAAGCCTTTAACAGCGCAACCGTCACCCACGTCATCGAAGCCTTCACCTACACAGCCACCATCCACGGTTACTCACAATCAACCCTGACCGACAATGGACGAGCATTCACAACCAGCAACGACCGCACCAACCCAGCACGCAATGGCTTCGAACAACTCCTCCTAGACCTAGGAATTGAACAGAAAAACGGCAAACCCTACCACCCGCAAACCCAAGGGAAAGTTGAACGATTCCACTACACACTCAAACTGGCACTACGTAACAGACCCCAAGCTAGAGACATCGACAACCTCAACGAACAACTCGATGGCATCATCGACTACTACAACAACAAACGCCCCCACCGAGCACTCAACCGATGTACCCCTGCGGAGGCCTACAACGCTTTACCCAAAGCGCATCCCCGCCCAGGAAACAAGACTTATGACTACCGCCTGCGCACCGACAAAGTCGCCAAAAACGGCAAAACGACACTGCGGTGGGGCGGACAACTCAGACGCCTCTATATCGGACGCCGATGGGCCGGAGAACCCATCACCATCATGTGCGTAGACAACACAGCAGACATCAAAATCACCGCCACGGGGCAACACATAGCCCACTACACACTGACCTCAGACAAGATCTACTACAACCAAAAAGACAACGAACTAAACCCCACCCCGGGCAACAAAAATAAAGGAAGCCTCGAGACATAACCGGAACGATGTCTCGAGACTTCACAATGTGCCCCAGAGAGGAATCGAACCTCCGACACCGGCTTTAGGAGAGCCGTGCTCTATCCACTGAGCTACTAGGGCAGTCATCTTCCGGGCAAAGCAGCCGCAAAACCTATCTACCAATCCCGGAAAAATTACCTCATAACCTTAACGCATCTGCGAGCTCTAGTGGCAATTGGGTCCTCGGCCTGACATGCAAACATGCAGGAAGCCCGCTATTACCCCCAAGTGTTTTTGCGCCCGGCGGTGTCGTTGAAAATCCGGCTAACATGGTTTATAACGAGCGACTTTCTTGCGCTTGCGGTCGCAACAGCGCTACTTATTTTCCGGTCGCTGTTTTGGAGGAGGATGACAAGATGATTAAGCCAACTTTCACGGATGTCAACGGTGTCAAGATTAAGTGCTCCATGACCACGGACTCAGACAAGCCGCACCTTCTGGTTTCGCGCATGGAAGATGATGGCTCTTTGACTCCGATTCTGGAGATGAACGTGTACGACTCCAAGTACATGGCCAACGCTTGCGAGATCTACCTGAAGCAGGCCGCTTCGGCTAACCTCCAGGGTTCGATGGCTGGCCTGTCTCCGGATGAGATGGCTGAACAGTTCGGTTACGAGGGAGATCCGACCAATCACTAGTCGAAACGACGCCGCCCGCACTCAGGCTGAGAGCCCTGTATACAGCGGGTATGTCGATGTAGACGTCATCGGAATCGGCGCCGGTAGTCCGAGCCACATTACGCTCGAGGCTATCGGCGCTCTTGCTGATGTCGACGTAGTTTTTGCTCTCGACAAGGGCGATGCCAAAGCGGACTTGTTGGCTGCGCGACAGGCGATCGTCGATAAGCATGCGCCGCATGTCGAACTCGTTGCCGTTCCCGACCCGCCACGTGACCGCACGCCCGATAACTACGGCGCAGTCGTCCGTGACTGGCATCAGCGCCGTGCAGAGCTGCTTGCCGACGCCTTCGTCGCTCACCTCGGACGAGAGGGCAAGCGCCGCGGTGCGTTCTTGGTCTGGGGGGACCCCGCCTTGTACGACTCAACGTTGCGGATTTTGCAGCGCGTCCGCGACCTTGGAGTGGACGTGCGCTCGCGAGTTATCCCCAGTGTGACAGCGATTTCCGCGCTGACCGCAGCGCATGGAGAGTGCCTGAACCAGATTGGTAAGCCGGTGTTGATTACCACTGGTCGGCGCCTGGGGGAGCGCGCGCCTGGTACGGATGCGGTGGTAATGCTCGATGGTGGGGCAGCCTGGCTCGAGCACGCGGACCCGGAGGAAGAGATTCTCTGGGGTGCATTCCTGGGAACGGAGCTGGAGACGCTCCGCCGTGGTCGTGTTGGCGATGTCGGCGAAGAGATTGCGGAGCTGAAAAAGGAGCTACGTGCGGAGCACGGTTGGATTATGGATATCTACCTGCTGCGCTCCGGCGCCTAGGACTGAGCAGTCGCAGCCGCGCTAGTTCGGCTAGCTGACTTTCTTACCCAAGAAGCCCTCTGCCCATCGGTGGAGGGCTTTTTCGGCGGCTTCGACGCCGTCGGCGACGGTTACCTTGGTGAGGACCTGATCGTCGTTAGGTAACACGCGTGTGGGGTCGCCTGCGGGGCGGACGGTGATGCTGACATGGTCGGCATCGATGACCTCGACCGTCGCTAATGCGAGCATCTCGACGTTCGTCTGCTCGGCAACTGCAAAGCGGTAGGCGGTGTCGTTTTCCCACTCGGTGGTGGAGTTGCGAAGGAACTCGGCGACGGAGTCAGGGGCCAATTCTGTGAGTAATTGGGTTGCGACCGGGGCATCATCGACGCGGGAATCGTGGCGCAGGGGGCGGCAGTAGAAGCGGCCGGCATTTACTTCCATGGGTTCCATACCGTCCACTCTAGACGTCCTGAACAGTGTTTGAGGGGTCGGGGAGGGGACGAAAAGAATCGAGCGGGGCTGGCTGCGAATCCCATCGCAACCAGCCCCGCTTAGAGCTTTAGAACTACTTCAGTTCCATCAGGACATCGCCCTTGCCGACACCCGAGCCAGCCTCGGTAGCCAGACCAGTGACAACGCCGTCCTTGTGAGCCTTGACTGGGTTTTCCATCTTCATGGCCTCAAGGACAACCACGGTGTCACCCTCGGAGACTTCCTGGCCCTCTTCGACGTTGACCTTAATGACGGTGCCCTGCATCGGAGCAACCACAGCGTCACCGGAAGCAGCCTTCTTGGAACCGCCAGCGCGCTTCTTCTTGCTCTTCTTCTTGGCACCAGCGTTGCCGCCCCCCAGGGCCAGGTCGCCTGGCAGGGCTACCTCGACGCGGCGACCGTCAATCTCGACGACGACCTTCTGAGCCGGGACGGTGTCGGTGTCAGCGTCAGAGTCACCGTCGTACGGAGCGATTGGGTTGTCCCATTCCTCCTCAATCCACTTGGTGTAGACGTCAAACTTCTCGCCATCGCCGACAAACGCCGGGTTCTCCACAATGTGGCGGTGGAACGGAATGACCGTTGCCAGGCCCTCAACCTGGTACTCGGACAGGGCGCGAGCGGAGCGGCGCAGAGCCTCTTCGCGGGTCTCGCCCCAAACAATCAGTTTGGCCAGCATGGAGTCGAACTGGCCGCCGATGACATCGCCCTCCTTGATGCCGGTGTCCATGCGGACACCTGGGCCGGACGGTTCGACGTACTTGGTGATGGTGCCCGGAGCCGGCATGAAGTTGCTGCCGGCGTCCTCGCCATTGATGCGGAACTCGAAAGCGTGACCGTGCATCTCCGGGTCTTCCTTGATGGACAGTTCCTTGCCTTCGGCAATGCGGAACTGCTCACGGACCAGATCGAGGCCGGTAATTTCCTCGGTGACCGGGTGCTCCACCTGCAGGCGGGTGTTGACCTCGAGGAAGTTGATCAGGCCGTCAGCGCCGACCAGGTACTCAACGGTGCCAGCACCGTAGTAGCCAGCCTCGCGGCAGATGTCCTTAGCGGACTGGCGCAGGCGCTCATCCTGCTCCGGGGTCAGGAACGGAGCAGGTGCTTCCTCGACGAGCTTCTGGAAACGACGCTGTAGAGAGCAGTCACGGGTGGAGGCGACAACGACGTTGCCGTGCTTATCAGCGAGAACCTGGCACTCGACGTGGCGTGCCTTGTCCAGGTAGCGCTCTACGAAGCACTCACCGCGACCGAAGGCGGCAACGGCCTCGCGAGTAGCGGACTCGTAGAGGTCAGCGACCTCTTCCATCTCGTGTGCGACCTTCATGCCGCGACCGCCGCCACCGAAAGCAGCCTTAATGGCGATTGGCAGACCGTGCTCCTTAGCGAACGCGACGACCTCGTCTGCATCCTTAACCGGTTCCTTGGTGCCTGGAGCCATCGGAGCGTCAGCCTTCAGCGCGATGTGACGAGCGGTGACCTTGTCGCCCAGGGCGCGGATGGACTCCGGCGACGGGCCAATCCAAATCAGGCCAGCGTTCTCAACGGCCTCTGCGAAGTCGCCGTTCTCCGACAGGAAGCCGTAGCCCGGGTGGATGGCATTAGCGCCAGACTTCTTTGCAGCGTCCAGAATCTTGTCGAAGACCAGGTAGGACTCAGCGGAAGTGGTGCCACCGAGAGCAAAAGCCTCATCCGCCATGGTCACAAAAGGAGCGTCCGCATCCGGCTCAGCGTAAACGGCGACGGAAGGAATGCCTGCGTCCTTCGCAGCGCGAATAACGCGAACGGCAATCTCGCCACGGTTGGCGACGAGAACCTTCGTGATTTTTTCAGTGGTCTGCTCGGACACGAAATCCTCCATTTTTCGTGGGCACCCCGAGAATTGGCCCTCGGGGCAAGGTTGCGACAGTCATTTGTAGGAATCACAAGCAGCACTGCAGTTAACTGAGCGGTGAACCGCAATGCGGTTAACCACGCGGTAGCTAACAGCGTGTGACCCAATGCCTCCATTGTGTCACAGGTGCGGTAAGCAACCTCTTTTTGCTCGCTACATAAGGGGGTAGAGATTGTGGTCTTGAGCAGCGTTCAAGTGGGTGTGGGGGCAGCTGAAGTGGCTATTTTCCGCCCAAAAATCTAAGTTTGCGGCTAAAATTACCATCTAAGAGTGCAACTGCCGCCCCCTTGATTGGGGGCGGCAGGGGGAATTAATTCTCCGCTGTAGTGCCAGTCGCTGACGCCGGGAAAACGGTGGGGAGAAGTGCCCACCGGTTGCGTCAATCGTCTACAGGCTTCCCGGCTCCGAACCGTGGGCGATGGGCATGCCAATCATGTTGCCCCACTCAACCCACGAGCCGTCGTAATTGTGAACATTCTCGTGGCCGAGCAGGTGGTGCAGTACAAACCAGGTGTGCGCGGAGCGCTCGCCTATGCGGCAGTAGACAATCGCCTCATCTTCGAATTGGACGTGCGCGTAAATCTGCTCAAGCTCTTCGCGGTCGCGGAAACGCGAGTTCGGGTGAACGGACTGATTCCATGGAATGTTTACCGCGGTTGGAATGTGGCCACCTCGCAGGACGCCTTCCTGTGGGTAATCGACCATATGGGTTCGCGCACCGGCATATTCCTCCGGAGTGCGTACGTCGATAATCGGAGCCTTTTCAATGAGCTCACGCGTATCGCTGAAGTAGGCGCGCAATGTCCTGTCGTCGCGCTCGACGACAGGGTAGTCAGTGCGTGGGTAGTTAGGGACCTCGAAGCTGGTGTCTCGTTCTTCAGTCATCCAGGCGTCGCGGCCACCGTTGAGAAGGCGCACGTCGGGATGTCCAAAAAGCTCGAAGACCCAGAGTGTGTAGGCGGCCCACCAGTTGGACTTGTCGCCGTAGATTACGACGGTGTCGTCGCGCGAGATACCCTTCTCGCGCATGAGCTCGGCAAAGCCTTCGGCGTCGATATAGTCGCGGCGCACGGGGTCGTTGAGGTCGTGATGCCAGTCGATGCGAACCGCGCCCGGAATGTGTCCAATGTCGTAGAGCAGTGAGTCCTCGTCGGATTCAACAACGCGCAGACCGGGAGAGCCCAGTCGGGCAGCAAGCCAGGAGCTAGAGACGAGGCGCTCAGGGTGGGCGTACTGCTGGAACTGGGGGTGCGGGTCGTGCGGAACAGCCATCGGATACTCCCTTGGCGCAAGTTGGGTGGGTGGGACTTTCTGACGTTTATCGTCAATTGCATATCTAGTTTACGGGTCGCGTGGCGAACGGCGGAATAGTCCCCGGTGTGAGCGCTTTCCAACGGCAACAATTGCGTCCGCGGCCACCCCTGGGATACGCCTCACAGTTGGGGGTAAAAGGAGTGTTTTCAGCGCGCTTGGAGTCCAGGTAGTGCCCTAAAATTTAGCTGAGAGTTAGCGCAAAAACTGTGTTGATTCGTATCACTGGAAAATGGGCTGAAATGGGCTATCTGCCTGGGTATTCGCTGCGTTACGGAGACAATTGAGTGCCGGAAGTCCATGTATTTTCTTAAAAGGAGTGCCTGTGCATAAGAACATTGTTGTATTCGAAATCGAGGGCGGCTCGGACAAGTACTTCGACGGACACCGCAAGGACACCATGCCAATCGTCAACGCTATCCGCGAAGCCGGTTGGTCCGCTGAGGTCGTCTACTACCGACCAGAGTGGAAGGACGACCTGTACGACTATGTCTCTCAGAACTTCGACGGCTACATCTCCCGCGTTAACCCGGGCAACATCCCGGGTGGTGAGAGGGGCTACTTCGAGCTTCTGACTAGCCTCTCGGTCGCTGGTTTGGTCGGTATGTCCACCCCGGGTGAGATGATGGCCTACGGCGCAAAGGACGCACTGGTCAAGCTCAAGGATACTGACCTGGTTCCGTCTGACACCGCTGCTTACTACGACGTCGAGGCATTCCACAAGACTTTCCCGACTTCCCTGTCCTACGGCGAGCGCGTCCTCAAGCAGAACCGTGGCTCCACCGGGTCCGGCATCTGGCGTGTGCGCATCGCTGACGAAGAGGTTGCTAAGAACGTTGAGCCGGGCACCCCGCTGCCGCTGGACACCAAGCTGAAGTGCACCGAGGCCGTGGACAATCACACCGAGACTCGCGAGCTCGGAGAGTTCATGGATTTCTGTGACCAGTACATCATCGGCGATAACGGCATGCTCGTGGACATGCGCTTCATGCCGCGCATCACCGAAGGCGAAATTCGCATTCTGCTGGTCGGTCCGCACCCGGTCTTCGTGGTTCACAAGAAGCCGGCCGAGGGCGGCGATGCTTTCTCGGCAACCCTGTTCTCCGGTGCGAAGTACACCTACAACAAGCCGGAAGAATGGCAGGACCTCATCGACATGTTTGCTGAGGCTCGCCCGGTCATTGCCGAGAACCTCGGTGGCGACAATATCCCGCTGATCTGGACAGCTGATTTCATGCTGGCAGACGGCGAGGACGGCGAGGACACTTACGTTCTCGGCGAGATTAACTGCTCCTGTGTTGGCTTCACCTCCGAGCTGGATATGGGTATCCAGGAGCTCGTTGCTCAGGAAGCCATCAAGCGCGTTGAGGCTGCTAACAAGTAGTCCCGACAGCTAAGAAAACCGCACCAAATTGGTGCGGTTTTTGCTTTCCGACGGTCGTTGCGATGCCTACCTATTCCAGAACTGGGAGACCGAATAGCCGTAGCGATACAGAGCTCGGCGCACGACAGGTAGCGACAGTCCGATCACACTGGATGAGTCGCCATTGATGCCATCGACAAACCAGCCGCCTAGAGCCTCCAAGGTAAACGCGCCAGCGCACTTCAGTGGCTCGCCCGTCGCAGCATAGGCGCGGATGTCCTCTTCTGGGACTTCAGCGAAATCGAGGGAAGTAATGGCCACCTCAAGGTGCTCGCCCTTTGGTGTCACGACACAGTGACCGGTAATCAGCTCAGCCGTCCGGCCGCTCTGTTGGTGCCAGCGCTCAATGGTCTTTTCTTCCGTGTGAGGCTTGCCCTGCAACTTGCCGTCGAGAAGCAGCATTGAATCCCCGCCAATGACAATGTCATTGGGATAGGCCGGAGAGGCAGCGTGTGCCTTGGCCTGTGCGAGTTCCTCGACGATGCGTACCGGCGATGCGTCCGGAAGGGCAGCGACCACGGCATCCTCGTCGACGTTGGGCGCTACTGTGATGGGCTCGATGCCTGCAGAGCGCAGAATGTGCAGTCGCGAAGGGGAAGTGGAGGCCAAGACGATTCGGGGGCTGCTCATAATTAGTGATTTTAGTGAGGGTGGAATCGTAAAGCCTAATTTTTGTGGCAAACATGCGTGGGGTCGGCCCGATTGTAAAAATGCGCAGATTCTTAAATGGCAGCTCTCCTCTGATGGTGTAAAGTAAAGTTGACATTAAGGTAAAGAAAGTACGCAAATGAGTGGGGAAGAACGTTCGAACCAGGTCAGGAGATACCGACGCTGGTTGGAGCTAAGCCAAGCGGATTTAGCTGCGCAGGTGGAAGTCTCGCGGCAAACCATTGCAAATATCGAGCGGGGAAATTACTCGCCTTCGGTGTATTTGGCGTTGCGTATCTGCAAGGTCCTGGGAAAAACAGTCGAAGAAATTTTTGGTGAGGAAGGATGCTGACAATGTCCTATGCGGATGTCGTGATTGAACGCAACAGTGCCACGGTGGACGATGAATATCAGCAGATGTTGCTGCATAAGTCCTACACGTACGGGTTCACAATGATGATGTGGGCTAACTACGTGCTTGCAACGGTACTGATTTGGCTTATTCCAGAGCCGAAGATGGTGGGCGTGACAGTGGCAATCATCTTGATGCCACTGGTTGGACTCCTGTTCTCGCAGCGGTGGTTGCGACGTCAGGTGCCAATGCCGAAGATTAATGGTCTTACAAAAGGGGAGATTGCAGCAGTCGTGGTCGTCATTGGGCTGTGGCTGATTGGTTTTATCAGAGTGCAAATGCTCTCTGAGGCAAGCGCTGGTGGGGCGCTATCAGAATCGTGGGGATCCATTGCTGGAGCTGTGGTGGGGGCTGCCATCGGTCTGGCGTTTGTGTATTTCCTGTTCAAGGTGGTGTGGCCAGCAGCTCGTAACCGCGATCAGCGTCGTCTGGACCGGGAGCTCGATGATGAGTTTGATGGCGAGTCGCTGGGTGAGTAGCGCCAGTAACAGGCAGTAGCCAAGACCAAGGCAGTAACAAAAACCAAAGCGCCACCGTCGGAAAACCCGATGATGGCGCTTCGTGCTAGCGAATCGACGCAGTTAGCGTGCGGTAACGACTACGCGGTAAACGGTAGCTGTACTAGTAGAAATGGACGTTGCGGAACGTACCCGGTACGTGCTGGTGCGGCTGGTGGAACCCCTCTTCCAGCCGGCCCCAGTCGTTACGCGGGCCGCGGTCCTCTGGGGCACCGCCAGCTGCTGCCATACCCGCGAACAAAAGCGCGAGCGTGGCAGTTTCAGCGTCAGACGGGTTGCCCTTGAGGACGGACATGAACGGTGCAGCCGGGACCGCAGCGGTGTCCTTGTCTTCGGTTGCTGGGGTGTTTTTGGAATCGGTCACAGCGGAATGTTCCCATGCTTCTTGGCGGGTACGTTAACAACCTTGCGATCCAACAGACGCAGACCCTCAATGATCTGGCCGCGGGTCTCGCTCGGCGGGATAACGGCGTCGATGAAGCCACGCTCAGCAGCCATGTACGGGTTGACCAGGGTGGCCTCGTACTCTGCCTCGTACTCCTTCTGCAGTGCGACGACATCCTTGCCTTCGGCCGCAGCAGCCTTGAGCTCCTTGCGGTAGATGAAGCCGACAGCGCCGGAAGCACCCATGACCGCAATCTGAGCGGTCGGCCATGCCAGGTTGATGTCAGCGCCCATGTCCTTGGAGCCCATCACACAGTAAGCTCCGCCGTAAGCCTTACGGGTGATGACGGTAATCTTCGGAACGGTGGCCTCAGCGTACGCGTACAGCAGCTTGGCGCCACGGCGGATGATGCCGTCGAACTCTTGGTTGGTGCCCGGCAGGAAGCCTGGAACGTCAACCAGCATGATGATCGGAATGTTGAAGGCATCACAGGTGCGGACGAAGCGAGCCGCCTTCTCGGATGCCTTGATGTCGAGGCAGCCAGCGAACTGAATCGGCTGGTTGGCAACGAAACCTACCGAGCGGCCCTCCACGCGACCGAAGCCGATGACCACGTTCTGTGCGTAGTCCTCCTGAATCTCCAGGAAGTCCTCGTCGTCGACCAGGCGGGTGATGACGTCCTTGATGTCGTACGGCTGGTTCGGGGAGTCCGGAATCAGCGTGTCGAGCTCGAGGTCAGTCTCAGTGATGTTGTCAGCGATGGATCCCTCGAATGGCTCAGCCTCCATGCGAGGAGCCTCAGCGCGGTTGTTGGACGGCAGGTAGCTGACCAATTCCTGAACGAATGTCAGAGCGTCTTCGTCATCAGCAGCGGTGTAGTGCGAAGTACCGGAGGTGCTCATGTGAGTGCCAGCGCCACCCAGCTCGTCCTGTGTGACCTCTTCGCCAGTGACGGTCTTAATAACGTCCGGGCCGGTGATGAACATCTTGGAAGTGCCATCGACCATGACAATGAAGTCGGTCAGAGCCGGGGAGTAGACGTGGCCACCAGCGCAGGCACCCATGATCAGGGAAATCTGTGGGATAACGCCAGAAGCCTGGGTGTTCCGGAAGAAGATCTGGGAGTAGAGGCCGAGGGAAACAACGCCCTCCTGGATGCGGGCGCCAGCGCCTTCGTTGATGCCGATAATTGGGACACCGGTCTTGATGGCCAGATCCATGATTTTGACAATCTTTTCACCGTAGACCTCACCGAGTGCGCCACCGAAGATGGCGCCGTCCTGCGAGAAGACACAGACCTGGCGGCCATCGATGGTGCCGTAACCAGTTACAACACCGTCGGTGACAGGGCGCTTGGCGTCGAGGCCGAAGTTCTTGGAGCGGTGACGCGCGAGTGCGTCCACCTCCACGAATGAGCCCTCGTCCAAGAGAAACTCGATGCGCTCACGAGCGGTCATCTTGCCCTTGTCGTGGACGCGGTCAATACCGGCCTGGCCCATTGGGGCCTGGGTCTCTGCGAGACGGGCTCGCAGATCGGCCAGTTTTCCAGCAGTAGTGGTCAAATCCGGGGTTTCACCGGTTGATGTATTTGCGGCAGTCGTCATGCCAACTAGTTTACGTTTCGAAAACGGGGGGAGGTAGTTGGGGGCAATCGCTGTTAACAAAAGTAGGGGTAATGACTAGCTCGTTGTTCAGCAAAAAGCCTGCTCTTACAGTGGAATATTGCCGTGCTTGCGCGCAGGCCACGGTACTTTCTTTGAAGTTAGAAGGCGCAGATTTTTTATCACCCGAGTTCGTGTCTCGGAGGGGAGGATGACTTCATCAATTAACCCCCGTTCGGCGGCGCGATAAGGCGTGAGCATGTGTTGCTCGTATCCCATTTCCAGTTCAGCAATGAGTTCTTTCACACTCTCGGGAGTGCCAAATCTATCGGCCGCTGGGTCTTTTGCGAGAGCTGCTTCGGTGGCGGTTCGAATCTCGGCACGATGGAGGAAGCGTACTGCGCCAGAGGCGCCCATCACGGCGATCTGTGCCGTCGGCCAAGCCAGATTTACATCCGCGCCGAGCCCCTTTGATCCCATCACGCAATACGCGCCGCCGTAGGCTTTGCGCATGGTGACGGTGATTTTAGGAACGGTTGCTTCTGCATACGCATAGAGCAATTTAGCGCCACGGCGCAGAATTCCCTGGTGTTCTTGATTCGAGCCGGGGAGAAAGCCTGGTACATCCACGAGAAAGACGAGTGGAATGTTGAAACAATCGCAGGTTCGAACGAATCGCGCGGCTTTCTCCGCTGCATCGATATCTAGGCAGCCCGCAAATTCCATGGGCTGATTAGCGACAAACCCAACAGATTGACCGTTGAGACGGCCAAGGCCAATTACGACATTGGCTGCCCGGTTTTCCTGGATTTCCAGGAACTCCGCATCGTCGCAAAGCGCGTAGATGACTTCATGCACGTCGTACGGCGTGGAAGGGCTGTCGGGAATGAGACTGTCGAGGGTGCGATCGGTGTCGGTGATCTCGTCACTGGCATTGGAATCCCAACTGGGCGCGGGGGAGGTTGTGTTGTTGGGGAGGTAGTCGAGCAAATCGCAGACCCAGTCGAGTCCATCCTGCTCGCTAGTGGCGGTGTAATGGGAGTTTCCGGCGAGCTCCATATGGGTGTCGGCGCCGCCAAGCTCGTGCTGGCCGATCTTTTCGCCAGTGACCGTTTCAATTACGTCAGGGCCGGTGACAAACATGCGGGAGTTTTCCTCCACCATGACAACGAAGTCCGTCAGCGCTGGGGAGTAGGCATTTCCACCTGCGCAGGCACCAAAAATGACTGAAATCTGCGGAATGACGCCGCTGGCACGAACGTTGTGGTGGAACGTCTGGGCAATAAAGTCCAGTGAGACTGCGCCATCTTGGATGCGGGCGCCGGCACCTTCGTACATGCCAATAACGGGACGGCCGGTAGTGATGGCAAGGTCCTGAATCTTGACCATCTTTTCGCCGTAGACCTCTCCGAGTGCACCACCGAAGATTGTGCCGTCCTGAGAGAAGATGCAGACCTCACGGCCGTCTATGGTTCCCCAGCCGGTGATAATTCCGTCAGTCACGGGGCGTTTGGCTTCCATTCCAAATGCGGTAGTGCGGTGGCGGGCTAGCGCATCGAATTCGACAAAAGACCCTTCGTCCAGCAGGTAGTCAATGCGCTCGCGGGCATTCATACGCTCAGTCAGTTTGAGCTTGTCGTAGCCTCGCGACCCCATCGGAGTCAGTGCAGCAGTGCGTCGGCGTAGAAGGTCTTCATTGAGAAAAGCGGTGGTGTGTTGCTCCGCCGTCAAACGTGAGGAAATAGTCATGTTATGGAATGTAGTGTTTGAGAAGGAAAATAGTAAAGCGGGTGAGCTGTGATGATTCTCACGCTGTCGTCCCCTTGAGAAAGGCCTCGACGCGCTGAATCCGGCCATAGCGCTAGACTGCTGTGCATGACCGACCCCCGAATTGTTGCTTCCCGCAAGCCTCTTGATGCCGCGCGTGTGCGCGCAGCCGCGCCGGGCTGGAGTTCCATTGAGGTTGTCGAAACCACTGGTTCGACCAATGCCGATCTTCGGAAACAGGCGGCACTGGGGCAGGTGGCAGATCTCAGTGCGCTCATCGCCTCGGAGCAGACCGCAGGTCGCGGTCGGCTGAGCCGTAGTTGGACAGCTCCGGAAGGTGCATCCATTGCGCTCAGCACACTGCTGCGCCCGCAAGGGCTCGCACCGGAGCAGCTGGGGCTCTTGCCCTTAGTCGCAGGTCTCGCAGTCGTCGATGCTGTTGTAGAGGTCGTGGGTCTGGTGCCTGAGCGCGTATCCCTGAAGTGGCCGAACGATGTCCTCGTTGACGGTCGTAAGCTCTGCGGAATTCTGGTAGAGGCTGCTTCGCTGACACCACCAGCTCTCATTCCAGGAATCGGCATCAATGTTTCTCTGCAGGAAGACGAGTTGCCTGTGCCACACGCCACTTCGCTATACCTGGCGGGCGCAGACAATCTCGACCGCGACGACATCTCCGCTGGTGTGCTGCGTGCGCTGGGACGTCGTCAAGCACAGTGGCGAAAGGGCGATGCTGAGTTGCTGCGGGACTACGAGGCGGTGTGCGCGACCATCGGCTCGAACGTGCGCGTGGAGTTGCCGGGGGATCGCGTGCTGGTCGGCAAGGCGGTTGGTGTGCGTGCCGACGGCGAATTGATTGTCACCGACGAAGCTGGCACAAGCCACTTTGTTGCGGCCGGTGACGTGTTCCATGTTCGTGCCACTGACGGCGGCTATGCATCCCCGCAGACTGACTCGGACCGGAGGTAGTGCTGT
This sequence comes from Corynebacterium sp. HMSC063A05, assembly GCF_001809695.1. Lineage (NCBI taxonomy): Bacteria > Bacillati > Actinomycetota > Actinomycetes > Mycobacteriales > Corynebacteriaceae > Corynebacterium > Corynebacterium sp. HMSC063A05. The sequence goes on along the minus strand of NZ_KV798493.1, from coordinate 121,235 downwards.
ATGGCCTTTCCCGATGATGAGTTGGACACGCGCGAGGCAATTCTGCTGGACACCAATCCAACTTTTGGTCGGCTGGTGTGGCCGCTCTTGGAGCTCATGGTTATCACCGGCGTCTGCTGGTTGCTGATTGGCTTTATCGACGGCCCTGCGATTGCTCCGGGAGACTTACAGGGTGTGCGTCAGCTGCTGCTGTTTGCGTGGCTGGGGCTTATTCTCTGGCGTGTTGTTCGTCCGGTACTAAGTTGGCTGGGGGAGCGGTTTGTACTGACTGATAGGCGAATTGTTCTGCGACGTGGAATTCTGCGCCCGCAGGTGGTCTCGATTGATCTACGTTCGGTGCGTGCGGTCAATCGCAAGGGCGGCGTGCTGTATCTGCAGACCCGCAGTTTCGGCCCGCCGCTGGCTGTGGAAGATATTCCCAGCTCCCGCAAGGTGGCTAAGTTGGTCTCCCGGTTGACTTAGAATTTCGGGTCATAACCTACAATCAGGGGTGTGATTGCTTCGGATACCCCTGAAAACTCCACTAATTCCACTTCTGATTCCGCTGCAGCGCTAACTGCTGCGCAGCATCCCGCGCATGCTGATGGCGTGCCGGTTGTGGCGGTGATTGGTGACGGTCAGCTGGCTCGCATGATGCAGACTGAGGCCATTGAGCTGGGACAGTCCATCCGTTTGCTCGCCGGTTCCCCGGATGCTTCCGCAGCGCAGGTGTGTGCGGACGTTATCATCGGCGACTATCACGTCTGGGAGGACGTTGACCGCGCTGTCGCTGGTGCGCAGGCCGTGACTTTCGACCATGAGCACGTTCCCACCGAATTTCTCAACAAGCTGACCGAGATGGGCTACTCGGTTCAGCCTCAGCCTTCAGCGTTGCTGTACGCGCAGGATAAGCTGCTGATGCGCCAGCGCTTGGAGGAACTGGGCGCTCCGGTACCTGCCTACGCTGCTATTGAGTCCGTCCAGGATGCCGAGGCCTTCTTCGACCGCGTTGACGGTGCCGTCTGCCTGAAGGCCCGCCGTGGCGGTTACGACGGTCACGGCGTGTGGTTCCCGAAGGATCGCGAGGACCTGCGCACGCTTGTCGACGAACTGTTGGGCAAGGACGTGCCGCTGATGGCCGAACGGAAAGTCGCGCTGGTTCGCGAGCTGTCGGCCATGTGTGCCCGCACACCGTCGGGTGAGGTCAAGGCCTGGCCAGTCCTCGAGTCTATGCAGCGTGACGGCATCTGTGTTGAGGCAATCTGCCCGGCGCCGGGGCTTTCCGACGAGCTTGCGAGCGCGGCCGAAAAACTCAGTGTGACCATCGCTTCCGAGTTGGGAGTAACCGGTGCGCTGGCAGTTGAGCTGTTCGAGACCGTCGATGCAGATGGCAATCCGGAGATCTACGTCAACGAGTTGGCGATGCGCCCGCACAACACTGGCCACTGGTCGCAGGACGGCTGTGAGACCAGCCAGTTTGAGCAGCACCTGCGTGCAGTTGCTGACATGCCACTGGGTTCCACTCGCCCGACTGCACCGGTGACGGTGATGGTCAATACGCTGGGTGGCGAAGAGGCCTCGGACGTGCCGATTGCGCAGCGCTTTGCTAAGGTATGGCGCCGCTTCCCATCGGTGAAGATTCACTGGTACGGCAAGGATTGGCGCCCAGGACGTAAGCTGGGTCACGTCAATCTGTGTGGTTATGACGCAAGCGCGGAGGGCATTGCCGAGACCCGTCGAATTGCCAACCTAGCTGCTGGTTACGTAGTCGATGGAGTATGGGCAGACGGCTACACGGCATGAAGCTAGCGCCGATTAAAGCTAGCGCCTTTAAAAATTAGATTGCTATCCCAAGGAGACAACATTGGCTGAAGCAAACCAGGTGGCAAGCCCGAAGCTGACCAACGCAACCGGTCCGTTGGTTGGTCTGATTATGGGGTCGGACTCAGATTGGCCGACCATGGAGCCGGCAGCTGAGGTACTGGCTGAGTTCGGAATTCCGTTTGAGGTAGGCGTGGTCTCTGCGCACCGTACTCCGGAACGCATGATTGATTACGCAAAGTCAGCCGCTGACAAGGGCTTGCGCTGCATTATCGCAGGTGCCGGTGGTGCTGCGCACCTACCGGGCATGGTGGCGTCTGCCACTCCGCTGCCGGTTATCGGCGTGCCCCGTGCACTCGAGAACCTGGAGGGCGTCGACTCGCTGCTGTCGATTGTTCAGATGCCGGGCGGCGTTCCGGTGGCAACCGTCGGCGTGGGCGGCGCTAAGAATGCTGGCCTGCTGGCTGTGCGTATCCTCTCGGCTGGTTACCCGGAGCTCATTGTGGCGATGGAGAACTACCAGGCCAATATGCGCGATGAAGTCCTGGAAAAGGACGAGCGCCTGCGCAAGAAGTGATGGGTGAGTAGGGCGTCCAGCCACCCCCCCCGAACTACCCGCGCATATGAACTGCAGGGTAGTGGAACGTGTCCGGGTCGGCGGTCTCCCAGGCCTCGGCCCAGTTGTGAAAACGGGTGCCGCTGAGCAACTCGCCCGGCTGCAGCCAGTTGTAGAGCTCCGCGTAGGTCTCACCAACCTGCTCATTTGTGCGCCGCAGCAGGTGGGATGGCCCTAGCTCAGAGAAGCTATTGAGACCCATCGATGCCAACAGGCTAGCCGCTTCTGCGACCGTGGCATTGTGATAGTTGGCCACACGCTGACCCTTGTCGTCGACATCCAAAGCCTTCCACAGACTCGGATCCTGGGTAGCCACACCCACCGGGCAGGTGTTGGTGTGACATAGCTGAGATTGAATACAGCCGGTGGCCATCATCATGCCACGAGCTGAGTTCACAAAGTCAGCGCCGATACACATGCGCTTAACAATGTCGAAGCCAGTAATGACCTTGCCGGATGCACCGAGCTTGATGCGATCTCGCAGACCGGCACCTACGAGCGCGTTATGGACGAGAATTAGACCGTCGGTAAGCGGCAGGCCAACGCGGTCGGAGTATTCCAGCGGCGCAGCGCCGGTGCCGCCTTCAGCGCCGTCGACGATGATGAAGTCTGGCGTGATGTTCTCTTCCAGCATGGCCTTGCACACGGCGAGGAACTCGAGCTGCGAGCCGACGCATAGCTTGAAACCGACCGGCTTGCCACCGTTGAGCTCGCGCATTGTGCCCATAAAACGAACAAGTTCACGCGGGGTGGAGTAGACACGGTGGTACGGCGGACTCATTACGCCCTTGCCAACTGGCACGTGGCGAGTAGCGGCGATCTCCTCATTGACCTTGTGGCCTGGCAGCATGCCACCGAGTCCCGGCTTTGCCCCCTGGCTAACTTTCAGATAGGTAGCCTTGACCTGCGAAATCTTAGCCTTTTCGCGGAACAGCTCCGGATCGAAGTCGCCATCCTCCGTACGCGCCCCGAAGTAGCCGGAACCCAGCTGCCAGTAGATGTCCGCACCGTACTTCAAGTGGTAAGGGCTGATAGCGCCCTCGCCAGTGTCCTGCACGAAATTGCCCAGTTTCGCGCCCTTATTCATTGCCATGACAGCGTTCGGGGACAGGGAGCCAAAACTCATGGCTGAAATATTGAAGATCGACGCGGAGTACGGCTGGGTGCAGTCCGGACCGCCAATATCTACGCGGGGATCTTCGATGACGTGCTGGCTCGGTGCCATGGAGTGGCGGACGTATTCGTAGCCAGGGGCGTTAATTTTGCGTTCAGTACCGAAGGACTTCTTTGAGGACAGCCCCTTCGCACGCTCGTAGACCACGGTACGAGTATCGCGGTCGAACGGAGCGCCGTCGAAGTTGCGCTCGATAAAGTACTGCTGCATCTCGGGGCGAATGGTCTCGCCCATGTAGCGCAGATGGCCAATGACCGGGAAGTTCCGCAAGATGGAGTGCTTCTTTTGAAGCATGTCATAGATAGCCACAACATCCAGGAAGAGGATGAAAGCCATCAGAATCCACCACCACGGGCTCAGATCCCATACAGCCAGTGCGCCCAAAACGTTGATGAGGGCAAGAATCGCGAGAATATATGGTCGGGTAATCACAATTTCCAGATTATCGCGCCTGCCGAGAGCGCCTCTCGTCGGAGGGGATGTGATTAAATCACACGGGCTCTTTCGGCCGTAGAAATAGCAGTGACACGCTCGGTATCGCCGCCGCGCACGACGACGGCAGCACCGCCCTGAACCCAAGCCGACAGCACATTACGCGCCCATCTATCTCCGCTGACCTGTGAAGAATCAGGCACCAGCCAGCCGTCGGAAACGACGCGGGAACCGGGCGTGAGCTGCATCTCGTCCGCGTAATCGCCAGCTGATGAAAGCAGTTCTGCAGCCGACTTCTCCCCAATAACGGGGGTTTGGTCGGAGTCCGGGCCTGCGCCTAGATATGCGTCTGGGTGGAAACGAACTTCCGGACCGAAGTCAATGACTCCCGGTGGAATATCATCACCACATTCCACGACACCGCGGCCAAAGGGATCGTCGGTAAGCACTGCGATATAGGCGTCTGGGAACTTCTCTTCCCACGTGCTGACGTTAGTGACGGTGGTGAAAACAACCAGCGGCTCCTCATCACTAACGGTGACGCCAGCGCGCTCGCAGCCAAGAATGATACAGGCGGACTGCCAGATTAGTGGTAGATCAATCCATGCCTGGTCCCCGGCGACGAGGTCGAACTCATCGTGCAACATGTTGGCAATCTTGCAGGCCCAATTGTCCAGGGTCTGCGCCGACAAATCGGTACGACCGCCAGTAGTTTCGTCATAACAGGTCAAACGAGGCACCGATGGGTCGGCCTCGAGAAGTGTCTTCAGAATCTCCACGTCCCCAAGGGTAACGAGAATTGCGCGATGCCGTCGGCGTGAAGACCTAGCCTCCTAACTCAGCAGCAGGGTGAACAGCAGAACCGTCGGCAAGCAGGCGATTGTCGTAATCACGCCACAATCGCGTGCCTGCTCAAGGTTCCGGCCGAAGCGGGACGCGAATGTGTAGACATTTTGAGCAGTCGGCAAACCGGCGATAATCACGGCTGCCAGCAGCGCATGCCCGCTGAGTCCAAAGACAAAATGGCCGAACAGCAGAGCGAACGCTGGGTGGAGGAAAAGCTTCAGAGTCGACGCCACTACGACGGCGCGACGAGGGGAGTGGCCTGCTTCCATAAACGGCATACCATGCAGGCTGATACCGAAGGCCAGAAGTGCCATAGGCACCGCCGCCTGCCCCAATAGCCCCACCGGATGTGCCACGAACTGAGGTACTTCGATAGCAAACGCATTAATCGCAAGCCCCACCATCGCAGCCAGAAAAATAGGATTTTTCAGCGGAGCCATGATGACATTGCGGGGTCGAAAGCGGCCGCGGTTAGTGAGGATCTCCAGCACCGTCATGGAAGCGGGCGCATAAAAAGCAATCTGAAAAATAAGGGCCGGGACGACGGCGGTAGCGTCGTGAAGCACCGCGACCGCGATGGGCACACCGAGATTAGCGACGTTGTTGTAACTCGACGACATCGCGCCGACCACAGCATCAGCGCTGCGCTGTTTGAACATGGGTGCCACAAAGATTCGGTAGCACGCCGCCGTGGTCAAGGCAGACAGTGCCGCGACACCAAACGCCGAACCGAAGATGTTCGCCGAATCCGCCGTCGCGAGCGTGTGCGCGAGCATGCACGGCATCGCGATCCAGAACACGACCATGTTCAGGGTAAAAGATGCCCGCTTATCGACGATCTCACTGCGCCCAAACAGCCAGCCAACAATGATCAGTACTGCGACGGAACCAAAGCCGGTGAATATTTCGGTGAGAGCGGGCATAAGTGCATATTTTAGACAATAAAAAACGGACCCAATCCAATCCCCTCGGTGGGGAAGGACTGAGTCCGTTTTACGCTGTTATCGCATGTATCGTCATGCGGCCAGCGCGTAAATAAGGCCTTTCGGCGGGTATTCGAATGATCGGCTCCCGCCGACCAGCCATCTTTAGCGGCTGGTGAACGGCAGGAGTGCCATCTCGCGGGCGTTCTTCACAGCGGTAGCGACCTGGCGCTGCTGCTGCGGAGTCAGACCGGTGACGCGGCGAGAACGAATCTTGCCACGGTCAGAGATGAACTGGCGGAGCAGGTTAATGTCCTTGTAATCAACCTTCTCAACGCCTGCGGCCTTGAGTGGGTTCTTCTTCGGGCGGCGGGACTGCTCCATCCGCGCCTTCTTGTTAGAGTGATTGCGCTTCATTGGTGCTCCTCGACTTACCAGCTGGACTTACGGACGCCCGGGAGTTCGCCACGGTGGGCCATCTCACGAACGCGGACACGGGACAGGCCGAACTTGCGGAGGTAGCCACGCGGGCGACCATCTGCAGCGTCACGGTTGCGAACGCGAATCGGGGACGCGTCACGCGGCTGACGGTTCAGCTCGTACTGTGCGTCCATGCGCTCTTCGTCAGTGGAGTGCGGGGACTTGATGATGCGCTTCAGTTCAGCGCGACGTTCTGCATAACGAGCGACGATTTCCTTGCGCTGCTCGTTCTTGGCAATCTTGGACTTCTTAGCCATGAATTAGCGCTCCTCGCGGAATTCGACGTGCTTGCGGACAACCGGATCGTACTTCTTAATGGTGATACGGTCCGGGGTATTGCGCTTGTTCTTACGGGTCACGTAGGTGTAACCGGTGCCCGCAGTGGACTTCAGCTTGATGATTGGACGAATGTCATTACGTGCCATTTTTAGATCTTCTCCCCACGTGCACGAATCTGAGCAACAACAGCTTCGATACCGTACTTGTCGATGGTCTTCAGACCCTTCGGGGACACATTCAGAGTGATGTGACGCCCCTCAGAGGCGAGGTAGAACTTCTTACGCTGCACGTTGGGGTTCCAACGGCGCGACGTGCGCCGGTGGGAGTGGGACACGGTCTTGCCGAAAGACGGCTTGCGTCCCGTAACCTGGCAAATCGCCGACATAGGGATTCCTTTGCTTCCTTGCCGCCCAATGCCGACATCACTGGTGCGCCACGCCGGATTATTGAGTAACCGAGGATTCCACCTGGCCTTTTCCGGGGCGCTGCCCATTGACACTCGACGCTGAGCGCGTAAACGAATAACTAGACAACAGCGAGAGAACAGTTTACACACGAGTTGCGGGATAACCTAATCGCTGTTCCACTGTGGTTTTCTTGGCGCAACTCTCTAATGTCGTCATAAAGTTCGTGCTTGTTGACGGGCGCCCGCCTGTCGACGGGCGTTAGCGCAGAGTCCTTTTTTAATTTTTGGGCTCGAGCCTGTAATATTCCATCGAGTGTCACATGCCGGTTTGTAGAAATATTGACCTGGTGCGTGTCATTGTAAGTCGTGTTCGTACCCAACTCAGGCACGATTCTCCCGCTGTTAGCTGGGTGAAAGCGACCTGAAGTTCAATCCTGAGGGAAACGAGAATTAATGAAGAAGGACATCCATCCTGATTACCACCCGGTGGTTTTCAAGGACGCAGGCACGGGTCACTCTTTCCTTACCCGTTCCACCGCCACCTCCGACCGCACTGTCGAGTGGGAAGACGGTAACGAGTACCCGCTGATCGTCGTTGACGTCACCAGCGAGTCGCACCCGTTCTGGACCGGTGCTCAGCGTGTCATGGACACCGCTGGTCGCGTCGAGAAGTTCCAGCGTCGTTACGGTAACCGCATTCGCCGCGCGAAGAAGAACTAAGAATAGGAGGGGAATAAGAAAATGGCAGTACCAAAGCGTCGCATGTCGCGAGCTAACACCCGCGCCCGCCGTTCCCAGTGGAAGAGCAACAACGTCGCTCTCCAGGAAGTCAAGGTAAACGGCCGCGTCTACAACGTTCCTCGTCGCATCGCCAAGGCTGTTCAGCTCGGCCTGGTTGACGTCGAGAAGTTCTAACGCGCATCTTTAAGGATGCTGACATCGTTCCTCGCTGAATCCCAGAGCGCTTTGAGCGTGCAGAGTGCGTTCAGTGCGTAAGGAACGGTTGATAAAGAGCTTTTAACCTCACCCCATCGCTTGTACTTGGCGATGGGGTGAGGTTTTTCAGTTGTATGGCCCAGTTTTTGCGAGCTCTCTCACGAAGAATCTGTGTCACATTTACACTCACCTTATATTTTCAAGGCACAATGGGCAGTATGAAGATTTTGGTAGTTGATGACGATCAAGCGGTACGCGAAGCGTTGCGGCGATCGTTGACTTTTAATGGCTACACGGTCGAGCTCGCTGAGGATGGCGCAGAGGCCTTGGAAAAGATCGCCAAGGATCGTCCGGATTTAGCCATTCTGGATGTCATGATGCCGAAGCTCGACGGCCTCGATGTTTGCCGTCGGCTTCGCAGCGAAGGCGATGATTTGCCGGTCATGATGTTGACTGCACGTGATTCGGTCTCCGAGCGCGTAGCTGGTCTTGATGCCGGCGCAGACGACTACCTGCCCAAGCCTTTCGCATTGGAAGAGCTGCTCGCTCGTGTGCGTTCACTCCTTCGTCGTTCTGCTCTGGAAGTGCCTGCGATGGAGGATGCCGCAACTCTGCAGTTTGAGGATCTCTCCTTGGACCCGGAAACTCGTGAGGTTTTCCGCGGTGAACGCCGCATTAGTCTCACTCGGACCGAGTTTGCACTGCTGGAGTTGCTGATGAGCAACCCGCGGCGTGTACTCTCCCGTACCGCCATTTTGGAGGACGTCTGGGGGTATGACTTCCCGACGTCCGGAAATGCGCTTGAGGTCTACATTGGCTACCTGCGTCGCAAGACTGAGGCAGAGGGAGAGCCGCGTCTGATTCACACTGTGCGTGGTGTCGGTTATGTGATGCGGGAGACCGCACCGTGATGTTGCGCCGTCGTCGTTTGACCGGCGGTGGCGTGCAATCAGATCAGCGTTCCGCCACCGAGGTCACCCCGGGACAAGGTGCCGGTGAAAAGCAAGAGAAGTCCGCGGATGCTGAGAGGACGGTAGGGGAGTCCCTCGTTGATCTGCCCCGGAGTTCGCGTATCCCTTCACTGCGTTGGCGGCTGACCATTTTGACGGCGCTCATTGTGGCGATGTCTGTGGGGCTGATGACGTTGGCTGCGTTTTTTACTGTGCAGGCAACGCTGTACCGCGAAGTGGATAGTAACCTCCGTAGCCAGGCGGAAAAACTGCTTATGTCCCCGTATGCGTCGGAGTTTGCCATTGGTCCCTCTTTTGAGGCGGACTCAAACAGGATTCTGAACCCCGATTTGGATGCGGTGTACTTTGCCCACGGCAGTGTGGCGGGTAAGGGCGGTGGCTCAATCTCTATTGGTGGTCCGGAACTCGCAGTGTTGCGAGGGAATCGCCAGGAATCGATTCGTACCGATGAGTACAACGGCCGTCGTGTATATGCCGTCCGCGCCGAAGATGGTGCGACGCTGATTCTCTCGCAGGACTTGAACTCGACGCAGTCGGTCTTGAAATCGCTCGGTGCAGTGCTGCTGAGTATTTCTGCAATCGGAATTCTCTTCGCCATCGGATCAGGTATTACGGTGGCAACAACGGGTCTGCGTCCGGTCACTCGGTTGCGCATTGCCGCGGAGCGAGTAACGGAGACCGATGAGCTGCGCCCAATCCCTGTGGAGGGCGACGATGAGCTTGCGCGCTTTACCCGCAGCTTCAATGAGATGTTGGCTGCACTTCAAGCGTCGCGCATTAAGCAGGCGGAGCTGGTTGCAGATGCTGGTCATGAGTTGAAGACCCCGCTGACGTCGTTACGCACAAATATTGAACTGCTGATGATGGCCTCCCGCTCGGGAGCGGCAATCTCGGATGCGGATCGCGCGGATCTGGAAGCTGACGTCATCGCACAGCTGGAAGAGTTGTCGACATTGGTTGGTGACCTCGTCGATTTGGCACGCGAAGATGGGCCGCAACAGGTTATTGAACATGTCGATGTCGATGAAATCATTTCCACGTCGTTAGCGCGTGTTGAACGTCGTCGGCCGGATATCACTTTCGACGTGCAGACCACTCCGTGGTATGTCTACGGGGATCCGGCGGGGCTTGGCCGGGCAGTTTTGAACTTGATGGACAACGCTGCAAAGTGGTCGCCAGAAAATGGCACCGTGCGGGTTCGTCTGACGCCACTCAGCGAGGTTGTCGCTGAATTCACGGTGGCGGACTCGGGGCCGGGTATCCCGAAGGAAGATCGTCACAAGGTCTTCGAGCGGTTCTACCGTTCCATTCAGTCACGGTCTATGCCTGGATCCGGCCTGGGGTTGGCCATTGTGAAGTCAGTCATCGTCCGCCACGGGGGCACGATTACTGCCGATGAATCCGACGATGGCGGTGCTTTGATGCGGGTGACGCTGCCGGGCAGCCCGTACAGCGGGAGAGATGAAGACTCCGATTCAGCTCAAGAGCCTAGCTAGAAACGCATATCCCCACGTCAAAGTCGATGTAATCCCCGCTGCGTGCGGCCTTTTAAGGAAGTGCGTGGCGGGGATTCGGTGTTTCATTCGGGGAATTTTCGGCGAGACTGCAGACTGCTCTCAGCCAATTGTTAGACAGACAGTGCAAGGTATTACGTATGAGCAACTCTTTCAACGATTCCTCGCGAGGAGATGAGCGGGGACACTACTCCTCGCAGTCTCACAACTTCAGCGAGAACCGTGCCATGGGGGATGCTGGTGAGACAAGCCAGTTTTCTGTCAATGAGCGCGGCTGGGAGAATTCCCACTACAACACCATCTCGTCTCAGCCGAACGGCGCTTACGGAGGCGGTTCAGAGTGGGACGTTCCGGCCAATCAGCAGAAGACCAAGGGTGCCCAGGGGGCTAAGGGCATGGGGGCGCTGGCAGTCGCTGCCCTGATGCTGTGCTCGGCCGGTATTGGTGGCGGTGTCGGCGCATGGGTAGTTCACAACTCGCAGTCGTCGGTCCCCGCGGACAACGCGCTGGATAAGCCTGCGGAAACCCGCCAGGTAGCAGCAGCTGAGGGGTCCGTGGAGAAGGTCGCGCAGAAGGTCCTTCCCAGTGTCGTCTCCATCACCACTGCCTCGGAGCGGGGCACGGCGTCGGGGTCAGGCTCCATTCTGTCGTCCGACGGTCTGGTCCTGACGAATAATCACGTCGTCGCAGGCGCGGGCCCGGACGCACAAATGGAAGTCTTGCTGGCCGACGGCACGACGCACCCGGCAACTCTGGTTGCAGGGGATGCAGCTACTGATATCGCCGTTATTCGAATTGAAGGTGTCAACGGGCTGCGCCCAATTTCACTGGGCAATTCCTCGCAGGTCCAGGTTGGCCAGGAAGTGGTGGCCGTTGGCTCGCCACTGGGACTGACCTCCACCGTTACGCAGGGCATTGTCTCCGCTAAGAATCGTCCGGTCACCGCCGCGGGTGAAGACGGTCAGTCCTCGGTCATTGATGCAATCCAGACCGACGCGGCGATTAATCCGGGTAACTCCGGTGGAGCGCTAGTGGATATGGAAGGCAACCTTATCGGTGTGCCCAGCGTGATTGCCTCTAACAGTGCGGGATCGGAGCAAGCGGGCAGCATTGGCCTTGGTTTCGCTATTCCGGTTAATCAGGCTCGTCGCATAGCGGAAGACCTGATTGATTCCGGTAAGGCCCGGATGCCTGTCATTGGTGCCCAGATTGATTCGCGTCCGATTGCACGTGGTGCACTGGTGCGGGAGGTAACGCCAGGCGGCCCAGCTGACAAAGCGGGACTGAAAGACGGTGACCTGATTACCAAGGTTGATGACCGCACACTTGACAATGGCGTTGCACTAATTGCGGCTATCCGCTCGCATCGGATCGGGGATTCTGTCACACTTACAGTTACAGATGAGCGAGGCGGCAACGAGCGAACAGTCGATGTCACCTTGGCAGAAGCCCAGGATTGATAAGCAGCGTGGTGGAGTAGTAGCTCACCATCTGTAAAAGATTTTCGAGTGAAACTTCGAGTGTAGAGCTGTGGGAGAAAGCGAGTTAGAGCAGATGAGTGAAACTGTGAGTACTGAGCCAAGTGACGTTAACCTCGCTGAGATGGAGCGTCTTATCAACGACGACGGCCAGGTCCGAAATGCGTTTGTAGTCCTCGTGGGCGATCATTTCGAGAACCCGGATGCTGCGGCTTCGCTCATGGTTGAGCTGTTGGAAGAAGACGGCTACTCGGTCGATGCTGTGGTCAGTACGGGTGCAGTGAAGCGTGAGATCCGGAAGGCGCTCGATACCGCTGTTGTTGGTGGCGCGGATTTGGTCGTCACGGTGGGAGGCGTTGGCGTTGGGCCTCGTGCGAAGACCCCGGATGCCACTCGCAAAGTTCTCGATGTACGACTGCAGGGCATTGAGCAGGCTATTCGTAACTCCGGTATGGGAGCCGGCGCCTTGGATGCGGGGCTGTCACGCGGGTTGGCTGGTGTGTCCGGTCAGACGGTGATTATCAATCTCGCGGAGTCGCGCGCTGCAGTGCGCGATGGCATGGCGACAATTCTCCCGCTGGTCTCTCATGTGCTTGATGATCTCTGCCGCTGGAGCGTCTAGGAATGGGCGACGCCAATCAGCCCAATCAGCCCGAGCAAGCTGCGCCGCGCAGTGGCAGTCGTAGGCAACGTCGTCGCGCAGGTGCACCGGCGAAAAACTTTGCCCAGTCGCGCAGTGCGAAAACCGCGCGCACAGTGCGCTATCACGATGAATCTCCGGAGGATGCTCGTGGTTTTGATGCGGACTACTGGACAAAACAGCGCCCACCCCATTGGGGATGAGCGCTGTGCAAAGGCGTTAGTTGGCTTCTTGTCGGAAGGTCTCAACTAACAGCTAGAGGCTAGTTCAGTTCCGACTTCGGCTTACCGTTCTGTTCTGCCAGCAGGTCACGAATCTCGGTCAGCAGGTCAGCCTCGGTGACCTCCGGCTCAGCGGAGGTCTCCAGGCGAGCCTCACGCATCGAGTTGAACTTGTTCATCGGAGCAACGATGACGAAGTAGACAACCGCTGCGACCAGCAGGAAGTTGATTACTGCGGTGATGACAGCTGCAAAGTCAAGGTAGGTCGACGGGTTGCCGCTGATGATCTCGAAGCCAAGGCCAGTAACCTCAGCGCCACCGATGGTGTTCAGCAGCGGCTCGAGCAGGCTTTCGGTGAAAGCGGTGACGATTGCGGTGAACGCAGCACCGATGACAACACCGACCGCCAGGTCGATGACGTTGCCGCGCATGATGAACTCTTTAAAGCCCTTAAGCATAGGAAATTTCCTTCTGTAGAAACGGAACAAACCAAACGAGACCTGTGAGTCATCGCGTTGCTCAATGCAGGCCCATACGATTTCAGAAACAGGGCAGTGCGCTGTCCGGCAGTGTCACTCTTCTTAGTTCTAATCGTAATTTTGAATTGCCGAGCCATTGTATCCCGACACCAAGTTATGGGACAAGTCAACTTTCTACGGAAAACGCTGTTCAGGGCCATGAAATCTTGTAATCAGTGAGACTTTGGTCACTAGCCCGAGAGTAACAGTGTGAGCGGGGACGTTAGCGATGTCGCTGCCACCACCTCCGCGGCACCAGTGGGCAGTGCAACCAAAACCACCTCTTCGTCGACGATGTTGACCACCTTTGCCCCGTGTGCAAGCGGCGCTGCCATCCCGCGCTCATCCGCGGTCGACACAATATCCACGCTGTCACCAGTGCGAAGAGCGGACACGATGCCCACATCAGTCAACGTGATGGCAATAATTTTGCTTTCCGACATCCCAGTCAACGACTTGGCTAGTGATGGGCCGACCATTCGCTGCTCTGTAAGTATCTCTCCTGGTGACATGCCGGTGGCCAGGGTGCGTCCCCGCACAGCAGCGATGTCCGTTACGGCCCCGCCAGGAACGAGATCCCGGGGAATGTCCTTGAAAGCCACATCTTGTTCTGCCACCGATGCGCCACCGGCAATGGATTTGGCGCTAATCATGACCCGGATATGGCCGCTGCGAGGTGTCAATGACTCCACCGCCGCCAGTCCGACGGCACATAGGAAAACTGTGACTGCAACTATTCGCCGAATAGTTGCGGGGCGGGGCTTTCGGAATGGACGCGGAAACCGGGACGAGTGTTTTGGGTTCATATTAAGTTAGGCGCGAAAAACCCGGAATCGGTTCCATTAAACCTGTGAAATCCCCGCTGGCGTGATCACATAATCGGCGGGAACGTCGTGCTCATCGTAGGCAAGCTCCGTGCGCAACTCGGTGTCGAAAACCGCAACAGCGATGACAGCAGCTCTCGCCCCATCCGTATCGCCGTCGCGTCGAGCGAAAACCAAGCTGCGATCGTAATAACCAGCGCCACGCCCTAACCGCATCCCAGTTTGGGGGTCGGCCGCAACTGCCGGCAGAATAATGGCGTCGGCAACACCTAGCTCCTTCGGGCCGGCGGCGCTTTCCATCGAAACAGGTTCCAAGAGTCCAAATCGCCCTTTGCTGAAGCCGTCGGTGTAGTAACCCCAGTGCAGCGGCTGTGGCGGACCGGGCGGGCAGACGGGAAGCAGAATTCGTGCTCCGGGAACCGCGTTGGCCAAAGCCTCCACAAAGCCCTGGCCGGGCTCACCATCAGTCGAACTAGAAACGCTTGCACCGGGCTCGTCGCCAGCGGGGACATAAGCGGCGATGACGGGTTTTGTGAGGTCACCGACGGTATTGGATAACCATTCTTGCAACCGCTGTACCAGTGCTTCGTCGTCAAGCATGCGCTCACGCTGCCCCTTGGCGGCGCGTGCGGCGAGTACCTCGTGCCGTGTGCGGGTTTTGAAATCGGACGTGGTTTCGGGAAGCGGAGCCATACCTGCAAACCTACTCTGTCAGGTAGGGGAGCGGCCTCGGTCGTCAGCGCAGGAGAAAATTTCTGATTAACGCGTTGAAAAAAGCGGGGTCAGCCTCCGAGCAAATGGAAGTTATATAGGTATCGTTGCCATTATGGTCTCATCGTCTAAAGAGTCTGGTTCGGACATGACTACTCCGGTTCGAACTGTCATCGTTCCTGCCGCGGGCATGGGTACGCGATTCTTGCCTGCCACCAAGACAGTGCCGAAAGAATTGCTGCCCGTGGTTGATACGCCGGGCATCGAGATGATTGCTGAAGAGGCCGCCGCCACTGGTGCGCAACGCCTGGCTATTGTCACGGCGCCGAGTAAGGATGGCGTGCTGGGACACTTCGACCCACGCCCGGATCTTGAGCAGACTCTCGCCGAGCGTGGCAAGGACAAAATTGCAGCGAAGGTACGCCGCGCCACCGAGGTCATTCGCGTGGAATCCGTTGTCCAAGATCGACCGCTGGGCCTGGGGCATGCGGTGTTGGTCGCAGAGCCGCTGCTCGAAGACGATGAGGACAGCGTTGCTGTCATGCTTCCCGACGATCTCGTGCTCCCAGTGGGCGTGATGGATCGCATGACGGAAGTGCGCGAGCGCTTTGGTGGCTCGGTGCTATGTGCGCTGGAAATTCCTCACGAAGAGGTCTACAACTACGGTGTCTTCGATATTGAGGACGCCACCCCGGCGGAGTCGGGTGAGCTCGGTGAGAACGCGGCTGATGCTGATGCTTGGGACGATGTGAAGCGAGTCAAGGGCATGGTGGAAAAGCCGGACCCTGCGGATGCTCCATCCAACTTCGTGGCAGTCGGACGTTACTTGCTCGATCGTGCCATCTTCGATGCGCTGCGCCGCATCCCGCGCGGTAAGGGCGGCGAATACCAGCTCACCGATGCAATTGAGCTGCTGATTCAAGAGGGGCATCCGGTTCATGTGGTCGTCCACAAGGGGTTCCGCCATGACCTGGGAAATCCTGGTGGCTTCATTCGCGCTTGCGTAGACTTTGGACTCAGGCATCCGGACTACGGCGAGGGGCTGCGCGAGTATATGCAGCAGCGTCTGGCGCAGGATGAACAGGCTTAAAGCCTTTTTATAGAGGCTGTACTTATCTAGAGGCTTGTACTGAGAAGCTGAATAGCCATAAAGCGCACCGCGGGTTGGTGCCGAGGAAGGTAAAACATGCGTTCTGTGGAAGAACAGTTGGCGGCAATCACCGCGCACGCTGTGATGCCTGATCCTGTGCGCGTTGCTATTTCGGAATCCCTCGGCATGCTGTGCGCTGAAGATGTCATCGCAGAGCAGCCGTTGCCGGGATTCGTGCAGTCAGCAATCGATGGTTATGCAGTGCGCGCTGTCGATATCGTCGGCGAATCTGGTTCTTTACCTCCGGATGCGCGTCAGAGTGATGTTGATTTTCGCGAGGTCGAGCTGCCTGTTGTCGGTGAGGTGACAGCCGGCTCTCACCACCCGATGCGTCTCCAGCCGAAGCAGGCCGTGCGCGTACAAACTGGTGCGCCGCTGCCATCGCTTGCCGACGCTGTTGTGCCCCTAAACTGGACCGACCGCGGTGGCCGTCGAGTTAATGTTCTCCATCCGGTCTACTCCGGTGACTTTGTGCGGAAGGTCGGCGACGACGTGCAGCCGGGTGACGTGGCGGTGTCTTTGGACTCGGTAATTTCGCCGTCGCAGGTTGGATTGTTGGCAGCAGTGGGGCGTTCGAAGGTTTTGGTGCACCCCAAGCCGCGTATGTCCGTGATTTCCATTGGTAATGAGTTGGTCGATGTTGACCGCACGCCAGGCCTCGGTCAGGTCTACGACGTCAACTCCTACGCGTTGGCAGCAGCCGGCCGCGATGCTGGGGCCGAGGTGCACCGAGTGGGTATTGCCACCGGTGAGCCCCGTCGCATCCGGGAAATCATCGAGGGCCAGCTCATTCGCAGTGAGCTCTTGGTCATCACGGGGGCTGTCGGCGGTGCCGCGGGTGAGCAGATTCGCCGTGTGCTGGCTGAATTGGGCGAGGTTGATGTTTCCCGCATCGCTATGCATCCTGGTTCGGTCCAGGGCTTTGGTCTGCTGGGAGATGACAAGATTCCAACGTTCCTGCTGCCGTCGAACCCGGTCGGCGCATTGGTCGTTTTTGAGGTTATGGTTCGTCCCCTCATTCGACTGGCCCTGGGTAAGCGCAATCCTCGCCGCCGCGCTGTCACAGCTCGTGCTGTCGGCCCGATCGAGTCGGCGGAGAAGCGTCGCGGGTATATCCGTGGTCAGCTCATGCGTGACCGTGAGACCGGCGAATACATGGTGCAGCCGCTGGGAGGTTCCGGCGGTGCGCAAGCCCACCTTCTGGCCGGCATGTCGGAAGCCAACAGTCTCATCGTGATTCCGGAAGACGTGCTACACGTGCGTCCTGGAGATGTCGTTGACGTGCTGTTCATGGCGCGCCAAGCCTAACCACACCCCACTACCGCGAGTATCGTTGCTGTGCGTACTTCCCGTCTAATAACCAGTGGCGGCCGAGTCCGCCTGCGTGTGCCAGAGCGAACTGATGCCTCTACATGGCGGGCACTGCGGCTGCGTGATGAGCCCATTTTGCGGCCTGTGGAGCCAACCCTCGACGACGACTGGGATAACGCCCACAAGGTTTCCGTTTTCCGCCGTAACCTTCGCAGTTGGCGTCGTTCAGAGGCGGCGGGGGAAATGTTTGTTTCCACCATTGAGGTAGACGGCCAGTTCGCCGGCATGCTCACGCTCGGAGGCATTACGCCTTTCCCCGTCGCTCACGCCTGGATTGGCTATTGGGTCGGCAGCAGCTTTACATGTGGAGGAGTCGCCACTGCTGCAGTGGCGTTGGCGTCGGATTATGCCAAGAAAGTTGGCGTCCACCGAATTGAAGCGACTGTGTTGGACAGCAATGTCCCGTCGATACGCGTGCTGGAAAACTGTGGGTTCGAGTATGAGGGCGTGGCGCGGGAAGCCTTCCATATGGATGGTGCGTGGCGCGATCATCTGACCTATGCGCGGGTGGGGGAGGACAGTGCAGTGGACCTCATCGTGGCGAGTGGTCGTGCGCAATATGAAGAGGCGGAGAAATACCCACCGCAACGGCGCGCCTGAGTAGTCTGAGCAGCGCACGCCGATAGGGTGATGACAACTCTACTATTGGGCGAGTTCGCTCTAGATACGCTGGCTGCCTTCGTAAATGCCTCTGTGGAAGGGCATGTGGGCGGTGTATTTGGGCCGGGGAGAGACGGCGAAACCCCGGGCGAAGTCGCAAGGAGACGCAGAATATGTCAACTTCTCTGTTGCTGATACTCATCGTTGTACTGTGGCTGTTTGTGCTGGCCCCGCTGGTGGTCAATACGCGCAAGCCGATTCGTCGTACATCCGATGCGCTAGGTAAGACCCGCGTGCTGCATCGTGGTGGCGAGGAGCTGGCCACGACGCGCCGCCGTCCGTCTTTTAAGGAGTCGGACGTGCGCGTGGCCGAAGAAGTCGACGATTCTCTCGAAACCGTTGACGCGCAGGTCGACGATGACTTCGATGTCAGCGACGTGCTTATCGACGACACCGTGGACGAGGCGGCCGACCCGGCCGTCGTCGACGGCGATATCGTCTACGAGCTGGAAGCAGCAGATGCAGAGGAGGAGGCCCCGCAGGCGGATGATTCCGCTACCGAGGAAGCCACTGCTGAGTCTTCTGACCGCTCTGACATGGACGTATCCGATGATGAATCTGCAGACCAGTCGCTACAGGCTGTCGTTGATGACGAGGATGCTGAATCTGACTCCGCCGTCGCCTCCGCCGAAGGTGACGTGGTTCGTGCAGATGAGTCTTCTTCCGATGTGAGCGTTGACGTTCGCCGTCAATTCGTCGACGCCGATGACTTGATGTTCGAAGATGCTGTTGAATCTGACGCTGATTCCGGTGCCGCGGCTGACGCTGAGCACGTTGACGCTGAGGCTCTCTCTGAGACTGAAGAGGAAGTAGACACCGTAGACGAGCAGGCAGAACTCGATGCGACCGTCGAGAACGACAGTGACCACGCTGTCGAGTCCAACGATGACGCAGTCGCTGTCGATGACACCTTGACCGAAGATGATTACGCGTTCGCTGAGAAGCGCCGTGGTCGCGGTGGGTTCGATCCGATTTCGGATGCCCAGTACGCTGAGACTCGCTTTGCTCGCCGCCGCCGTTCTGTTGCTGGGCTGGCAGCGTTTATCGCAGTCACGGTCATCATCGCTGCTTTCGCCGGTGGTTGGACCTGGTGGATTCCACTGGTCGGCGTCGGCTTGATGACCCTGTACCTGGTCAACCTGCGCCGCACCGTGCGTGCAGAGCAGGAACTGCGGGCTCGCCGAATTCGCCGTATGAAGATGGCCCGCCTCGGTGTGCGTAACCGCGAGGATGATGAGCTGGGAATTCCACAGCGACTGCGCCGTCCCGGCGCGGTAGTAGTCGAGCTTGATGATGAGGACCCGGATTTCGCAGATCTGGCCTACACTGACTACCGCTTTGATGACGACGATTACGACGAAATGCCGCAGGCTCGCGTGAGCTAGTCCTGTGAGCTGAGCCGTAGAACAACCTTAAAGTTGTCTGAGCACGTCAGCGCGATTTTTTGTTAGAAACTCGGCCTGTTACGATGTCACTACCTAAGACATGACACACCGGGTGTGTTTGGCGGAAGGCTTCTCCCGAGGGGTTGGGAGAAGCCTTTTTGCATGTTAAAGTCGCTGGCCTTTCGCTGCCGCAGTGCTACCGTGCTTTGACCGTGCCGTCGGGTAGCATGTCCCTCATGGATCGACCGGTAATGCGCGATATCGCGCTCGTGATTCTCCGCCTAATACTCGGAATTATCTTCATCTGCCATGGCTGGGACAAGATTTTTATCACCGGTATTGACAAGACGACCGGTTACTTTGTCGCTGCGAATATCCCGCAGGCGCACTTGACGGTCTGGGTTGTCGCTCTAGTCGAACTGGTCGGAGGCGCGTTGCTGATTCTGGGACTCTTGGCCCCGACGGTGGCGATGGTCTTCATCATTGAAATGATTGGTGCCTGGTGGTCGATGCACCTGGGCAATGGTCTGTTTATCCGTGACAACGGTGCGGAGCTCGTGATGTCACTCATCGGTGGGCTGGTGATGATTTTCGTTTTCGGAGCCGGCCGTTTCAGCTTGGACAGGCAATTCATCAGATAAGACCTCATTAGGTACAACCCCCTTAAGAGTTAAAAGCGGAGGAGATTCCCCGTGGAGTGCGAGGAAATTCGCGCAGCATTGTCAGCTCGCCTCGATGGCGAGCAGGCAAGTATTGCCGATGAAGTCATCGATGCCCATCTTGGGGCCTGCGAGGAGTGCCGAGCTTGGTACGAGCGAGCGGTGCGGCTGAACCGCGCCCTTACGGTTGGGCCTGCCGATGGTATGCCGGAGGTTTCCACGGATGATCTCTCGGAGCGCATTTTGGTCTCCATCGAACCGGAGCGCCGCCGGCGTGAGCGCGCATGGCTGCTCATAGCCGGCACCGCCCGCGGGGTGCTCATTGCGTTGGGACTTTGCTGGGCGGTCTGGGGGATTGCGACGCTGGTAGACGCCTCCGACATGATGACGCTTGGACTTTCCTCGACACAGCCGCAGGACGGTGCAGGAATCGCAACAAGCACGGGAGCGCCTATCGACGGTTCCACTGCCACCGTTGACCCAATGGAGCTCGGAGCACGCCTTGCCATTCAACTCGCGGCAATTCGGCTTGCATTGGCAGTGGGATTGTTCTGGGCTGCTTGGCGGCCGCGCGCTGCCATGGGCATGGCGCCGGTCTACGGTGCCGTCGCCACGTTCAGCATCGGTTTTGGTATTCGTGACATTCTCATCGGTGCCCAGGGAGCATCAGAGATCGCTGGCCTGGCATTGATGTTTGTCTCCGCTTTGACGCTGGCCGTTGTGTGGCTGGGCGGCTATACGCCGACGGCAATCGCACAGGCATGGCGGGCCGCCTCGGGGTTGCCGGTCACAGGCGTGCCACCACAGCGGGACTAGCTCCAAGATGGCAACCAGAACCGCCATTCAAAGTGGTTGAGAGGCAGCGGGTAGCCGGTCAAAATTGGCAGCCAGAACACAAACGCGGTCACCACTAGTGCGGCGTGCGTGCCAACGATTACCAACCCCACCGGCTTACCGCCGGGCCGCCAGTGTGAGAGATCGTCGGCAAGCAGAGCAAAGGCGATGAGTACGAATGGAATCAGCGCGGTGGCGTAGAAAAAGTACATCTGCCGGTCGTAGCCGATGACCCACGGCAGCCACGAGGCGAGGAAACCGATGACGGGCAGCGCGTAGCGGCCGTCGCGGCGGCCGAGCCAACGCCATGTGGCCCACAGGACCACGGGGACCAGCAACCACCAGATGGGCGGGGTGCCAAAGAGCATCATCCAGCCCTTGCACTCCTGGCCGCCACTGCAGGTGGTTTCGGTGGAGTAGTAGAGCATTGGCCGCCAACTGACCAGCCACTCCCAAGGCTTGGACTCCCAAGGGTGTTTGTGGCCATTAGAGGTGGTCAGCTCGGCGTGGAACTTCAGCACGCTGTTTTGGTAGTGCAGGTAGTTCTGCAGGGCCTCGGGAAGCCAGTCGGTGCCGGGGAGTCCCGTATCGCGGTCTTCGGGTGAGACATGGCGATAGACCGACGTTTCTTCGGCGAACCAGGAACGCCAACTTAAGAAGTAAACGCCCAGCGGGACTACCACCAGATCACGCAACGCCGGGGCGGTATCACGGGAGAGTGCGCCGAGCACGGGTTTGTGCGCACCGGCATTCTTGCGGGAGACCAGATCCGTGAAGACGGACCACAGACCGAATGCGGCCATGTAATACAGGCCAGACCACTTCACCCCGGTGGCAAGCCCCAGCATGATGCCGGCGAGCAGTCGCCACCAGCGATAACTGAGATAGGGGCCGAAACTACCTAGCTCCGTGGCGGATTCCAGGCGCTTGCGGGCATCGGCCTGGTCGATGAGAAGTGCCCACGCGGCCGCAGTGATGAAGAAGGTCTGAATCATGTCCAGCATGCCGACCCGGGAGGAGACAAACAGCACTCCGTCGGCAAGCGCATAGAGACCAGCGATACCCACTGCCAACCGCGAGCCGCGAGAGATGCGTCGGACGATGTCCATGAGCAGCAGTATGACCAGCGTGCCACACACCGCCGACATAAACCGCCAGCCCATTGGTGAGTAACCGAAGATCCATTCGCCCAAGGCGATGACCTGCTTGGCCACTGGCGGATGCACAATCAGACCGTAGCCGGGATTGTCCTCAATGCCAGACGAGATGGGGTCGCGGGTGGACTCCAGAATCTGCCATGCTTGCGGCACATAGTGCTTTTCATCGAAGAGCGGGGTGCCATTGTCGGTCTTGGCAGCAAGCCCGATGAAACGGGTTAGCGCTGCGACGATTCCGAGAACCACAAAAGTGGCGGTATCCCATTTGTCCCACCGCCGCAGTGGCGGCAGCGAGGGCACCGGGGGAATCGGGCGCAGGAAACGCTTTTTCGCGCGGCGCTCGGTTTCCGGTGGTGGGGTTAAAGCGGCATCGGTCACGAATGTCAGTTTAAGCTATGGAATCATGACGCATTCGGCATCGAACTTCCAACCGCACGAGAACGCGCCTCTTAGCGAGGCAATGACGCTGGCTCCTGGCATCACTCTGGTGGCAACGCCGCTGGGCAATATCGCCGATGCCTCCGACCGCTTGCGCGGTGCGCTTATCGACGCCGATATCATCGCCGCGGAAGACACCAGGCGGGCACGCAACCTGGCCACAGCGCTGGGCATTTCCCCCAAGGGGAAGTTTGTTTCGAACTTCGATCACAACGAAGAGAGCCGCACTGAGTCGCTGATTCAGGCGGCGAAGGCGGGACAGAAAGTCATTGTGGTGACCGATGCGGGGATGCCGGTGGTGTCGGATCCTGGCCTGGCTGTGGTGGCGGCTGCACATGATGCGGGCGTGCCGGTGTCCTGTGTACCAGGACCGAGCGCGGTGACTACCGCATTGGCTCTCAGTGGTTTGGGTGTCGGCCACTTTTGCTTCGATGGTTTTGCACCTCGTAAACAGGGGGCGCGCCGGGCATGGTTGGAATCACTGAAGACAGAGAAGCGGGCCTGTTGTTTCTTTGAGTCGCCGCATCGGTTGGCTGTTACGTTGGCCGATGCTGCGGAGATTTTGGGTGAGGAGCGGCGCGCGTCGGTAAGCCGTGAGTTGACCAAGCGTTTTGAAGAGACTCGCCGTGCGACGCTGGGGGAGTTGGCGGCGTGGGCGGAGGAAGGTGTCCGCGGCGAAATTACGGTGGTGATTGAAGGCGCGGGGCAGCAGGCAACGGAGGTATCCACGGAGGGCTTGGTTGACCGCGTGGAGGAGCTCGTGGCTGATGGCATGCGACTGAAGGATGCCGCGAAGCAGGTTGCAGCAGAGGCGGGAATGACGAAGCATCGAGATCTCTACCAGGCCGTTTTAGCAGCTCGGGACGAAAATCGTTAACTGATTGTTACTTTGTGGCGGAAAATGTTCAAGCGCACGCCAGTGAACAGGGTAAACTCCGTTATTGGAAGTTTTTTGCAACCCATAAAAAATGAGGAAAACCTGAGAGAATCCACATCCTGAGTTGAAATCCCAGGTCAATGGTGGACATGGTGGAGGAATGACGAATCCACCAGAGCATGAAATACAACAAGAAGTAGGGGAGTCAGTCGTCGGCGAAGTCAGGGCCGACGATTCTCACGCTCCCGTGAACCTCGGGGTTACCATCCCCGCCGTTGTCGCAATTCTGGCAATCATCGTCTGGGGCCTGGCGTGGCCGGATAGTTTCTCTACGTTCGCATCTAGCTCTCTGAACTGGGTCGTGGAGAACATCGGCTGGCTGTTTATCTTGGCCAGTACCGTCTTTGTCTTCTTCATTGTGTCCATCGCGATTTCCAAGTTCGGTCACATCCGCTTGGGCAAGGACAACGAGAAACCCGAGTTTTCCACGCCTAGCTGGATTGCCATGATGTTCGCCGCCGGTATGGGCATCGGTCTGATGTTCTACGGTGTCGCTGAGCCGCTGACCTTCTATCGCGATGGCGTGCCGGGCCACGAGCCGAAGGAAGTCGGTACCGCCATGGCTTCGACGATGTTCCACTGGACTCTGCACCCGTGGTCGCTCTACGCCATCGTCGGTCTCGCAATTGCTTACTCGACCTACCGCCTCGGCCGAAAGCAGCTGATTTCGGCGGCGTTCATCCCGCTCATCGGCGCACGTCGCGCTGAGGGATGGTTGGGCAAGCTTATCGACGCGCTTGCGATTTTTGCCACCGTCTTCGGTACGGCAGCTTCTCTCGGTGTTGGCGTACTTCAGATTTCCGCCGGTTTGGAAATCAACGGGTTCAACGCCATCAAGGGCGCACCTTTGTGGATTGGTCTTATTCTCGTTCTGGGCTGTGCCTTCTTGGCCTCTGCACTGTCGGGCGTGGGCAAGGGCATCCAGTACATCTCGAACTTCAACATGGTTGCCGCAGGTCTGCTGGCTCTGCTGGTGTTGGTCCTCGGCCCTACCGTGGTGATTCTGAACCTGATTCCGACCTCCATTGGCAGCTACCTGGATTCCTTCTTTGAGATGGCCTCCCGCTCCAGTGCTTCCGCTGACGGCACCGCCGGTGAATGGCTCTCTTCCTGGACAATCTTCTACTGGGCCTGGTGGATTTCCTGGTCGCCGTTTGTCGGTATGTTCATCGCACGTATTTCTCGCGGCCGTACTATCCGTGAGTTCGTCTTCACCGTCGTCGCAGTTCCGTCGATTGTCTCTGCAGTGTGGTTCTCCATCTTTGGTGGCACCGCCATTACCCACGAGCAGCAGGGTGCGTCCATCTACGGTGACGGTTCGGCCGAGAGTCAGCTGTTCAATCTGCTGGAATCCTTGCCGGGTGGCGCGATTACCTCGGCTATTGCAATGATTCTGCTGGCTACCTTCTTCATTACCTCGGCGGACTCCGCCTCCACCGTGATGGGCACCATGAGCCAGTTCGGTCGACTCACAGCGTCGCGCACGGTCACTGCTATGTGGGGTATCTTCACCGCTCTGATTGCCATCGTCCTATTGGTCACCGGTGGCAGCGATGCCCTGTCGAACCTGCAGAACATCACTATTTTGGCGGCAAGCCCGTTCGTCATTGTTATCTTGGCGCTGATGGTTGCGCTGGTTAAGGGGCTTTCCGACGATCCGATGTACCTCGATGACAAGGAACAGCGTCAGTTTGCCCTGCGCATGGCTCGTGAGCGCCGCTTGGCGGAAGCGGCCGAACAGCGCGAGCGCCGCCGTGCTCGTAAATTGCGCAATTAGCTTTCCAACAGCAGCGGTGCGGCCTTGGCCTCAATCTCGGCCCATTCGCCCTCGGGTGTAGACCCGATGGTGATGCCACCGCCGATGCCAGCTTCGACCCGAACTCTCCCCGAGTTCGGGTCTTTTGTGTACTCAGCGGTACGAATACCGACATTGAGCTCAAGTGCATCCCCATGGGCCGCACCAATCGCGCCGCAGTGAGCGCCACGGGGTTCGGGTTCCCATTCGCGCAGAAGCTCAATCGCTCGCAGCTTCGGTGTACCGGTGACTGAGGCCGGTGGGAAGCAGGCTTCGATGAGCTCAGCGTGGCTGAGCTGATCGGGAAGTTCCGCGGAAACTGTGGAAAAGAGGTGCCACACGCCCGGTGCCGGACGCACACTGAGCAGGTCTGTGACCTTCACGGTGCCGGTCTTGGCAACTTGACCGAGGTCATGGCGCACCAGGTCGACAATCATGATGTTCTCGGCGACATCCTTGTCGCTGCGCAATAACTCGTTCGGGGACCGGTCAGCGGGAATCGTGCCTTTGATGGGAGTTTCAGTCACGCTTGTGCCTGCGCGGATGAGGAACTCCTCAGGGCTCAGCGAGGCCAGGATTGGAATTCCAACGTCGAGATTGCCGGGCAAGAATGCTGCTCGAGCCGGTTGATACCGCGCCACGCGGGAGGAAAACCACGCGCCGGCGTGGGCTAGTGCAGAGTCGCTCGCTGCCAGCTCCGCGTGAAAGCGTGTGGAAATGCAGGTTTGATACACCTCGCCTGCGGCAATTGCCTCCTTACAGTTTGTCACCGCAAGCTGGTGGTGTTCTCGGTCGCCTTGATCCCACTCCAGTGGTGTGGCCGCGGGGAGCGCGTCGGCACGCGTGTCTTCGTGCGAGTAGTTGATGGCCTCCTGAAGGGCTTGGAAATCCGGATTGAAGGGGTCACCGGTGCCGGGGCCGTCGAAATGCCACGTGCCGTCGTCGGCAAGCAACGCGACGCAGGTAGCGACCCCGTGCGCGCTGGTGCCGGAGTAGGGGCGGAACCCAAAGATCCACGCATCGGGGTCGGGGCTGGTGAAAAGCGCTGCCGACTCGCAGGCAGTGAGCTCGACGTTGGCGGCGAGAACCGCGCGATAACCGAACCAGGAGCCGATGAGTGCGGCGGGACGATGACCGGCAGCGATAAGACGCGCCAGCGCAGTGGTCGCACGCGAAGTGAAGTCAGCAGCCGAGCCGGAGGAGGTAGACCGAGTGGACATAGAACATAAGCGTAGTGACTGCGCATGCGTGCGATGATGGTAGGGGACAGTTCATGTGGACTTCATGAGGACTCCGTAAGGGACACAGTTCATCGCGATGGCAGGTCATCTATTACCCTGTTAGATATGTCTCGCATTTTCACAGCAGTTGCGTGGCCGTACGCTAACGGTCCGCGACATATCGGCCATGTTGCAGGTTTCGGAGTCCCCTCGGACGTTTTCGCTCGCTACCAGCGAATGATTGGCAATGACGTGCTGATGGTCTCCGGTACTGATGAGCATGGCACGCCGCTGCTTGTGCAAGCAGAGAAGGAAGGCGTTTCTGTCCAGGAATTGGCCGACCGTTACAACCGCCAGATTGTGCAGGACCTCGCGGGTCTGGGGCTTTCCTACGACCTGTTTACGCGCACTACCACGCGCAACCACTACGCGATTGTCCAGGAGCTCTTCCGCGGGCTCTACGAAAACGGCTACATGGTCAAGCAGACCACGATGGGGGCGATTTCCCCGTCGACCGGGCGCACGCTGCCGGACCGTTACATCGAAGGTACCTGCCCAATTTGTGGCGCTTCCGGTGCCCGTGGCGACCAGTGTGACAACTGCGGTAACCAGCTTGACCCGGCCGATCTGATTGATCCGGTGTCGAAAATCAACGGCGAGACCCCGAAGTTCGTTGAAACTGAGCACTTCTTGCTCGACCTGCCAGCGCTGGCAGAGGCCTTGACCGAATGGCTTCAAGAGCGCAAGGACTGGCGCCCAAATGTGCTGAAATTCTCCCTGAACATCCTGAAGGACATCCGTCCGCGCGCAATGAGCCGCGACATTGACTGGGGTGTTCCGATTCCGCTGGAGGGCTGGTCGGAAAACGGAACCAAGAAACTCTACGTTTGGTTCGACGCTGTCGTCGGTTACCTATCCGCTTCCATCGAGTGGGCCTGGCGCATCGGTGACCCGGAAGCGTGGCGCAAGTGGTGGAATGACCCGGAGGCGCTGTCCTACTACTTCATGGGCAAGGACAACATCACCTTCCACTCCCAGATTTGGCCGGCTGAGCTGCTGGGCTACCGTGGCGAAGGTTCCCGCGGAGGCAAAGTCGGGGAGCTCGGTGAGTTGAACCTGCCGACGGAGGTCGTCTCCTCGGAGTACCTGACCATGTCGGGCTCGAAGTTCTCCTCTTCCAAGGGCGTTGTCATCTATGTGAAGGATTTCCTGGCGGAGTTCGGTCCGGATCCGCTGCGCTACTTCATCGCCATGGCTGGTCCGGAAAACCAGGACACCGACTTCACCTGGGATGAGTTTGTCCGCCGCGTGAATAACGAGCTGGCCAACTCCTGGGGAAACCTGGTCAACCGCACCGTGTCCATGGCTTTCAAGAACTTCGGTGAGGTGCCAACTCCGGGCGAGCTCACCGACGCTGACCGTGAACTGCTCGACCTGGCTGAGCGCTCCTTCGCCGAGGTGGGTGACGCACTTGCGCTATCCCGTTTCCGCGCTGGTATCACTGCCGCAATGCACCTGGTCGGGGAGGCGAACGCCTACATTGCTGCGCAGGAGCCGTGGAAGCTGGCGAAGGACGAGTCCCAGCGTGAGCGTCTCGCCACTGTGTTGTGGACAGCGCTGCAGGTAGTCAGCGACGCCAATGTCCTGCTGACCCCGTACCTGCCGGAAAGCGCGCAGAAGGTCTTCGAGACCCTGGGTGGCGAGGGCATCTGGGCCGCAATGCCAGAAGTCCAGGAAGTCCAGGACGACATGCCGGTCGAACCGGTCGGCGCAGACTTGCCGGCAGAGGGCAGGAGCTACCCAATCATCACTGGTGATTACGTCAATCAGAAGGCCGCCTGGCATCGCTTCGACATTGAGCCGGGTACGCAGCTTGCAAAGCCGAAGCCGATTTTCTCCAAGCTCGACTCGGAGTTGGCTGAGCACGGCCCTGAGTGGGCACAGGTGAAGTAGGGGCGCAGTAGAGGAATGGGAAAGCGCAAACGCAAAATTGCAGAACCCGCGGAGTATCTCACTCCGCTGTTTGACGCCCACACGCATCTCGCGTCCTGCGGGGCGCAAACTCCGGAGGAGATTGCGGCTCTCATGGACCGTGCCGCCGCAGCGGGCGTCGTCGGAGTTTGCACGGTCGGCGATGGCATGCCGGAAACCGAACTGGCCTTTACCGCCGCACACGCGCACCCCAACGTCTGGGCCGCCGCTGCCATCCATCCGACGCGCGCACACGAGCTTGACGACGACGCCAAGGCCCGTCTGACCGAAATGGCTGCCGACCCCAGGGTTGTGGCCGTGGGCGAGACGGGATTGGATTGGTACTGGTTGGATTCTCTCGACGGCTGCGCGTCGAAGAGCGAACAGCTGGCTGCGTTGCAGTGGCATATGGAGCTCGCAGCAACCGTCGGCAAGCCGTTGATGATTCATAACCGCGACGCCGATGAAGATCTGATGGCGGCGTTGGACGGCTATGAGAACACGGTCATCTTGCACTGCTTCTCCTCGCCCATTGAGGTTGCCCGCGAGGCCATTGCGCGCGGTTACCTGCTGAGTTTTACCGGAAACGTGACCTTCAAACGCAATGATTACCTGCGGCAGGCTGTGGCTGAGGCGCCGGCGGAGCAGCTGCTGGTGGAAACCGATGCCCCCTACATGACCGCGGAGCCGTTCCGAGGTGCGCGCAATGAGTCAACTTTTATCGGTCATCAGGCGCGTGCGATGGCTGCGGCCCGAGAAATCGGGGCGGAGGAGATGGCGCAGATTTTGACGGATAACGCACGTCGGGTGTACGGCATTTAAGCACGTGTCGGCGTATTGTCGCCCTGAGCTGTGGAAATGCAGCCGGGGCGGTTTGTTGTATTTCCCGTCACTTTTATCGATATATTTTAGACAACACTGAATCTTTACCGTACTGTTACAAACTGTATTTCTTTCATCTGATAGCTGCCCATCCTCCGAAAGGCTGTGACGAACCCCGTGAGTGCTGCGAAGAAGCGTCATCTCAATCGTGCTAACGACGGAGTCTCCACTTCGTCCAAGATCGCTGCTGGCGGTCTGGTCGCTGCTGTTGCTCTGGGTGGCACTGTCGCAGCATCCAACTACGACACCATCACCGTCGAAATTGACGGCAAGGTCGAGCAAATTGCAACCTGGTCCAAGGATGACAAGGCCATTTTGGAGAAGGCTGGTGTCGAAACCACCGGCGGAGACCTGGTTCAGCGTCAGGGCGACCTCACGGACGGCGGCAAGCTGGTCTACCGCTCTGCCAAGCCGGTCACGATGATTGTCGATGGCAAGCCGCAGGAGCACAAGACCAATGCCATCACTACCGATGAGCTGATTGAAGGTCTGAAGAAGCAGGGGCTCATCTCCGATAAGGACAAGGTCGAGGTCGAAAAGGGCGAGATTTCCGCTAAGGGGGTCGAACTCGACGTCGTTCGTGCCAAGAATATTGTGCTTCACGACGATGCCAAGGACATCGACCTGACCGTCCCGGCTATGACCGTCGGTGATGTACTGGCACAGCGTGGCATTGAGCTGCGTGAAGACGACACCGTTGAGCCGGGTCTGGATGCGCCGGTCACTGAAGGCATGCGCATCGCGCTGTCTCGTCTGATTGATAAGACCATCACCGAGACTGAGGAAATTCCAGCTCACGAGAACATCATTGAAGATGATTCGATGTTCGAAGACGAGCGCATCGTTGAGCAGGAGGGTGAGCCGGGCCAGGTAGAACGTCAGGTCAAGGTCACCTCTCGCGACGGCGAAGAGCTCGGACGCGAGGTCCTGGAAGAAAAGGAGCTAAAGGCTCCGGGTATCTCCACTATCCGCCAGGGCACTAAGTCTCGCATCGCAGCTCCGGCCGCTGGCTACGGTGTGTGGGATCAGCTGGCCCAGTGTGAGTCCGGCGGTGACTGGGCTATCGATACCGGTAACGGTTTCTCCGGTGGTCTACAGTTCACCGATTCCACCTGGGCAGCTTACGGCGGTACTGAGTACGCACCGCGCGCATCGCAGGCTTCCCGCGAGCAGCAGATTGCTGTCGCTGAGCGCGTCCAGGCTGGTCAGGGTTGGGGTGCATGGCCCGCTTGTACCGCTTCCATGGGGCTTCGTTAAAGCTAGTTCAGACTAGCCAAACGAGCTAAACCTATTTTTTCTTTTGACCCCGTAGTATCTAACTGTGACTAAAGCAGAAGTTTCTTTCCTGGGGCCGGTCGAAGTACGTGACCTGGCGGCGCAGTTGGATATTGTCCCGACGAAGAAATTGGGGCAGAACTTCGTCCACGACGCCAACACCGTGCGTCGAATTGTCGCTGCGGCGGACTTGCCGGAGGATTCCTACCCTGTTGAGGTCGGTCCCGGCTTGGGCTCGCTGACCCTGGGATTGCTCGAACACTGCGGCCGTGCCGCGGCTGTCGAAATCGATCCGCGGTTGGCGGAGCGTTTGCCCCAGACAGTCGCCGAGCGCGCCGAGGGCTGTGAACTCGAGCTCATTGAGAAAGATGCGCTGAAGGTCAGCCGCGAGGACTTTCAGACCTCGCCGGATGCACTGGTGGCTAACTTTCCGTACAACGTTTCGGTACCGGTACTGCTGCACATGCTTGCCGAGCTCCCCACCATCCGCCGCGTGCTCGTGATGGTGCAGTCTGAGGTCGCTGACCGGCTGGCGGCTCAGCCGGGCTCCAAGATTTACGGCGTCCCCAGCGTCAAGGCCGCCTACTACGGCACAGTGCGTCGCGCCGGTGCCATTGGTCCGCACGTCTTTTGGCCGGTCCCGAAGGTTGATTCCGGGCTCGTTCGCATTGACTGCTACGCCCGCTCCGACGCTCCTGAGAACTCCAATGCCGCCGATGCCCCCGAGGCTCCGTGGGAGATTTCGCCGCAATTTCGCGCGCGCCTTTTCCCGCTTATCGACGCTGCTTTTGCGCAACGCCGCAAGACCCTCCGTGCGGCCCTATCGGGGATTTACGGATCTGGTGCCGCAGCCGAAGAAGCGCTTATGGCAGCGGGGATTGACCCCAAGCAGCGAGGAGAGAAGCTCGAAATTGCCGATTTCGTTCGCCTCGCTGAGGTCTCACGAGACTAGCGCTTTTAATAAAGGACAGGCGATCTTTCCCCATGCACCGTGATGACACCCCCAGTAGGGCCGAGATCGGCCGGCGCGAACCGCGCAGCCTGGCTTGGACTAAGTTCTGGCCTGACGACGACGGCTGGGTGTGCAACTGCATAGTTTTCCGAGGTGACCGCTTGCTGCTTCTGCTGCGTGAATACGAGGGCTTCCTCGGGGGCCAGTGGGATTTGCCCGGTGGCAAGCTAGACGCGGGGGAGGAGCCCGTGGAGGCCGCTGTGCGCGAACTGCGTGAAGAGGCCGGCTTGCGCGCAGCGGAGGTCAGCGAATTTGCCCATTATTCCAATCCGGACTTGGGCGGGGAGAATTTCCGCTTCCACACGGTGACCTTTCTAGTACGCGAGGCCGACGACACGCAGAATGTCCAGCTCAGCGGCGAGCATCCGGAATTTAAATGGGTAACCCGAGAGCAGTTCGAGGAGCTGCCGGTGGCTTGGTATGTTCGGCGTGTGCTTGGCAACGTCGAATGGGGCACAATAAATACTCATCATGGCAAATCTGATTAATTGCGAGAATATTTCTAAGTCCTTCGGGCTCAAGACTCTGCTCGACGGCGTCAGCCTCGGCGTTCAAGAGGGCGACCGCATCGGCGTTGTCGGTTTGAACGGTGGCGGCAAGTCCACACTGCTGAAGATTCTGGCAGGCGTGGAGCCGGCGGACTCCGGACGTATCTCGCGAGCCAACGACATGGCCATGGCGCATGTCACCCAGGGCGCCGAGCTCGACCCGAATTCCACCGTGTTTGAGTGCGTCATTGCACCGCTGGGACTCGCTGAACACGAGTGGGCGGGTAACGCTTCCATCCGCGAGGTCCTCGATGGCATCGGTATCAATGACCTCGGTATGGATACCAAGGTCGCTAACCTCTCCGGTGGTGAGCGCCGTCGCGTTAACCTGGCGGCCGCACTGGTCCGAGATCTGGATCTGCTCATTCTCGATGAGCCAACGAACCACCTCGATATTGAGGGTGTGCAGTGGTTGGCCGATCATGTCCTTTCGCGCCGGGCAGCCCTGGTCGTCGTCACGCACGATCGTTGGTTCCTGGATACCGTTGCCACGAAGACGTGGGAAGTCCACGACGGCACCGTCGATTTTTACGATGGCGGTTACAACGACTGGACGTTCGCGCGTGCCGAGCGTGCGCGCCAAGCCGATGCCGCCGAGCAGCGTCGCCAGAACCTTGCGCGTAAGGAACTCGCGTGGTTGCGCCGGGGTGCGCCGGCCCGCACCTCGAAGCCTCGCTACCGCATCGAAGCAGCTGAGGCTCTCATCGCCGATGTCCCGGCGCCGCGTGATTCCGTGGAGTTGATGGCGTTTTCGCAGCGTCGACAGGGCAAGGTGGTCGTGGAGCTGGAGCATGCGTCCCTGGAAACGCCCGATGGTAGGGAATTGCTTAACGACGTCACGTGGCGTCTGGCCCCCGGCGAGCGCATTGGCCTGGTCGGTGTCAACGGCTCGGGTAAGACGACTTTGTTGCGCGCATTGGCGGGAGACTACCCCTTAAGCGATGGCAAGCGGATTGAGGGCAAGACGGTGCGCCTGGGTTGGCTGCGACAAGAGCTCGATGATTTGCCGCTGGATATGCGTGTGCTCGACGCTGTGGAGGACGTGGCGACCTACATTGACCTGGGCAAGAAGCAGATTAGCGCCTCGCAACTGGCGGAGCGACTGGGTTTTTCCCCGAAGCGGCAGCGCACCCCAATCGCAGACCTCTCCGGCGGTGAGCGCCGTCGCTTGCAACTCACACGCGTGTTGATGAGTGAGCCGAACTTCCTGCTGCTCGACGAGCCGACGAATGACCTGGATATTGACACGCTGCAGGAATTGGAAGACCTGCTGGACAATTGGCCGGGCACGTTGGTGGTCATCTCGCACGACCGCTACCTGATTGAGCGTATTGCCGACTCGACCTGGGCCCTCTTCGGCGATGGCGAGCTGACGAACTTGCCAGGCGGGATTAGTCAGTACCTCCAGCGTCGCGCACAGCTGGCTGACTCGGCCGCTAGTGGTGGTGCCTCTCAAGCAAATGCCGGTAGTCCGCAGACCCGTGGCGCAGCTTCAGAGGAGGATACCTCGAAGCTCTCGGCTGCGGAAGCTCATGCTGTCCAGAAGAAGATGAGTGCCCTGGAGCGGAAGATGGCGAAGCTCAGCCAGCAAGAAAGTGAACTGCATGCGCAGATGGCGGAAGCGAGTGCTGATGTAGCCAACTTGGACACACAAAAGCTGGCGGACCTCGATCGCCGTGCTGCGGAGGTGGCTGAGCAGAAGGCAGAGCTGGAGATGGAGTGGCTGGAGCTAGGCGAGCAGCTCGAGGGCTAGCACCTTACTTCAGCTACTAGCCGAACAAACTAGGTATGAGCCGGGTACTCGTGGTCAGCGTGCCCGGTTCTTTCAATCTGCACCGTGGCGTGTTCAATCCCGTGGACGTCGTGAAGCAGTGCCTGCGCGCGGTCGAGCAATGCGTGCTCGTCGCCGTTGGGGAGCGTGTCGCAGCGCACGAGATGGACAGAAGCCAACAGGTCATTGCCGTTGAGGGACCAGACGTGGAGATCGTGGACATCGACCACTCCGTCCAAGTCAGACAGGTCAGCAGTAATTTTCTCGGTGTCGACGCCCTTCGGGGTGTACTCCAGCAACACGTGGAGACAGTCGCGCACCAGAACGGCGGCTCGGGGGACGATGAAGAGCGCAATCACGATGGAGACCACCGAGTCGATGGCAGTCCAACCGGTGTATGCAATAGCGATAGCGGAGATAATGACGGCGACCGAACCAGCGGCGTCGACAAGCACATGGAGATATGCGCCGCGGACGTTGACGCTTTCCTTGGCAGCACCCGCGAGCAGAAACGCCGCAATAACGTTGGTCAGCAGGCCTATGACCGCGATGATGAGCATCGACATGGTCTGAATTTCAGATTGTTCCACTGACCCGAATCGCCGGATTGCGCCCCAGAGAATCACGGCGGCAATGATGAAAACTGTCAGACCGTTGACGAGAGCAGTCAGAACCTCAACACGACGGTACCCGTACGTCGCGCGGTGATTGGCTCCGCGCTGGGCGATAGCCAAACCGGCAACTGCCATAAGCAGGCCTGCGGAGTCCGTCACCATATGGCCGGCATCTGCCAGCAGCGCCAGTGAACCCGAGACCAAGCCGCCGATGAGCTCGGCGAGAAATACGACAAGAGTTAGACCCGCAGCTGCGAGCAGGCGACGGGCAGGAGTATTCGCGGGGTCAATATGAGCGTGGTCATGGCCGTGTGAATGACCGTGGCCGTGTGAGTGGCCAGAGTGTTCAGTTGTGTCCATAACCCCTAATGATAACAGGGCTATTCAGCCTCCGGAAGATAGCTATCCGCCCACGCATAAATCAGGTCAGCAGCGCGCGCGGCGGACTTAGCGCGAGTGAGCAAGTGGTCCGCGCGATCCAAACTCATCAGGGATTTTGGATAGCGAGAGACCTGGAAAATCTTCTGGGCGCTATCGATACCAACAGTCTGGTCGGTCGGGGAATGCAGAATAAGCAGCGGCTTGCGCAGCTGGCTGAGATAGACCTCCGGGTTGTAGTCCGCCAACACTTCCAGGAACTCACGGGAAATCGGAATGCCACGACCTTCAATCTGCAGAACCTGCGTGCCGTGCTCATCGACCGTCGAAATGTCACCGGCGATGCGCACAATCGAGTGTGCCGGATCGAAGGGTGCACCGATTGTCGCAACCGCCTTGACCTTCGGCATATCGTGGCCGGCGTTCAGCGCCGCTGCGCCACCGAGCGAGTGCCCAATCAGTAGCGAGGGGGCCTCGAATTCTGCCTCCATGAACTCGTAGGCGGCCTTAAGGTCATCAATGTTGGTCTGGAACGTCGTCTCGCCGAAATCGCCAGTGGACTGCCCAAGGCCAGTGAAGTCGAACCGGAACGCTGCAATGCCCTTCTTCGCCAGCGCCTT
This sequence comes from Corynebacterium sp. HMSC063A05, assembly GCF_001809695.1. Taxonomy (NCBI): domain Bacteria; kingdom Bacillati; phylum Actinomycetota; class Actinomycetes; order Mycobacteriales; family Corynebacteriaceae; genus Corynebacterium; species Corynebacterium sp. HMSC063A05. The sequence goes on along the minus strand of NZ_KV798493.1, from coordinate 85,789 downwards.
ACAGGTGCGTGACGCGCCGGGCACCATCCGATTACACGTGAAGCAATGACCAAATAGCGCCCACGCGCGTGGCTTACCGTCCGGCAGATCAATCGATGCAGCTAGAGTCTCGCCTGTCGATCCCGTGAATTTTAGGTGCTTTGTTGGCATAGGTTATATCCGCGTCTCAGTGTGTGCTCAATGTGTGTACGTTTTCGCTTTACGACGCCCGTTGTGGTGGCGACCGTACGCAATATTAAGCCCGGGTGCCACAAATAAGTGAGGGATTGGGCGAAAAATTCGACCAATCCCTCAATCTCCTAGTGGCTGTGAGTTAACGCACCGGAACCCCTGGCCCCAGCGGAATGCCCGCGAGGTACCACACGACAAAGAATAGGAACCAGCCCACCATCATGCACAGCGAGTACGGGATAGCCAGCGACATCAGCGTGCCGACCCCCGCAGGCTTGTAGTACTTCTGCAGGAAGGTCAGTGCCAGCGCAAAGTACGGCGACATCGGTGTAATGATGTTGGTCGGGGAGTCACCAATACGGAATAGCTGCTGGGAGACCTCCGGGGAGACGTTGACGTACATCAGCATCGGCACTACGACCGGCGCCATCAACGCCCACTGTGCGGAGCCCGAGGTAATCAGCAGGTTGAGAACAGCCACCATCAGGACGAAGGCAGCAAAGAGCAACAGCGGCGGCAGATCCGCCTTGGTCAGGAATTCGGAGCCCTTGATAGCGGTCCACTGGCCGATATTGGACCACTTGAAGTAGGCCGTGAACTGCGAAACAGCGAAGAAGAGCACCATCATTGTGGTCAGTGTGCCCAGGCCACGTTCCATGAAGGCGGGCACATCTGCAGAGGAGGTGATGGTCTTGGCGCCGATGCCGTACGCAATACCGACCACGGCGAAGAAGAGGGCAATGGACACCACGACGTCGGTAAGCAGCACGGAATTCAAGATGCCGTCGCCTTCGCCGCGCAGAGGCGAACCCGGGATGAACAGAGCGGCGAACCACAGCGCAAGGAAGATAACAGCGGCGATGTTGCCGTAGCGCAGGCCATGGCGTTCGGAGTCGTTTAGAACGAGCTTATCGCGGCCGCTGTTGGAGCTGCTAGACGCGGTGTCCTGCTCCTTTTTCTTAGCGTTTTCCTCAGCAGCCTCCTCCGAAGCGCCCGGCTTAGTGAACTCGGCAGCTTCGTGGTCAATATGATCGTCGTGGATGGTCTTTGCCACGTGCTTGGTGATGAACAGCTCAGTAACAGCCGTAATAATCAGAGCCAGCACAATGGACGAAGCCATGGTGAAGAAGTAGTTGGCCAGAGGTGAAACCACGTATTCCGGATCCACGAAGTGCGCCGCATGCGTGGAGATACCCGCCAGCAGCACATCGGTGATGTTGAGCACCAGCGACGAATTGAACCCGGCTGACGAGGCGGCAAAGGCGACCATCGCACCGACAATGGGGTTACGACCAACTGCGGCGAATGAGGCGGCACCCAGCGGAATGAGAATCACGTAGACGGCATCAGAAGCGATCGAACCAGTCACGCCGGCCAGTGCGACAATGAATGTCAGCAGGACAGGGGAGTGCACCTTGGAAATTGCCGCGCGGATTGCCGAGCCGATGTAACCGGAGTACTCCGCAATTGCGACACCGAGCATGCACACCAGAATCAGGCCAACTGGTGCGAAGTCCGTGAAGTTCGTTACCGCCTCAGAAACCATCTTTTGCAGGTACTCTGCGGTAGCAAGGCTTTCCACCTCGATGATGTCACCCGACGCGGGATCCTTGGCCTGCATACCCGCAGCCTCACCGAGCCACGAAGAAACGATGACTACACCGGCAAGAATCACGAATAGCCAAAATGGATTTGGCAGTGCGTTGCCGATACGTTCCAGTGTTGCTAGGAACCCCTTTGGCTTCGGTGGCGCTTTGTCCGGTTCCAACGTTTTTGACTGTCCCATATATATAAAGATCCCTCTGTGTTAGACGTTGGTAAAAGGTTAGGGGAAAGTAAGTTGCGTCACAACGTAAAAGGCCAGAGGCATATGTATGTCGGGTGCGAGCAGGCGCATAAGGGAAAGTTAAGGGAATAGCTAGGGAATAGCTGTCGTGCACCTTCTTCGACTAGAGTTAAGCAGGTTATGGGCAAGAAGAAGTCGAAGAAAGAAAAGGTCAGCGCCAACAACGCGGTGGTGGCCACCAATCGTCGTGCCCGCCATGACTACAACATTCTGGACACCTACGAATGCGGTGTCGTTCTCGTGGGCACTGAGGTCAAGGCGCTGCGCGAGGGCAAAGCATCGCTTAACGACGCCTTCGCGACCATCGACGACGGCGAAGTGTGGCTCCGCGGGCTGCATATCCCGGAGTACTCCTACGGTTCGTGGACTAATCACTCACCGCGTCGCTCGCGCAAGCTGTTGTTGCACCGCAAGGAGATTGACACCCTGTGGGGCAAGGTCCGCGATGGCAACAACACGCTTGTGCCCCTGAAGCTGTATTTCACCGACGGCCGCTTGAAGGTCGAGCTCGCACTCGCCCGCGGTAAGCAGGACTATGACAAGCGCCAGGACATCAAGCGCCGCACGGAGGAGCGCGAAGCTACTCGTGCGCTGGGCCGCCGTGTAAAGGGCATCAAGGGGTAGAAGAGGCCTCTATTAGAAGGGGAACTCAGTCGCATCGACTGGGAGGATGAGCAGGCCAATGACATTTTCGTGACGGTCAAAGGCAACTCGAGCCATCCACTCGCCGGCCTCATGCTTGAGGGTGGTTATGACGAGGCTAGTGCCGAGAATCTTCGACAGTAGTTTCTGCGAGGTCGGTGCCTTAGTTCTGGTTCCCCCGAGGCTGGTGACTTGGGTGTCGTCGAAAGATTCGAACGCGCCAGTCTCGGTGAGAACATCTGTCCATGCAGAGTAGATGGTGGACCAGGGGAGGTCCTTTCGGAGCTTTGGCGAGATCATGTTGACGGTTTCTGTTTCTTCACCGTTGATGATGTGGCGAAGGAATTTTTCGCCGAGCTCGGCGATATGAGTAGTTTTTGTGGCAGTCATTAATTCTCCTGATACGGGGTCTGGGACACTTCCGAACCGCTTGAATGCCGCCTGCCGGGAGATATTGAGTGCATTTCCAATCTCTGCCCATGAGTGGCCCGCTGCGCGAGCCTGCGCCACGGCATCCTCAAGTTCTTGTTCGGCAATGTTCTTTGCTTGCAGTCGGTGACGGATTGTCGTCAATGGATCCATGACTACAGTCAACCATAGGTTGACGCCAGTGTCAACCCGGAGTTGACGACCGTATTGGGTTGCTGGCTTTTATGACGAGGTTTGTTGACTTTTCTCGTCGTAAAGCGTTATTCTTGAACATCCTTTGAGTGCTACGCACATTCCCGCGCTCGAAGGCGTTGTATGGGGCTGACATGGTTTCGACACCGTACAGTGAGCCAGGGGAAGCGTGCCGGTGCAGGCTAGAGACCACCGTTAAGCGTCGTAGCAACTGATTAAGCGCCGAGAACACTCAGCGCGACTACGCTCTCGCTGCCTAATTAAGCGACTAGCGTGTCTGTCAGGCCGGGCTTGCCCTTTGGCCCGGACCCTGGCATCGACTTAAAAGGGCTCGCCCGATGGGTGTGCCGTAAGGCTCATCGGGGATCTTCTTACTTGCGGCTGGGCCCGTCATTCGGACATGTTTGCCTGAGCCGAAGGGTCGAGTAGAGGCGATCGTGCGAACTGCGCACGGAGAAGCCCTGGCGAGTTGGCGGTGGACCCGAGTTCAATTCTCGGCAGCTCCACAGATTAAAATCCCCGGTCATTACGGCCGGGGATTTTGCTTTTATATTTTTTATATCGTGTAGTCGCTTTTCCCATCATCCGTCAATGGAACGCAGACAATTCGGATCCAAGCCTCCAAGTCGGCGGCAGATTCGCAGTACCAGAAGATTATTGCACTACTGCAGGAGGTTATCGACCTAGCAACAATTCTCTACGCCCTCCGCGCGCTGAAGGGAAGAGAACGCGTTAAGGTCACTGCAGAAGCGGACGTGGCGGAAGCGAAAGTGTAAAAACTGGAGCCCGCAGCGCAAGGGATAGCAAAACCCTCGACCACACTTTTCAAAGCGGGACCGAGGGTTTTTACATTCCAAAACGCCTGAGCGGCGTCGGGCAACCTTAGAAGGTGCTCTTGTAGACGTTGGCGATGGTGGTGCCAGTAACTGCCGAACCGTGGAAGGTCGGGTGGTTGGTCATGTTGTAGGAAGCAACGTCAGTATCCAGAATTGCCGAGACTTGACGCTCACCGTCCGGGCCGCACATTGCGACATCGATGTTGGCAATGTTCTTCATGTTGACGAAACCGATGCCGGACTCATTTGCAGCGCGCTCCTGACGGTTCTGCAGAGCCATCTCAAACTGGTGCATGCCGGCAGCCGGAATGTGCGGTGCAAAACCTGCGGCGTTGACCGGGCAGGCGTAGTGAGTCGGGTCATTCGAGGTGAAAGCTGGGTAGCCAATCAGCATGACGCGAGCAGTTGGGTTAGCGGCCTTGATTTTCTGCACCGCGGCAACAACGTTGGTGGTGTACAGGTCATCCTGAACCGGCATTGGCAGCACAGCGCCCTGCATTGCGTCATTGGCGCCAACGTAGATGGTCACCAGCTGGGTAGCCGGGCCGAGGGAGCCCTGAGCGATAGCGTTGTCAACCTGGCCCATCAGGGACTTCTGCGGCTGAGTCGGCATGAAAGCGGTAGTGCCGTTGCAGGAGTAGTCGTGCAGTTCAAGGCCAGTCTCGCGAGCAACGTGAGAGCCGATGTTCGAAACCGAAATTGGGCAGCCACCACGGCCCGGCACGGCCGGATCGGACTGGCCCGGGTTAGCAGCGAAGGAATCGCCGAAGGCAACGTAGTTACCAGTAGGAAGAGCGTTGGCAACACCACCAGTCAGGAGGGAGGCTGCCAGCGCAGAAGCTGCAGCTGCCGAGGCTGCTGCACGGCGAACAACGTTGTTCTTCATAATTAAAAACCTCTTAGTTGAAAACCAATAGAAGGAAAAACTCGCGCTACACTCGCGATTTCTTCGCCACATTCGCCCGTCCCTGGAAGAATCCGAGTCCAACAGAACCCAGTCCGACAGAACCCTGAGCGGATACTTAGAGACGCGCCTTTATCACTTTGTTATACAACTAGGTTCTAGTCCTGATGTCAACCGGAATCAGCTAGTTATAAGGATATTCGGCGCTCTTAATGTCTCTTGTCTGTCTCTTATCGCTGGTAGGTGGATTTATGAGTTACTTCCGAACGTGGAATACAGCGCAGCGATGACACCATCGGCTACCCCAGAACCATCCTTTAGTTCAATCTCATCTTCAGCGAAGGGACCACGCTCATCCAGCTCCGCTTCCGTGGGGCGTGGCTGAATCAGCGTTAGGTGTGGCCCCTCACTGATAACGCCACTGAAAAGACGTGCCTGACGAGCCGCCTCGCCATCCGCCTGTGCCCGCACCTCGTCTACGGATGCTCCCTCAAAACTGTCCGCCTGCTCCGGGGAAAGGACTATAATTTCCTGCGCTAACACGGCACCGACGACACCTGCCGGCCACGATGTTCGAGCGATAAAGTCCGCCAACTCAGGGCTACCACCTTCAATTCCCTCGGGGAGAGGCTCCTGCGCAACGACAGTCAGCGGGGCGCTGTCAATCAGCTCGTCGGCAAGCACGTCGGCAAGCGCGGCGGTGGGGACGAGGGCGAAGAGACTCGGAGCACGGTCCCAACCTTCGGCGTGGACGTATTCGACAGCCTCGCGCACGGCGCGATTGAGTGCCTGCTGGCTGAGATGAGTCTGTGTGCCGTTGTTTTCGCTCATGACGCTTGACGACGCCCCTTTCCTGGCAACGCTGTTTAAACAGCATCCTTAGTCAATTGTTAGGAACTTTATTTAGAGTAGATGACAGATAAGCGTACGTTCGACTTGCCAGCTCGCTGGTAAGTCAAGCTCAACTTGAACAGGAGAGACGTTGTCTCTAAACCAGACTCGACCGAGACGATCGGCGGGTGGCCGCCCGGGGTGGCTGGCAATTACCGTGTTGGTGATTGCCGCGCTGACCTTTGTTATTCCCATCGCCGTCAATTTTTATACGGACTTTCAGTGGTTCGGTGAAGTGGGCTATCGAGGGGTATTCGCCACCACGTGGCTCACTCGTATTGTCCTGTTTATCACCGTAGGCCTAATAACGGGTGCACTGACATTTCTATCTATGTGGTTGGCGTGGCGCTCGCGTCCCGTCGACCTCGGGCTGACGGATCCACGCAGCCCGCAGGCAGTGTACCGACGGATGGCTGAATCTGGTTCGAAGTCGATGTTCACCACGCTGCCCGTTGTATTCGGCGTACTCGGTGGCCTTGTGGGGCAGGGCAATTGGCAGACGGTGCAGCTGTTCTTAAACCGGCAGTCCTTCGGTGAGACTGACCCGCAGTACGGCAAGGACTTGGGCTTCTATGCATTCCAGTTGCCGCTGTGGTCGTACATCGTTTCGACGCTGGTTGTCCTGGTAGTTATTGCGTTCCTGCTGTCGCTGGTGACACATTACTTCCTTGGTGGCATCCGCCCAGGTAACCCGACTACAGGGGAGAAGACCCGCGTTTCCAATGCGGCTCGTGCGCAGTTGGCGTGCTGGGCCGGTGTTTTCATGCTGCTCAAGGCTGTGTCTTACTGGCTGGACCGCTATGAGCTGCTGAATAACAAGCAGAACACCTTCACCGGTGGTTCCTACACCGATATCAATGCGCTGCTGCCGGCAAAGATTACGCTGCTGGTCATCGCAATTGTCGTGGCCGCTGCATTCTTCGCTTCTATCTTCCTGCGCAACCTCTCCATTCCGGCGTTTGCCACAGTGCTGATGCTGGTCTCCGCGGGGCTGATCGGCGTGGCCTGGCCGATGGCAGTTGAGCAGTTCTCGGTTAACCCGAACCGCGCTTCCAAGGAACGTGAATACATTGCGCGCAACATTGAATCGACGCGCTACCACTACGGGCTTACCGACGACAAGGTGAAGGTCGAGCGCGACTGGGGCGTTCCGGCTGAAAAGGAAGGCGATAAGGAGGCGGCAAAGGAAGGTGCGGATTCGATTTCGCGCGATGCCGCGACATTGGCCAATATCCGAATCCTGGATCCGGAGGTCCTGCCGCGTACTTTCACTCAGCAACGTCAGCTGAAGAACTTCTACGGTTTCTCCGATCCGCTTGCCATTGACCGCTACCAGATTGATGGGGAGTCCCGTGACTTCATTGTCGCTGCTCGTGAGCTGAACCCGCAGACTCTGCAGGGCAACCAGACTGACTGGATTAACCGTCACACGGTCTACACTCACGGCAATGGTTTCGTTGCTGCGCCGGCTAATAAGGTTGACGAGGTTGCCTCCGAGTCCGGTTCCGCCCGCGGTGGTTACCCGCTGTACACCGTGGCTGACCTGTTCGAGTCCGAGGACCCGAACGGCATGAACCTGAACCTGAAGCAGCCGCGTATCTACTACGGTCCGGTTATCGCCAACAGCGATGCCGACTACGCGATTGTCGGTGGCAATGGTGACGGCAAGGACTACGAGTACGATGCTGACGGCCGAAACTTCACCTACGACGGTGAGGGCGGTGTTGGCGTTGGCGGACTTGCCAGCCGCATGATTTTCGCCACCCGTTACCAGGAACTCAACATCCTGCTGTCCGACCGCATTGGGTCGGACTCCAAGATTATCTACAACCGCGATCCGCGTGACCGTGTTCAGAAGGTCGCCCCATGGCTGACTACCGACACCAAGACGTACCCGGCTGTAGTCGATGGCCGTATGAAGTGGATCGTCGACGGCTACACCACGCTGGCCAAGATGCCGTACTCCCAGCGCATGAGCCTCCAGGAAACCACGCAGGACTCCATTAACCCGGATGGCACTCCACGCCCGCTGCCGAACAGCGAGGTCAGCTACATCCGCAACTCGGTCAAGGCAACCGTTGACGCCTACGATGGCACCGTTGAGCTCTACGAGTTCGATGAGAAGGATCCGGTGCTCAAGGCCTGGGAAGGCGTCTTCCCAGGTGTGGTGAAGCCGAAGTCGGAGATTTCCGAGGAACTGCAGGAGCACCTGCGTTACCCGGAGGACTTGTTTAAGGTTCAGCGCGAGCTGATGGCCAAGTACCACGTCAGCGATCCGGGCGTGTTCTTCGCCAATGACTCCTTCTGGTCTGTCCCGTCCGACCCGACCGCACCGGAAGACAAGAACCTCTCTCAGCCGCCGTACTATGTTGTCGCTTCCGATCCGGAGAGCGGCAAGCCGAGCTTCCAGCTGATCTCTGCATTCCGTGGACTGGAGCGTGAGTTCCTCTCCGCTCAGATGAGTGCTTCCTCCGAGCCGGAGACCTACGGCCAAATCACTATTCGTGCTCTGCCGACCAACACCCAGACCATGGGTCCGCGTCAGGCGCAGGACACGATGATGTCCGCAGATGAGGTCGCCCAGGACCGTACCCTGCTCGAGGGTACGAACGTGGTCACCAACGGTAACCTGCTGACGCTGCCGGTCGGCGATGGCGAGATTCTCTATGTCGAACCGGTCTACACCCAACGCAAGGGGCAGGAGACCGCATTCCCGAAGCTGTTGCGTATTCTCGTCGCTTACCGCGGTCAGGTGGGCTACGGCGCTACGGTCACTGAGGCTCTGAGCCAGGTTGGTATCGATGCTTCCGCCGTGACCAAGGTCCGCGGTGAGGAAGAGGCTGAGGAGCAGCCGTCGGATAAGGACAAGGACGCCGCCGACGCTGAGTCCGACGACGAGGCACCGAAGGAAGAGCGCAAGGTTGATGTCGCCGCGCGTGACGACGCCGCTCGCCGTATCTCCGACGCGCTAAAGAAGCTTAACGACGCCCAGAAGAACGGTGACTACGCAGCCCAGGGCCAGGCACTTGCCGAGCTCGACCGCGCTGCCGCTGACTACCAGAAGGCCAATGGTCAGTAACTAACCTAGAAGCATGGGTTCTAATAGTCCCCAGGTTGTAGCGAAACTGGCTATGACCTGGGGATTGGTCTTTGTTGGGGGTGCCGTGCTACAGTTACATCTCGTTGGCCGGAGAGGTCAGCACCCGCTGTGAGTGCTTGTAAAAGCCAGGACAGTTGACGCGGGGTGGAGCAGCTCGGTAGCTCGCTGGGCTCATAACCCAGAGGTCGTTGGTTCGAATCCAGCCCCCGCCACTAAGAAGAGACCCCTACCGGTGTAAACGCTGGTAGGGGTCTTCGTTATTCGGGGGTCAAATCACCGCTTGGGGCTTAAGCCGTTGGGCAGTCGTTGGGTCTGACGAACTCGCGCACTTCACAACCGGGCATTGAAGGACGGTCGTCAAAATGCAGCGTGAGGCGCTGCTCGATTAGTCGGCCTGAAGGTACTTAGCTTGAGGAGTTGCTGGGTTGATTCTGGCCGATTTGCCTCAGCTCATGTACGCGCTGCTAGCTTTCGGTTTCACATATCGATGAGTTATTCACTTATGGATACGCTGGAGCGCATCGATGGGTGAATCATGCATCGATAAGTGAGCGCAATACTGGCAAAACGGTGGGCAGACAGCTGACAGACAGCTGCCAGACAGGCTTGGACTCCCACGGTGGGCTCGAAATGTGGGCGGATGTGGAGTGACTCGTTCCTTTTTTTCGCCCCTTCATAAAGAATTCTACGAAGTCTTGGCTTTCGATTTCTTCAGCCAGATCATTGGCGGAATCAACAGAGCCAGGCCACCGATAAGTGCGACCTCACCGAATCGTCGATTCTTAGAAAAATTGGAATAAAACCATAGGATTATCTCACGATTGTACGTCAGTTACCGAGAGATTTTGTGGCTTCGGTCACTATTAAGTTCCTCGCATGCACGATAAAAGCCGCCTACCCAGTACTTTCCGGGGAGGCGGCTTGTGGTTGTGGTTAGACGGTTCTACTGTCGGCCATTCCTAATGCGCGACCAGGCTGCTGCGACAACCAGGCCAACGCACGCGATGGCGAGGTAACCCCACATGTGATCGGCGCTGGTCTGAATGGTCTTTGGCGGAGCAGGAGTGTTCTCCGCGGTCAGCACGCTTTCTGTGTCTCGGCCAGAGGTGATGTCATCGATCCAGTCAGCCGTGCCAGCGAGGGTAGTAATCGCTGCGCTGGGGGAGGGTAGGTCAGGGTCGCCATTGGAGGTTCCGGCGGTAGCGAGACCAGCGAGCTCTCCGTCAACGAAGAACGGGCCGCCGGAGTCGCCGCCCTGCATACCTGCGCCAGATACGGAATGTGCGTCCAGGATGGCGCTTTGAATCATTGGCATCATGGCAGCGTCGGCTGGGATGCTTTCCGTTCCTGCGGGGATCGACTCGGTTTTGGAGTCATCTGGCTTTACTGCATCCGGCTTAACTGCACCCGGCATTGCTCCGCCTGGCTGCATCTCCATTGATTCCATGGCATCGCCCGGAACAGCTTCGCCCGGAACAGATTCACCTGGAGTAGCTCCACCAGGCGCGACCTCACCTGGAGTTCCTTCAGTGGGGCCTCCGCCCAGCAGCTCATTGACAACCATCTTGGTCATCGGGAGCTGTCCAGATCGTGCCATGGACGAGCTGCTGCTCCAGCCGTAGAGAGTTCCCGTCTGCCCAGGTGTGGGGATATCGCGGGAGACCTTCGCAGGGGTTGCATCAGTGACCTTTTGGGTCAGGTGAAGCAATCCTGCATCAGACATTGGAGACAGCGCCCAGGAATCGGCATCGTAGACCTTCCCGCCGATACGGGCCTGGGTCCCTTCGTTGTTCACAGACTCCAGGCAGTGGCGTGCAGTGAGCACCCACTGCTCGGCAACCAGCGTTCCGGTGCAGTCACCGAAATTGCCAACTTTGCCAATCTTCAGCGCGGCCACAGAACTGCTTTCAGCATTTGCGGGTGCGGGTTCGCCGTTTTCCAATGCAAGAGCTGGAGTCGCAGATAGAAGCAGGGTGCTGCTAACAATTGCTGCGATGGAAAAAGATGTTTTCTTCACGGTTATTTCCCTTTCCCAGAAGGAACAATGGCCTTGATTGTGGTGGCAACGAGCTTTTCAGCAGGGCCCTGTCCCACAAACTTCTTCCAGAGACTTGCGATGACGAGGAAGAATACGATGAAACCTGCTGCGGACAACGTGGAATGCAATGCCACATTCTGCTGCCAATAAAACGCGGTGAGAACGTGCAGGATGTAGATAGTCAGTGACATTGTTCCCATAGCCGCGAATGGGTAAAACGCGGTCGGGAAGCGGTCGCCTACGAACAGGCACAAATGCAGCACAATGGCGGCGACGGCGACGGAGAGAATGATTTCTCCGAAAACGCCAGTGTGTCCGGTAAAGCGGAGCCAGCCAGCAATCTCAGGATCAAACCGGTAGTACATGCCGACGGCCGTGATGACAACACTGACAGCGGTGACGACCCAACTCAACCGAGCATTAGCGCTGGTCTCGGAGGTGGAAGTGCTTTGCAGGCGACCGCGTAAGTAGACGTCGTAAAGCAGCATGCCGCCGATGAAATATGCGATCCACGCCAGTAGCGGGTAAATCTGCGGCAGTGTCATGGGTGCGTACTTGATTGTGGCGGCGATGGTTGCGGCGGCGAAGAAGCCGGCCCGCCACCAGGTTCCGAGCGCTGGCATCCAGGAAACCAGCATCATGACCAGGCCCATGATGACGAGGACCACCTGAATTTCTCCACCGACCGGCAATAGTGCCAGGCCGATGAGAATAATCAGGGCGCCGCGAGTGATCAGACGCAAGAAAGTAGTGCTGCTGTAGTTACGGCCGATGATCATCATTGTGGCGCCGGCGATGATGGCGAACAGCGATGACGGTAGGCCAGAGAGCACAACCTTTGTACTCCAAAGTAGTGAGGCCATATGGACAATAATCATGCCGATGATGGCGAGTGAGCGCGCTATGTCTAGCCCCACAATTCGTGAAGGTTTATTCACCCCAGATTTCTCCTTTACTACTACTTATAGAGAAGCGCTCTTTGGTAAAAGCATTCTCTACAAACGGCGTATTGAAAACGACTTTCTAGTTGTAGCAGCTGAATCTGGCAATACATTAAGTGAGCATGTGTAAAACGCAGTGTTTCGTCTGTGTTTTTACTGGGAAACTAGCGCGCTCAAAAGCTAAGAGGCAGGCGTAGCCTGGTGGCATGACATCGATGCTGACGAGTTTCACCTGGGCTGAGGTGCCAGGAGTCTTCCTCGCGTACCTGTTGATTATTGCCATCCCCACCGCTCTCGCGTGGGTGGGTACCGCGTGGCTGGCCAAAAAGTCCGGCGAGCGCATCGCATATGGGCACACGGTTTTCGTCTTTGTCGCCGCATTCTTAATCTGCTTTTGTACGCTCGCATGGACGCTCGAGGGCGAATACGACTACTCGCCGTGGCAGGTCTTCTGCAGCGGCTTCGCGATGGTAGTCCTCACCGTCTCTGTCATGATGCGCGTACCCGCCCCAACTCTGAATCTATTACCCATCTGGTGGGCAGCTGTCGCTGGCTATGCCCTGTGCTGGAGCATCATCGCCGGCACTGACGACATCACCGGGCTTTGGGGAGTCGGTCTGATATTCCTGCTCCTCGGTCTCATCGCAGGCGTCGGCGCAGTCGTGTGGCTTACGCTGGCGATAAGGAGGCTTTTGTTGGATTCTGCCGCTTAGGAATTCTTAGTGGAACGGAGTTCGACAGCTAACTTGTCGATACGGCGCTCGAGGTCATCGCGAATCAGATTCATGCGCACTTCTCCTTCGATGCCTCGTTTTGAAGGCTCGTCAGTAAGCCAACGCTCGAGTGAGCCATGAGCGTCCGAGGGGAGCTCTACATGAGCGGCATCGCCGATGATGACAATACGATCTGCAGTTCGGAGAATCGTGGGGTCAATGGGTTTTGGTGATACACCGTCCATAGAGGCGCCGATTTTTGCAACTGATTTGGCTGCAAGCGCATTGGTAGTAGTTTTGGGGTTCGTTCCTGCTGAAAGGGCGATGAACTGCGTGGCATATTTTGCACGCGCAATGGCCTCGGCCATCTGGGATTTACCGGCATTTGCCACGCAGATGAAAAGTACCTTCGGGATTTTCTTCACTTCAGAGCCCTTTTTTCTATAGTCTGTCCGGTACGGAGAGGTCATTGGGGAAAAGGCGTGGACCAAGCCAGCGGGTGACGTAGACAAGTGCGACGAGCACGGGTACTTCAATGAGTGGTCCAATCGTTCCCGCAAGTGCCTGCTGGGATAATGGGCCGAAGGTGCCAATTGCAACCGCAATTGCCAACTCGAAGTTATTTCCGGCAGCCGTAAAGGCAATCGATGCGGAGGTTGCGTAGTTCATGCCCGCGGTCTTGGCCGAAGTGAGAGCGATTGCGAACATGGCGAGGAAGTAGATCACTAGTGGTAGCGCCACTTTTGCAACGGTCCAGGGATTCTCAAGAATCTGCTGTGACTGAAGCGCAAAGAGCAACACGATTGTGTATAGAAGGCCGGCAAGCGCCAATGGTGAGATTTTGGGCAAGTACTCATTTTCATACCAGTCGCGACCACGGGTGCGTTCACCAATTATGCGTGATGCTGCGCCAGCTAGAAGCGGAATACCGAGGAATACCACTACGGATAGTGCGATTGCCCAAAAAGAAAAGGTGGCGGAAGTGGTTTCCAGTCCCAACCAGGAGGGCAGAATCTGCAGGTAGAACCACCCTAGAGCGCCGAACATGAGAATTTGAAATAGCGAGTTTACGGCCACCAGTACGGCAGCGACTTCAGTATCGCCGCAAGATAGGTCGTTCCAGACCAAAACCATTGCAATGCAGCGGGCGAGACCGACGATGATCACGCCAGTGCGCAGTTCTGGACTATCACTGAGGAATATCCAGGCAAGGGTGAACATCAGTGCGGGGCCGAGAATCCAATTGAGGAAGACTGTGATGCCCATCAGCTTCCTGGATGTCAAAATTTTGCCCGTTTTGTCGTATCGAACCTTTGCGAGCGGTGGGTACATCATGACCAGCAAGCCGATGGCGATTGGTACGGAAATTGTCGCAATTTTTGCCTCTGCCAGCCAGTTCACAAGTGACGGTGCAATTTTGCCCAGAATGAGGCCAATTGCCATTGCAGCTGCAATCCATAGCGGCAAGAAGCGATCTAGGAAGCTGAGTGACTTTGTAGTCTGTGTCATAGTTTCCTGTGTAACCAATATATCGATGATTGTCAATATATTTAGAGGGGAGGCCGTGTAGCCTCAACAGGTATGGACGAAATCTCAGAATGCTGTGCACTTGGCGGTCGGCCTCTCGACGCGGCGGAAGCGCAGGCTGCGGCAACGCTCTTCAAAGCGCTGGCGCAACCGGCGCGCCTGCAAATTTTGTCTCAGCTCGCTGCCGCTGGCTGTAGCCCGATGACCGTGGGGGAGCTGGCCGCTGTTTCTGGGCTTAGTCAGCCTACGGTGTCGCATCATTTAAAGACCATGGCGGATGCCGGGCTGCTAACTAGATCTAAGAGTGGACGGGTAGTAACCCATGAGGTACGCCCTGAGGTATTTGCTGAGCTGCGACGTATCCTGGATATCGGTCACGCGGACGGGAGATAGTGAGCCGCTCGTCGCAAATTGCGATAGGTTGGAAAACCCTGCTTACCTATTCAGGCGCTTGACGACGGCGTCGTGAAGCAACCCATTCGTCGCAACCGCGTCCCCGCCGTGCGGCCCGTTGACACCCGCTAGAGAAGTGAAGCGGCCGCCAGCTTCCTCCACCAGAATCGCAAGAGCTGCCAGGTCCCACAGGGAAACTTCCGGCTCGGCGGCGACATCGACCGCACCCTCCGCTACCAGGCAGTAGGAGAAGAAGTCGCCATAGCCACGCAGGCGCCAGGCGTCATCGGTGAGACCGATGAAGTTGTCGCGCAAATCGCGCTCGGCCCAACCTGTGAGCGAAGAATTGGAGATTGAGCAGTCCGCGACATCTGCTACCTTCGAGACTTCAATGCAGCGCTCGGTGGCCTCCCGGCCGCCGACCTGCACGCGCTTGAATGCGCCGTCGCCCTTGGACGCCCACCAGCGACGTCCCAGCGCAGGGGCGGAAACCACGCCGACAACCGGCTTGCCGTCTTCCAACAGGGCAATCAAGGTGGCCCAGACCGGGACATTGCGCACGAAGTTCTTCGTGCCGTCGATGGGGTCGATGACCCACTGACGGCCCTCAAACACAGCTTCGCCACCGAATTCTTCGCCGAGGACCTCATCGCTCGGGCGCTTGTCCGACAGAATCTCGCGGAGCAGCTTTTCGCACGCGATGTCGGCATCGGAGACCGGTGTGAGGTCGGGCTTGGACTCGACGACTAGATTGGCCGCCTCGAAGCGGGACATCGTTAGGTCATCGGCTGCGTCGGCAAGCGAGAGTGCGAGGGCGAGATCTTCGGAGTAAGAGGTGGTCATGGCCGAAATTCTAGCGCAGAACCTCACGTAACTCTGCGACCTGGCCGCTTGAGCCCGCGAGCTTCCAGCGCCCCACCGACGTGCCTTCGCCGCCTGCGCCCGTAATAAGTGCATATCCAGGCAGCCAGTCCCAAGCCGCGACGTCGCGCTGGAACCATACGCCGATGCGACCGTCGGCCACGCCGGCCATATCTACTGACGCTGAGCCCAGAATGCGCCAGGTAGCGCTGCGGGACACTGCATCCAGCCAGGACTTTGTGGCTGTGACCTCGGATTCCCCGCTCGAGCTCACCACTGTGGTGTGGAGGTAGGTCGCTGCGCAGACTTCCGAAAGCGGGTGGTCAGTGACCCGGAGATCGTCAACAGTGCCGTCAATGTTGATACGAGTGGTCGGGAGACTGGGGCCACCAATCCAGCTTTCGCCCGTCGCCGGGCGGTGCACCGCGCCGAGGATGACCTCGTCCGGATCGTTCGCATCGCCCATAACCAGCGCCAATGCGCTGCACCAGTAGTCCGAACCAGTGGTGAAGTTGTAGGTGCCATCGACGGGATCAATCACCCACGTGCGACCCGATTGGGATTCCTTCGCCGACCCTTCCTCGCCAAGAATGCCGTCCTCCGGGCGGAGCGCGGCCAAGGCCTCGACGACGAACTTCTCCGCTGCGCGGTCGGCCGCGGTGACGACGTCGGAAATCGATGTCTTGTACTCCGTGACCAGGCCTTCGTCGCGCATGCGAGCAGCAATGGCAGCGGCACGCTTCACGATGGCAACCGCAACACTGGTATCCGATGCCACAATCGACTCGGAAACTTGGGAGAGAAAGAGTTCTAGGTCTTGGCTGGAATCTTGGTGCGGGTCTTGGCTGGAATCTTGGCTGGCGGTGGATTCAGACATACGTCCTATTGTGCACCGAAACAGGCGGTATAGCTAAGGTAGTACCCGTGAACCCGGATCTGAATGCTGACCTCAAAGAACTCGACGCGACGCTGACCACCATTGAGAAGGTGGTCGATGTCGACGAGCTTTCCGACCGGATCAGGGAGTTGGAAGCCCAGGCCGCGGACCCGTCGCTGTGGGACGACCCCGACCACGCGCAGCAGGTAACCAGCGCACTGTCGCAGGCACAGGCGAAGAAAAAAAAGATTGACTCCCTGCGTGGGCGACTCGATGATCTCTCCGTGATGTACGAACTCGCGGAAGAGGAGGGTGACCCTGATGCCGTTGAAATGGCCGATGCCGAACGCGCTGAGCTGCGTGCCGACATCGAGTCGCTCGAGGTCACGACCATGCTTTCGGGGCCTTACGACGAGCGCGAGGCGGTCATCAACATCCGCTCCGGTGCCGGTGGCGTAGATGCCGCCGACTGGGCCGAGATGCTCATGCGCATGTACCTGCGCTGGGCCGACAAGCATGGGCATAAGGTCGAGGTTTACGACATGTCCTACGCTGAAGAGGCCGGTATAAAGTCTGCTACTTTCGTCGTTCATGGCGAGTACATGTACGGCACCCTCTCGGTCGAGCAGGGCGCACACCGTCTGGTTCGCATCAGTCCTTTTGATAACCAGGGGCGCCGCCAGACTTCCTTCGCCGAGGTAGAGGTGCTGCCGGTCGTCGAGGAAACAGATCACATCGACATCCCCGAGTCAGATTTGCGTATCGACGTCTACCGCTCCTCCGGCCCAGGCGGACAGTCGGTGAACACCACGGACTCCGCGGTCCGGCTTACACACGTCCCAACCGGCATAGTGGTGACCTGTCAGAACGAGAAGTCGCAGCACCAAAACAAGGCATCTGCCATGCGCGTTCTGCAAGCGAAGTTGCTGGAGAAGAAGCGCCAGGAAGAGCGCGCGGAGCTGGACGCCCTTGGCGCCGGTGGTAATGCCTCGTGGGGTAACCAGATGCGCTCTTATGTGCTGCACCCGTACCAGATGGTGAAGGATCTGCGTACCGAATACGAAGTCAACAACCCACAGTCGGTCCTCGACGGGGACCTCGACGGGTTCATCGAGGCCGGTATTCGCTGGCGCATGGCCCAGCAGTCCGAAGGGGAGTAGTGCTAGAAGGGCGGTTCGTCTTCGGGCGCTTCCGGTGCCTTGGGTGTTTCCGGTGTGGTGGGCTCGTCGGCTTCTCCGTTTCTCTCGTTTTTGTTCATTCCCAGTTCTTCGCGAGCCTGATTTGTCAGCTCCTGTGATTCGCGGAGGTGTTCCAACCTCTGCTCGTTGTATTCCTTGAGTGTCTGTGCTTTCTTTGTCTTGCGCAGGTCGAAAGAGTAGCGACCGTGGCCGGAGAGCGGTCCTGTTTCTGTACTGATAAGCGCAGCTTTTTCGGTGCTTTGATCAGTGGCGGAGGTCCAGTACTCCACGCCGTCGATATCGCGCACGACATTCCAAAGACCGGCCGTTTTTAGATTGTGGTGCCGGCGGCATAGGCAATGGAGGTTGGGCGTTTCGGTTTGGCCACCTTCTTCGGGATTCTCGTGGTTATACGGCTGAATGTGGTCGATGTCGCACTTCGTTGCATCGACATCGCATCCGGGAAAGCGGCAGGTGCCGTCTCTACCTTGGACGTAAGTACGCTGTCGCTCTGTTGGCGAGTACTTTTCCGTTTTCTCGTCCGCTAGTAGCCGGATGCTAGTGACTCGATCGATCCAGGATTCAGTGGCGATTTTGTTGATCCACCCCAGACCGCCGATCCATGCCTCCTGTGGCTTGTCTTGAGTAAGTGGGCAGTACAGATTCAACGTGGCGGTGACCTGAGCAGTCCCGTGCAGAAGGTGTGAAAAAGCCTCGACGAAGTCGCAGTCCTGATCAGCGGTAATTTCTTCCAAGACCTTCTGAAACTCAATTGCCCGCTCAGGCATCAGTTCCATGGTGACTTCAGTGAGGTTGTCCTTTAACTCGAACTTTATAGATTCGCCAGCTTTTTGCTCGATGCCTTTTTGAAACGAAGTAATCGGCGGGTCGTACTCATTTTTAGGGCGCAATAGCGGGCTGACTTCATTAATAAATCGCTGAATATTCTGTTGAAGACTCCGAACCCCGCGAAGAACTTCACCATCGACTCGCGGCGTGATCAGTTCGAGGAGATGGTCTTCGAAATATTTCACAGTAGAGGCGTCATCCAAGGGGAGGAGGGCTGTGGCAATGACCCGCATGTGGGGAAGCGGTAGCTGTGCGCGTTTGAGCAGAAGCTCTTTCAACCGCGGGAGCCGCTCTAGCTGCATCCCGATATCGATGTACTGGAGTGTTCTCCCGCGCGACATGCCAAGAGCTGGAGCGATTTTGGCGATGTAATCTTCGACATCTTTTGTTGAAGAAGACGGAACACAAGCAAGGGCAAGCTGCAGATCAGCTCGATTACGGCCAATTCCAAGACGTGCTGGTGCTGTTTGAGAAATCTCATGGTGAAAGCGTGGCGCTGTTGCTTCCATCGCCGCAGCGTAAGTGCGTTTCCGTGGTATATGTTCCCCGCTGGCCATTGTTGAATCCCCCTGAAAGATAAGGCCTGGATGTTGAAATGTTGAAATAAGGAAGAGGTAGGGAAAATATTTTCGACTAACTCTGAGTGTCAGTTTTCCGAGCTTTAAGCAGCTCGGCGACGTTATTTGGTGTTTTTAATCCTCGCGTTTAATCTTTCATCGCTCATTTTAATCGAACATGTAGGCGAAGTAAAGGGGGGTAGAGATTCTTGAGAAAATTCTTTCGAATACTGTCGTAGCGTGCACTTCTGTGTGGTCGCGCGCTCTGGGGGGGGGCAATGTCACCTAGCTCCGCAGCCTCGCTATTCCGGCGCCCAATTCCACGCATTCCAGAGTGACTTGAGTGGCTTAAGTGATTAGAGTGTCTATCTATGATCACTTTCGACGGGGTTACCAAGTCCTACTCGACTTCTAGCCGACCAGCTCTCGACGATGTTTCAGTCCACATAGATAAAGGTGAGTTTGTCTTTCTTATTGGACCGTCGGGCTCTGGTAAGTCGACATTCCTGCGCCTTATGGTGCGTGAAGAGAAAGTGGATTCAGGAAAACTGACGGTTGCAGACCAGGATTTGACTAAGATCTCTCGCCGCAACATCCCGAAATTGCGTCAAAAGGTGGGGTACGTCTTCCAGGACTTCCGCCTGCTGCAAAAGAAGACCGTGTACGAAAATGTCGCGTTCGCATTGCAGGTTATTGGCAAGCCGAAGGCGAAAATCGACAAAGCTGTTCCGGAAACGCTTGAAATGGTCGGGCTCTCGGGCAAGGAAAATCGCTACCCGCACGAGTTGTCGGGTGGTGAGCAGCAGCGCGTTGCCATTGCTCGCGCCTTCGTCAACCGCCCGCTCATCTTGCTTGCCGACGAGCCCACCGGCAACCTCGACCCAAGCACTTCCGGTGACATCATGCTCTTGCTTGACCGCATCAATCGCATGGGGACGACCGTTATCGTGTCGACTCACGACAACGATGCCGTCGACTCCATGCGTCGCCGCGTGTTGGAGCTGGAGCTGGGGCGTCTCGTGCGTGACGACGCCACGGGTGTTTACGGCCTGAACAATTAACAGACAGTCCATCGGTAGAAGAACTCATTCGAAAGGTATTACTGACCTATGAAGACTCGCTTTGTCCTCGGTGAGGCTTTCTCCTCCTTGGGCCGAAACATCACGATGACCATCGCGATGATTATTACGACCGCGGTGTCGTTGGCGCTGCTTGCGACCGGCATCCTGGTTACTGAGCAGACCAGCCGCACGAAGGATCTCTATCTCGATCGCGTAGAAGTGCAGATCGAACTGAATGAACAAATCTCCGCCGAGGACCAAACTTGCTCCTCGCCGGAGTGTGCTGAGGTCGTCGGCAAGCTTGAAGAGACTGACGGCGTTGATTCGGTGACCTTCCGAAATCGTCAGCAAAACTTTGACCACTTCGTGGAGATGTTTAAGGATAGCGACCCCGTGCTCGTAGAAAATGCGACGCCGGAGTCGCTGCCTGCTGTCGTGATGGTGCGTCTGAGCGACCCGACCGATGTCAGCCCGCTGGATCCGATTCGGGAGCTGCCACAGGTCGACCACGTTACTGACCAGCATGAAGAGATCGGTACTGCAGCTCAGAACCTGGACTCGGTGCGAAATGCGACCTTCCTGCTGGCGGCGGTGCAGGCCGTTGCCGCTGTGTTCCTGATTGCGAACATGGTCCAGATTGCGGCGTTCTCGCGTCGTAAGGAAGTTGAGATTATGCGCATGGTCGGTGCCAGCCGCTGGTTCACACAGGCGCCGTTCGTCCTCGAGGCGGTGATTGCGTCGCTGATTGGTGGTCTGCTGGCCATCGGTGCGCTGTTCCTGGGTAAGGCGACGGTCATCGATCCGGCGCTGAGTAACCTGTACAAGGCACAGCTTCTGGCGCCGCTGACCAACGGCGATATTGGTGTGGTGGCGCCAATCGTGGTCATTATCGGCATGGTCTTTGCTGGGCTTGTTGCGCAGGTCACGCTGCGTTTTTACTCGCGTGACTAGGGCTCCAATTAGGTTTGCGATTAGACCCCTCGGTTAAACCCGGTGAATAGGGTCAGGGCAGGGTGCCAGGTAAGCTGAGGACTATGAATAATGACGACGTCCAGCGCCCACCGAAGCTCGACAAGAAGGCTTATGAGGCCGAGCTCAAAAAGCTCCAGGCAGAGCTCGTCGAAATGCAGCAGTGGGTGGTAGAAACCGGTGCCCGAATTGTCATCGTGATGGAGGGTCGTGACGCCGCCGGCAAGGGGTCGGCCATTAAGCGCATCACGCAGTACCTGAATCCCCGTACCTGTCGCATTGAGGCTCTGCCGGCTCCGACGAGCCGTGAGCAGGGTCAGTGGTACTTCCAGCGTTATGTCGAAAAGCTGCCGACTGCCGGCGAAATCGTGATTTTCGACCGCTCCTGGTACAACCGCGCCGGCGTTGAGCGCGTCATGGGCTTCTGTACCTCGCAGGAGTACCGTCGCTTCCTGCACCAGGCTCCAATCTTCGAGCGTCTGCTGGTTGAAGACGGCATTATCCTGCGCAAATACTGGTTCTCCGTGTCGGACGAGGAGCAGGTTGCTCGCTTCAAGTCCCGTCGTGAAGATCCGCTGCGCCGCTGGAAGCTCTCGCCGATGGACCTGGAGTCCATCACTCGCTGGGAGGACTACTCCCGCGCTAAGGATGAGATGTTCATCCACACTGATATCCCGTCCGCACCGTGGTTCACGGTTGAGTCCGAGGACAAGAAGCGCTCGCGTATCAATGTCATCAACCACCTGCTGACCACCATTCCGTACGAGCACATTCAGCGGGATGTTCCGGAAATTCCGGAGCGTCCGGAGTCTGAGGGGAGCTACGAGCGTCCGCCGCGTACTGAATTCCGCTATGTGCCGGACGTTGCCGCGAAGCTCGAAGCTGACCGTGTGAAGGGTGCAGGCAAGTCCGATAAGAAGGGCAAGAAGCACAAGAAGGGCAAGAAGAGCAAGAAGAAGTAGCTTCTTTGTTTAGGCAGTTCTCGCGGCCGTCAGTCGTTCCATCAAGCCAGAGCCTTTCCATAGATAGTTATCTGTGTCACACTGGGTGGCATGACTGCTACTGATAACGGTTCTGGCACGGCACGCACCGAGGTTGATGAGCCAAAGGTGCTGCGAGAAGTCCACGGGCGATCTGGTCACCTTCGGTTGAACAGGCCGAAGGCACTTAATTCACTCGATTTAGATATGGTCACCGAGGTCGTCGAGGGGCTCCGCGCATGGCGTGACGACGACTCGGTGGATCACATTGTTGTTTCATCCGGTCACCCCAAGGCGTTTTGTGCCGGTGGTGACGTGCGCGCAGTTCGGCAGGCTGTGCTCGATGGTGTTCCGGAGCAGGGGGAGAAGTTCTTCCGGGACGAGTACGAGATGAACGCGATGATTGCGGAATTTGCGCAGTCCAAACCATATATCGCGATTATTGATGGCATCGCTATGGGGGGTGGCCTGGGAGTTTCCATGCACGGCTCCCACCGAATCGTGACTGAGCGAGCCAGCGCCTCCATGCCAGAAATGGCAATCGGCTTTGTTCCCGATGTGGGCATTACCTATTTTTCGCAGCATGTGAACACTCAGTTGGGCGGACCCTCGCCCGCGATTGCTCGGTTTGCAGGACTGACCGGTTACCGCCTAACTGCGGCGGACATGCTGTGGGCTGGATGGGCAACGCATGCGGTGCCATCCGCGCAACTGGACGAGTTCGTCGCGGCACTGGACCGAGACGGAATTGATTCGGCGCTTGCGGAGTATGCGCTCGATGTGGACTCGGCTGAGGCTCGTGAGCTGCTCGGTGAGCCGCAGCTGGCCGAGTGGAGCGATTGCATCGAGGCCTGCTTCGGCGCTGATAGCTGGTTGGAGATTGAGCGTGCTCTCAACGAAGCCGCTGAGGCTGGCTCCTGTGCGTCGTCAACAGTGGAGACCTTCCGCGATCTGCTGGCACCCGCCAACCCGGAGAGTCTCGTGGCGGCAGCGGAGCTCTATGCAGCGAACGCGGGTCCGGGGGTTACGCTGCAGGAGGCTCTGAACCGGGAGATGAAGCTCGGCGCTTACATGCGTCAGCACCCCAATTTTGCCGAAGGCGTGCGGGCGGTTTTGGTGGACAAGGACCGCGACGCCACCTTCAAGCCCGCCTCCGTTCAGGAGGTCGATGTCGAGGGGATTCGTCAGCACCTGAGCTAAACAAAACTGTGACGGCCCGTAGTCGGCGCGAAGTCATCGGCAATCATGGCCGCCAATTCGAGATAGCTCTGGGTAGTGGCGGGCTGGAGATTGTCCAGCTCGATATTCGCGCCATTCGCAATGTGCGGGTCATAGGGGATGACCTGCACTGCGCGGCAGCGCTGGGCAAATAGTTCGTGCACGGTCTCTGTGGACAGCCCCTGTTTATTTAGCTCGTTGACCACCACGACAGTGGTAGAAACCAGCCGTTCGAAGCCGTGCGCTGAAAGCCAATCCAACGTCGTCCAGGCGCTTTTCACGCCGTCCAGTGCGGGCGTGGTGACCAGCACCAGGCAATTGGCCGCAGAAAGAATCGAAGCGGCGATGGGCTGCGTCAGGCCGGTACCACAATCAGTCAGGCTCACATTGTAATGACGCCGAAGGATGTCGAGGGCTGCGCAGTATTCACCGTCGGAAAGCGCGATCGTCGATGTCGGGTTTTGGTCGCTGCCGACAACCTCCAGGCGCGATGGAGTGTGAGATGTGTACGCGCGGACCTGCGCATATTTGTCCGTATCCGGGGCTCGGAGCAGATCGCGAATTGATGCGGGATTGGCCGCGGTGACGCGTGCGCCGAGGGTGCCAAAGTCCGGATTCGCGTCGATTGCGACGATTCGGTCACTGCGCAGGCTTGCAAGCGTGGCGCCCAGGCACATGGTTGTCGACGTCTTGCCGACGCCACCTTTCACGCTGACAACAGCGATGTTGTAGTCACCGTAGATAGGCTGTCGCACCCGCTCTATCAGCTCGCGTTGCTTGCGTGCCGACGATGATTCCCGCGGCGAAATTGCGCCCCAGGTAGCCTTATGAACCCAGCTGCGCCAGCCCGACTGTGGTGCCTGCCGCGAGTTCAGGCTAACCGCCAAGTCTGAGACGGAAACTGCGTGAGTGACTGCGTGTTTGGTGGAAGTCATAGACTTCGTCCCCTCCCCAAAATTCCCCAAAGTTTATCCCCGCCGTTGTTTTTACCATGCGGCCAGGACCACGGCGAGCCCAAAGACAGCATCGAGAATTCCGACCTGTTTGGGTGTCCACGGCTTAGCGCGGCGAGCACCGGAGATTGGCATGGCAAAAGACCTGATGAGAAGCCCAATGGTGACAATGGGCACACCGATGCTGATGAGATTCCGGTCGCGGAGCAGGATCCACCCGATGATGGCCGCAGCGGTAATGAGGGCGTGGTAGGTGACCGAGCCAATGAGCCACTGTCGGCTGCCGCGTTTGCGAATCATTGTTTTCACATAGGGCACGGTGCCGACGAAATATCCAGCGTAGATAGCCGCAATTGCCCAGGCTTTCGGGGTTGGCCCGGCGATAATGGGCACCATGAGGCTGGCGGCTAGAACAGTGGAGACACCAGAGAGAAGTGAGCGCGGTCGGCGCTGGTAGGTCTCCCAAATAGCGATAGCGGCAAGAGGGGCGATGAGGGCGACCCAGGTGAGAAGGGAAACGTCGGCAAGCAGAGTGATGCAGCCAGCGACGGCGGTGAGCGCGGTGTATGTGGCGGCGGGTGCCAGATGGCGGCGTTGGCGACGAGAGCGGAGCCAGACGCTGACGGCGAAAAATGCGAAGTAGCCGAGCAGCCACGTCGCGGTTACGGCAAGGCCTGTCCATGTGGGGTTGAGCGCGAGTGCAGTCAGCGGGGGAATGGTGACCATGAACCAAGCGCCGTGCTGGTCCGGAACCCAGCCAGCGGAGCGCTTGTGGTGGGAGCAGCGGGCGGGGCGGGAAGGACGTGGCTGGCGGGGCTTTTGGCTCATACTACGCATTATAGATTCGTAAATATGTCGGGACTGTATTAGATCCTCATTGAATAAAATGCACATGCGCACAAGGCGACAGTGCTAACGTTGAACTCGCATTCTCAGGGCGAGGTGAAATTCCTCACCGGTGGTGAAGCTGCGGCTGACGCAGACAAGTCCACGAGCGCCCTACCTGTGGCCAGAAGGGTCATCAGGTAGGGGACAAGCAGATTTCGGTTGGAATCCGAAACCGACGGTCATAGTCCGGATGAAAGAGAAGGAGTTGAATAATTCGTGGAATACGTGTCGGATTTTTTGGTGGGTTTCCTCACTGCACAGCTCAGTGTGGCGGGAGCACCAATCTTAATTCGAGAAATTGTTGGTAACCTCTTTGGCCTCGCGTGTGCCTTCCTAGGTATGAAACGCAAGGTATGGGCCTGGCCGGTCGGCATTATCGGAAATGCCTTGCTGTTTACCGTCTTCCTCGGCGGAGTTTTCCACACGCCGCAAAATCTTGATCTCTATGGCCAGGCTGGGCGTCAGGTCATGTTTATCGTCGTCAGTCTCTACGGGTGGTTCAGCTGGGTCAAGAGCCGCAATCAGAGCGGTGATGAGGTCGCAATTGAGCCGCGGTGGGCGACGGCAACGGAACGCATTGGGATGATTGCCGTGGCTATCTTCGCCACAGTGATCTGTGCCAATGTCTTTGAGATGCTGGGCTCGTGGGGGCCATGGGCCGATGCCTGGATTTTCGTCGGTTCGATGCTAGCGACCTGGGGCATGGCCCGCGGCTGGAACGAATTCTGGCTGATCTGGATTGCCGTTGACGCCGTGGGAGTGCCGTTGCTGCTCAAGGGTGGCTACTACCCGTCAGCAGCGCTGTACCTCTTCTACGGATGCTTCGTTATTTGGGGCTTTGTCTCCTGGGTTCGACTCGAGCACCAGCACGACAATAACCAGCAGAAGAGCTCCGAGACCGACCAAGTACCGGCTTTGGCAGCAGCCGAGCGGTAGGATAGTCCAGGTGAGCTTCCGACCAGATAACTCCCGTACCAACCGCGCCCATCAAGCCGAAGAGCGTGCCCGCAGTCTCGTGCAGGACGTCCTCGACCGCGAGGAGCGGGTACGCAACAATCTGGCCAGCGCTGATGTCGACCCGTGGACGATGCGTTTCGTCGTCGATGAGTCGATTTCTGAGGGCGCAATCATCACCTGGCGCAATGAGGCCACTCGTGCCCGCCGCATCATGCGCCGCTACGACATTCAACGGGGCTACCGCGAGAAGTTGCGCGAAGTTGAAAAGCGCATCGATGCCATGTTGCACCTCGCGGAGTCGCTGGAGGAATCGTGGGACGCCGCGGCACACGCTTCAAAGAGGCTTTCCGACGCGGAGGCCCGCGATGTCGCCGCCTTTGAGCGTGAGCGCGAGCGGCAAAATGACGCGGCAGAGACTAAGCGTCAGCGTGAGGAGAAGGTCCGCAAGTTCCGTCGGAAAGCGGAAAACATTGCTACCGACGCGTGGGACGCGGGCCGTGACGCGCTGGAGAAGCTGCCGCCACTGTCGTCTTCGTTGAAGGACATCGCGGCCAAGTTCCGTTCGCGGGGCTCGGAGGAGGAACCGCGCGAGGTACGCCGGGCAACCGCCCGCGACCTACGCAAGGAGCCTCCGCTGCCGGAGGACTAGTATTCCTCGGACTTAGCTGCCTGAACCACTTCGGCGAGCTTGGAAATCTCTTCGTGAGAAGGCCTAATATCTGGATGCGTACGGCAGTAGTCCAACAGCAAGTAACCGGCCGTGCGAATGCGACGATGCCCATCCCAGTGCGGAGCGGCGATTTTGGGGTCGTTGGTGGCCAGAGACGAGATGGCCTGGCGCTCGCTGAGCAGCTCGTACTGGAGATCGCGACGAATATCGAGTGCCTGATTCGGAGTGCCGGTTAGCAGCGCGCCGAGAAGAGCACCCATCTGTCGATAGCAGCGCGGAATATGACGCAGGTAGTGCTTCTCAATGCTCTCGGTCGGCCAGAAGTGCAGGACAGCGAGAGCCAGCGCGCAGGCGATACCGACTTCCAAAACACGATCGGTCACAATCGGTGCGAGCTCGCCAGCGACATTTCCGCCCAGCAGCAGCGCCAGCGGAGTGGTGACGATCGTCGTCAGCGCATAGTTCTTCACCACGAGAATCTCCGCGCCGAATTGGCAGGCTGCAAGCGCGATAAGTAGCGTCCAGCTGTCCAGGCCAAAGGAAAAGAGCAGCGCATAGAGGAAAATGCCGATAATCGAGCCCACCATGCGGTGAATTCCTCGAATCGAACCGGCGGTGCGGTCGGGGCCCCACTGTAGAGTCATCAATGCGCTGACCACCGCCCAGTCAGGCCGGTCAAGACCGACTAGCACGCTGATGAGACCAGCTAAGCCGCCAGTAATAGCCACCTTTGTCGCAGTCATCGACGCGTGAGAATAGCGCTCGAAAGAGCGGAAGACTCGGTAGCTTACGCTTGGCCGAGCGAGTGGAATGGTTGTCTGTGTCTCGTCGATAAGGTTAGGTGTGTCCACGATGTCCACAGCGCTGCCGTGCACGCCCAAGCGGCCGCGGATAGCAATCAGTCGCTGATGAGCAGCGATGACACGGTTGACCAGTTCCGTATGGGAGGGCTTGACGATTTTGCTGCCACGGATGATGCCTGCGTCGGCAAGCGATTCCCATGCGTCGGTGAGTGCAGTTTGCGCCTGGTGATGAACGGCGAACGATGTCGAGTCTGATTTTTCCATCGCCTCGATGGCTGATTCAAGGGATTGGACGGCCGCCATCTCGGGGCCGTGCGGATTCCACAACCGTGGTGCCATGCCGATGACTATCGCCGAAAGCACACCAACGGTAGCCCACATGGCGGTTTCAACCGGGTTGAAGCCAAGGCGGGCGACCATTGTGGTACCGCCTGAGACCATCACAATGAAGAATGAACCTGGTGGTGGCAGGCGCAGTGCGTTTTGGATAAAGGCGCCGGCGGTAGCCAGCGTCGTGGTAAAAAGCGCGATGAGCAGCAGCCATAGATTACTGTCGCCGGAAGCGATCTCACTGTGGACCACTGAGCCAACAAAACTGCCGGACATAACGCCGGCGACCAGGCATAGTCCGGCGATGGCCATCACGCGCAGGCGACTGCGGTAGGGGTGGCCTTCGCCATAGATGACCACGCAACCACCAGCGGCGATAAGGAGCATCTCCGAGCCATGGCCGGTGAGAAGTGCCACGGCACCCGGCAGGAATAGCGCGAGTGCTGCGCGGAGGGCACCTGGCCATCTCTGCGCACGGGAGTGGAAGGCAGTAAAAAGCTGCCATGCACTTGGTTGCGGAGGAAGCTCAACCGTTTGGCTCAATGTTGGTGAAATCTCCTTATCTCTATTGGGTTGTTATTGGCGCTGCCGCTGTGTGCAACCGAGAACTTTAGTCAGCGACCAGCGTCTCGAGCGTGAACTCCGGGTGCTCCTTCTCAATGAATGACAGCTTCCACTTGTCGCCGAAGAGGGCGATGAGGGCGCCGTCGGAACGCGTGAAGATCTCCACGCCGCGTTGCTTTGCAAGCTCCGGCGCGGTCTCTTCGTCCGTGCGGCGGGCGACGGAGTAGGGGATGGGATCTGCGATGGTCTCGACGTTGTACTCGTTTTCCATGCGCGCCATCATCACCTCGAACTGCATCGGTCCGACCGCGGCCATGACCGGGGCGGCATCGCCGCGGGCATCGTTGCGCAGAATCTGCACCACGCCCTCGGCATCGAGCTGGTCGACAGCCTTGCGGAACTGCTTGTACTTGCCCAGGCTCTTGGCGCGCAGGGTGCGGAAGTGCTCCGGCGCGAATTGAGGCATTGGCTTGAATTGAACCTTGCGGCCCTCGTAAATGGTGTCACCCGGCGCCAGCGAACCCGCATTGACCAGGCCGACAATGTCGCCCGGGTAGGCCGTCTCCACGGTCGAACGCGTCCGACCGAACACTGTCAGGGCGTACTTTGTAGAAAAACTGCGTCCCGACTGCGCATGCGTGACCTGCATGCCGCGGTCAAACTCACCAGAGACAACGCGCATGAACGCCAGCTTGTCGCGGTGGTGCGTATCCATACCCGCCTGCACCTTGAACACGACGCCCGAAAAATCATCCGTCGGTTCGCGCTTTTCGACGATAGCTCCCTGGCCGCCAGCCGCAGCAGCGGCAACGGCAGCCGGGTCGGACTCGCGGGCGCCAGGTGCCGGAGCCAGTTCGCAGAGAGTGTCCAGGATCTGGTGGACACCCCAATTCAGCATGGCCGAGGCGAAAATCACCGGAGAGGTGTCACCAGCGAGGTACATCTCCTGGTCGTGGTCAGCGCTATCGGCGGAGAGCAGTTCGGACTCCTCGGCTGCCGTCTCCCAGGCATCGCCCTGTTCCGCGGCGGCCTCATCTGGGGTGAGGTGCCGCTCGGCGGCAATGGTGGCACCACCGGCAGTGCGCTCGAAGCCGATGAACTGCTTGGCCTCACCGTCCTCGCCACGCTCCAGTAGACCGCGGAAGTCACCCGCCTCGCCGACTGGCCAGTACAGCGGTGTCGGCTGCAGGCCAATCTCCGCAACAATCTCATCCATCAATTCCAGGGGAGCCTTACCCGGGCGGTCCCACTTGTTGATGACCGTGACGATGGGAATTCCGTTGGACTTACAAACCCGGAACAGCTTCAACGTCTGAGGCTCGAGACCCTTGGCGCCGTCGACAAGCATGACAGCGGCGTCGACAGCCGTGAGCACACGGTAGGTGTCTTCGGAGAAGTCGGCGTGACCAGGTGTATCGACGAGATTGATCATGTATGGTTCGCCGTCGTGCCCCTCTGGTTGGTACTCGAACTGCAGCGCGGAAGAGGCAATCGAGATGCCGCGATCTTTCTCCATGTCCATCCAGTCGGACACAGTCGACTTGCGGCCGGCCTTGCCGTGGACAGCACCGGCTTCGTTAATGACATGAGCATGCAGTGCCAGCGCCTCGGTGAGCGTGGACTTACCGGCATCCGGGTGTGCGATGACGGCAAATGTGCGGCGGCGTGCTGCTTCTTCGGCGAGAGTTGTCACAGGGAGACTACGCTTTCCTTAAAAAGAAAATCGGAATAAGGGAATCGGGTTCAACCTTTCTAACTTACCGCTCCAGTGGGGTAAGGGGTCAATTACGTTGGGGCGACGTTAGAGGTTGAACAGTTCGCGCAGCGTCGTGATGACGCCTTCCTCCGCGTTCGACGGTGCGATGTCGGTGGCGCGGCGTTTGATTTCCGGGTGACCGTTGGACATGGCAAACGAACGGCTTGCGTGGTCGATGAGCTCGAGGTCATTCAGGTAGTCAACAAAGCAGACAGTTTCGGCAGGAGAGACACCGAGGGCCTCCTGCAGGGCGGCGAGTGCCGTGCCCTTGTTGGTGTTGGCGTCGATGAGGTCGACCCAATGTGCACCGGAGACTACCGCGCGCAGGTGCGGGCTCTGGGAACGCAAGTAATCGGCGGATTCGTCTTCGACGGAGTAAGGATCAAAGGCGGCAATTTTGACGATGCCGTCCTCGGCGGCGGCGACGATGACATCATCGACCTTCTGCAGCTTCAAGTAGTACTTGGCGGCCTCGTTGAATTGCAGCTGCTGAACTTCCTCCGAAATATTGAAATGCGGCGGGAAAAACTCCACGTATGCGCTGGCAGCGCCGCAGATGATAACCGATAGAGGAGTGCGCCCCGCTGCCACACGGTTGTCGTTGAACTGGCGGATCGCGTGTACCAACTGGGTGACGATGTCGTGGTCGATACTGGTAACCGAGACCACCTCGCCCGCATCCGCGACATAGTTGCCGTTTTCCGCAATGATTGGGATGCGGTGTGCAATGGGGGCGAACTGGTCGGCCAGAGTGGCGTACTGGCGGCCCGATGCGGGAGCGAAGTGGACACCGCAGTCGAGCAGTTCAGTGACTACCGGCCAAAAGGAATCCGGGATTTCCTTGTCTTCATTTAATAGAGTCCCGTCCATATCCGTGACTACAAGGCGGTATGGCGGCTGGGCGGGAGATTGCTGCTGGATATCCAGGGGTTCCGTCATGGCTTTAATTCTAACGGGTAAGTAGGGTTCACTTTTCTTCCTCAGGTCGCCTCCCAATGCCTCCCCCGATTGGGTGAAAGCTGGGCCACAATACGGGGTACCCAGTTGAGGGCGATAGCCGGTGAACGGCGTGTGCGGGGTATTTTGAGGGGGAACTCATATTCATTTAAGCCAGGAGGATTTATGTCGGATTCGGCCCCCATCAAGCGCAATGACTGGAATGAGCGCATCAGCCTTGCAGAGCAGATGATCCCCCTCCTGGGACAGCTGCGGCGCAACAACGATGTCGTGACTTCAATCTTCGGCCGCCGACTGGAAAACGTCACCGAGACCGGCATCATTAAGTCGCACCGCTACGCCCGTCGCATTACCTCGCAGGAGCTGCCTCTGAGCCAGACTCTGCCGATTCTGCAGGAACTGGTGAAGATGGATCTCGGCACCGCCTCCATCGACCTGGGCGCCCTGGCTACCAGCTTCGAAGAGGAAGGCGGCGACCTGCGCGCATTCCTCGAGCGGGAGCTTGCCGAGGTTATCGGTGCCGGGACTCACACCCCGAAGACCGACATTGTCCTCTACGGTTTCGGACGCATCGGTCGTCTGCTGGCCCGCATTCTGCTTGCTCGTGAGGCACTGTTCAACGGCCCGCGCCTGCGCGCGATTGTGGTTCGCCAGAATGGTGAGGACGACATCGTCAAGCGTGCTTCGCTGCTGCGCCGTGACTCCGTCCACGGTGCATTCGACGGCACCATCTCGGTTGACCGCGAAAACAACATTATTTGGGCAAACGGCACCCCGATCCAGGTCATTTACTCCAACGACCCGGCAACTGTTGACTACACCGCCTACGACATTAACGATGCGATTGTCATTGACAACACCGGTCGTTGGCGTGACCGTGAGGGACTGTCGCAGCACCTTCAGTCCAAGGGGGTTTCCAAGGTTCTGCTCACCGCGCCGGGCAAGGGCGATGTAAAGAACATCGTCTACGGAATTAACCACAGCATCATCGAGGACTCTGACAACATTTTGTCGGCAGCCTCCTGTACTACCAACGGCATCACCCCGGTGCTGAAGGTCGTCAATGACAAGTGGGGCGTCGAGTTCGGTCACGTCGAGACCGTCCACTCCTTCACCAATGACCAGAACCTGATTGACAACTTCCACAAGGGTTCCCGCCGTGGTCGCGCAGCCACCCTGAACATGGTTCTCACTGAGACTGGTGCCGCAAAGGCCGTCGCCAAGGCTCTGCCGGAGTTTGAGGGCAAGCTGACCGGTAACGCGATCCGCGTTCCCACCCCGGACGTTTCCATGGCGGTGCTGAACCTGACTCTGGACACTGAGGTCGACCGCGACGAGGTTAACAACTACCTGCGCGAAGTTTCCCTGAAGTCCGTCCTGCGCCAGCAGATTGACTACATCCACTCACCAGAAGTGGTCTCCACCGACTTCGTTGGTTCCACCCACGCTGGCATCGTCGATGGTCTGGCTACCATCGCCAACGGTAAGCACCTAGTGCTCTACGTCTGGTACGACAACGAGTTCGGTTACTCCAACCAGGTCGTTCGCATCGCTGAGGAGATTGCCGGTGCTCGCCCGCGCGTCTACCCGAAGCGCAAGCACATCGACGAGCTGTAAGTCGGCGGTCCTGGGCTTGAGCTGTTGAGCCCTCGAACGCCCTCTTCCCCCTCCTAAACCATGGGGTTTGAGGCGATGGGGAGGGCAGGGGAGGGGACGGAGCTTTCGGTGCGGGAGGCCGCTATCGCCTACCGCTGGTGGACGTGGTTCTGCGCGGCTTCGGCGCGGATGCATGGGCCGAGTCAACAGGGCATAGATGACGTTGCAGCGGCTCCGGACAAGCCACATCACCGCGGCATTGTGCTTCTGTCCTTCAGCCCGTTTACGCAGGTAGTAGTCGCACGATGCGGGATGGCAGTTCGACGCGATCCACGCCGATCGAAACATCGCGTTTTTTCAACTGCTTATTGCCGGCCCTGGTAGGAAACTCGCCGCGGACCGACGTACCCGACTGCCGGGTGGTCGGCGCGATGCCGGCGTAAGCGGCCAAGTGCGCGGCGCCGGCGAAGTCCTGGCAATCGCCGATGGACCACAAGATGTTAGAGGCGGTCTTGATACCTACGCCGGGCATCGACATCAAGACCTGGGCAAGAGGAAAACGATTCGCACATCTCCTCGACTTGTCCGGCGATCGTGTCGCGCTGTGCTTGAAGCGCTTTGATGTTCGCCGCCAGCTGCGGGATGACCAATTCTGCTGCTGCAGTGCCGGATACCGTGACAGTTTGCTCGGCAAGGGCGGCGAAAATTGCGTCAACCAGGGCAGCAGGGTCCTTCTTGGCGCGGTTGCGCATCCACTTCAGGACCCGGCCTCGACCTGCGGCGGTCAGTTTTGTCGGACCTTCGTAGTGGATGAGCGAGTCCAGCACCAGCGTGCGCGAGAGAATCTCGCCTGCAAAGACGCGCTCGAGTGCGGGGTGAATCTGTGTGAGCACGCTGCGAAGGCGGTTTTTCGTTCGGGTGGCGTCTTTGGCGATCTCGTCGTCGAATCCGGCGAGCATCTTCAGCGCTGCTAGTGCCTCGTCGTCGCGGTCGACTGCCCGCAGTGTGTGCGGCATGGTGCGGGCGGTGTCGGCGATGATGAATGCATCCCGGCGAACGGTTTTTGATCGTCCAGGGTAGAAATCGGCTGCTTATCGCATGGCTAGGTCGGGGAGGTCTCCGACCGTGCAACCACAGTCGCGGGCCACGGCGATGGGCAGGGTGCCAATCGTGTTGGGTTGATCGACAACCATGACAACGCTGCCGTGGGCCTGCATGGACGCGAAGATTTCGCGCCGTGCGGCTTCGTCTTGGGGCAGTGGTTTGTCGTAAATTCTCTCGCCGGTGTTGGTCAGCGCGCAGGCATGGTGGCCAGTTTTGCCGACGTCGAGGCCGATGATGATTTCGGGTGTTGTGGACGGTTCCATGGTGGTGTCCTTCTGTTGCGGCTGGTCACAGGTGTCTTGGACATCCGTTGCAGGCACCCACGTTACGACGAGACCTCTGTTTGGTCCGTGTCCCTATTAGCTGTCAGCGGTTGTCCCCGGTGCCCGGTGGCAACACCCCCGGATTATGGAAATATCCACGCAGATAAGTCATGCCGGGCCTGGTGGCCGCGCCCCGTGAGGGGGGTGGCACCATCACGGTAACGGGGGGGGGGAGCGGGGGTAAGGTAAGTAAATTGAGCCTGGCGTAATGCGATAAGCATTGCCTAACCTGAGACTGTTTCAGGTGGTGTTCCCGATCGGGAACCGGCAACGGAAGCGAGGCGGCGACGATGAACGGAAAACGTGGATCGACCGGAGAGCCCCTCTCCGGAGGGGGAGCCGGGGACGCGGTGGCGTCGCAGACGGATGACGGGCGGTTGGTGCACGTCGCACCGGTCGCAGCGGGTGGCCGACCATCCACCCGCGACATGCTCGTCGCCGCCGCAATCGGCGTCGCGGGGTCTCTCATCATCGTGCCCCTGACCTACCTGCAGGTGTTCGCCGGCATCGCCCACGTTTATCTCGTCGCGGCGACGCTCGGGTTGTGGTTCCTGCAGTGCGTTGTTCCCCTCATCGTCGTCCGCAAGCTTGGCGCGAGCCTCATCGCGTGCCTTGCCATGGGCGTCGTGTCCGCGGCGACCACCCCGTTCGGCATCGCCGCAATCGGGGCGCTGATTATGGAAGGATTGCTCATCGAGCTTCCGTTCATGGTCACCCTGTACCGGCGGTGGACGCGTCCCCAGTTCGTGGCGTCGGCGATGTTGTTCTCCGCGCTGATGGGACCGATGGCCCCGCGCGCAGTCGGCGTCGACTCGCCGACCACTCCCATGACCCTGATCAGCTTCGCCGTAGCCTTGGCATCGAGCTTGGTGTTTTTGGTCCTGGGCTTTGCCGTCGCAAAGGGGCTTCGCAGCCGCGGGGTCACCCGGTGACCGGCGGAGCACCCGCGTGCGCCGGTGCGACACGCGGGACGGCCCCGGCCCGGTTACGGGTTAGGGGCGCGGGCGTGCGGCACGCCGATGGGCGATGGGCACCCGACATGGTGGATCTCTCCTTCGATTTCGGCACGATCAACGCCATCACGGGACCCGTGGGATGCGGAAAGACGAGCCTGGCCCACCTCATCGCTGGACTGATTCCCTCGCACATCCCCATCGACCATGCCGGATTCGTGCACATCGTCGATGCCGACGGCACCGAACGCCCCGTGGACGGGGACCTGGTCACCTTCGTCGGGCAAGACCCGGCGACGCAGGTGCTCACGCTCCGAGTCGTCGATGACGTGGCCATGGCCCTCGAGTTTTCCCTCGTGGAAGCCGGTATCGTCGCCAAGCGATCAGCCGAGGCTCTATCGGAGCTCGGCCTGTCAGAGCTCGCGGAGAAGGATCCGTGGGCTTTGTCGGGCGGGCAACGCCAGCGGATGGCCATCGCCGGTGCGGTGGCCAGGGCGCCGGAGGTCATGATCTTCGACGAGCCCGCGGCCCACGTCGACGAGGACGGTCGCCGGTCGCTGTTCGCCGCCATCCGTGATTTGCGGGCCCCGGGGCGCGTCATCCTGCTCATCGAGCACGACCTCCGCCCGTTCGACGGGTGGGTCGACACGGTGACGATCCTCGATGCGGACGGGAGCGTCGCCGCCCACGGAGCGCCGGATGGCATCGCGGTGAAGGGCATTGCGACGACGGCCGCGACCGCCGGAACGCCGGACGCCAGTACGCCGGGCACGGGGGTGCCGGACCGTCCCAATCCGGAATCGGAGGCGGATGCCGTTCCACTGCTGGCCTTGACCGGAACCCACGTGACCCGAGGCGGGGAGAGGATCCTGAACGGGGCCGATCTGACACTGGAACGGGGCGAGATTCATGCCCTAGTCGGTGCCAACGGAGCCGGTAAGTCCACCTTGCTGGCGGTGCTGTCGGGCCAGATGAAGGCGGGAGTGGACCTCCGGATTGACGGCGCGTCTGCCCGGCGCGTCCCCGACGCCTTCGCGTCGTTGGCGTTCCAGAACCCCGAGCACCAGTTCACCCGCGCGACCGTCGCCGCGGAAATCGACTCCGCGCTGGCCGGCACGGACCCGCACGGGCCACTCGGCGCCGATGAGCTGCGGAAACTGCGGGAAGCCCTGTGCCCCCGGGCACTTGACCCCGTCTCGCCGTTCGTCCTGTCGGGCGGACAGAAAAGACGGTTGGGCATCTTCCTGGCGGTGGCGGCCAATCGCCGTTTGCTGCTTCTCGACGAACCGTTGGCGCACCTGGATTCGCCGAGCTCGCGCATCGTACTGGATGCCCTAGCGGAATACGCCGGGGCCGGCGGAACCGTTGTGTTCACGTGCCACGACCGCCGTGCCGCGCGAACGTGGGCGGATCGGGCGAGCATCGTCACCGAAGGGAAGGTCGCCTGGTCCGGTCCCGCGGCCGACGTGCCGGCTGCCCCGGAGTCGTCCCGGCGGGATCGCGCACTGCCCGCGGCCGGCGTACGGACGTCCGGGGACGAAAGCCCCTGGACCGGTGAATCCGCCGCTCGGAGGCGCGCGGGGTTGAACACCATCACGATTGTCGCGGCGGTGATGCTCGTCCTCGTCGCCGGGCTGCTCTCCGGCGAAGATGCCGTTCTCGCGCTGACGGGGGTCGCGTTCCTCGCACTCGCTGCGATCGCGGAACGCGACGTTCGGGCGACGGCGGGGAAGGTCCTCCTCGTCCTGTTGATCGGGGTGTTCTTCGGCCTGCTTGGGTGGCGCTCCGAGTTCTACGGCGGTGGGGATCCGGCGGAGGCCGTCCGCCACGGCATCCATCACGGACTGCTGCTGACGGCCGTGTTCGCGGGGACGGTCCTGGTCTCCGCGTGCATGCGCGTCGAGGAGCTTTTCGACGCCATGGTGCAACGCCTCCGGGTGCCCTACACATGGTGCACCATAGCGATTTCCGGGGTGAGCATCGCGGCGTTCCTGCGCAGCGAAATCCCCCATCTGACATGGGCGATTAGATTGCGCTCGATGCGACCGGGGCAGTCTTTCCGCTCCGGCTTCATTCGCGCGACGACGCCCGCGTGCATCGCCTTTCCCTTGTTCGTCAGCGCCGTGCGCTGCGCCGAAAAGCTGTCCCTGACCCTGGCGATGCGCAACTTCGGCCGCCATCCGCGGCGCACCTTCCGCACCGATCACCCCTGGCGAGTGCGTGACGGGTTCGTGGCCGCAGCGTCCGCCGCGGCCTTCGTCGTCGCCCTGGTGTCCGCAGTGACTTGACGGGCACCCGGAACCGGCGGGTCCCGGGCCCGCGAGCGTTTCCGAGCTTGTGCGGAGACGCGCCCCACCCAGTTGCTTCACCCTTTCAACCCTTCAGACACATCCTCCGGGTCACGCCATGCGGGCCCGGTCCGCCCGGCACCAGCATGGCGCCGACAACCGAAAGAGGTACCAATGAACACGATCCGGACCATCAGCGACGTGCTTCGGGACAAGGCCGATGAGACGAAAAAGGGGATCACCTTCGTCGAGAATCGGCGGGACGTCTTCGTCCCGTATGGCCGGGTCCATGCGGAGGCGGTGGCGGCTGCGACTCGGTTGGCCGAAGCCGGCATCGGCCCCGGCGATCGCGTGATCTTCCAGGTTTCGGAGAACCGCGGGCTCATCCGGGCGTTCTGGGGCTGCGTCTACGCCGGCGCGGTTCCGGCGCTTGCGCCGCCGGTGTCGGGCCCGGTTGACGTCGACAGGGTGCGGACGCTCTCGGACATGATGCCCGGGGCCCCGATCCTGGTCGACGAACGCAGTCACACGCTGCTCACCGGCGCAAACGGCGCCGTGGTCGTGGGCGAGGACCGGCTGCTCGACGTGTCCATCGTCAATGACGCTGCCGCGGAACCGGGTGCGGCGATGCCGGGTGATGCTGAATCGGACTTCTCTCAGGCGGGGGACGTGGATTCCGGGGATGGCGCCGGGGCGGTCCCCGCGTTCCCGGTGCGAGGTGGGACGGCCGGCGAAGCCCTCATCCAGTTTTCGTCCGGCTCCACGGGATCGCCAAAAGGCGTCATCGTAACCAACGAGTCCGTGCTGAACGGTCTGCGCGCGACGATCCCACGCCACGCGCACCGGTACGAGAACAAGATGCTCACGTGGCTACCTTTGACCCACAACCTTTCGCTGATCGGCTTCCACGTCTACGCCCTTTTTCGTGGGTACGACCAGGTGTTGCTGCCGGTTTCCGAGGTGGTCGCCGATCCCCCGAGGTGGTTCGAGGCCGTGACCAGGCACCGGCCGACGGTGACAGTGTGCCCGAACTTCGCGTTCAAGCATTTCCTGCGCTATCTCGAGCGCCGGCCCCTCGGGGATGACCACGGTTACGACTTCTCCAACGTCCAGAAGCTGATGAGCGGTTCTGAACCCATCGACGCTCCATTGGCCCGGAAGTTCCTCGCGGCGATGTCCGCCATGGGCCTCCGGGAGGATGCCCTGACCTCCGCCTACGGAATGTCCGAAGCTTGCCTCCTGGTTACGACCCGGGACATCTACTCGGGTCTGTCCACGGTGCGACTTGACCGGACGGGCATCGCCACGGGGCAGCGTTTCGAGGACATCGAGAGCGAGTCCGGAGCTGAGTTCGTCGCCTTGGGCAAGGCCGTCCCGGGGATCTCGTTGACCATCCGCGATGACGGGGGCGGGGTCCTCGGCGACGGCACCGTCGGTGAAATCCACATCGCCGGCGCTCCGATGACCCGCGCCGCGATCACAGCAGAGGGGATCGTGGAGCACGAGCTCACCGATGACGGGGCGTTCGCAACGGGGGACATGGGCATTCTCCGCGACGGCGAGTTGTTCGTCCTCGGCCGGAAGAAGGACATCATCTTCGTCAACGGCCGGAATTACTATTCGGCTGATTTGGAAGCCGTGCTGGAGAATGTGCTTGACCGCGATGTTGCCGTTCTCGGCCGGAGCAACCCAGCCACGGGCGAAGAGGAGATCGCCGTGTTCTTGGCCAGGCGGACCCCGACCGATCGTAAGGCCGACGATGCGACCGGTGCCGGGCAATCGGACGGGGATGAACCTCCGATTGATGAACAGGCGGTGACCCGGTCCGCGACGACCGAGCTGATGCGCGTCGCCGGGGTGCCCGTCTCCCGGGTTCTGTGGGTCGACGAGCTGCCCGTCGCGTCGAACGGCAAGAAGCTCCGCCGCAAGCTCGAGGCTCTGCTCTGAGGCGATGACGATGACCAATGAAACGATCGCGCCGGCCGTCGCATCTACCGCCGTGGGAGAAGCCCGCACCGGGGCCCGAGTCGCCCCCGAAAGGCTGTCGGAGTCCATCGCCGACGCCATCGGCGTGCACCTGGATTCGGCGGACGTGAAACTCCGCGACCACATCCCGAACTCCCTGACTTTCCTCCAGATGCTGCTGGCGCTGGAGGACGAGTACGGGGTCACCATCGATTACGGGGCGATGGACCCCGGGGTCACGGTCGCTGATTTGGCGGCCGTCATCGACGCCGCCCGGGGTGGCGCTGATGCCGGATCTGCCGCAGGCGCCGCTGCCGGGGCCGACCCCGCTGTAGCGACGGGTGAGTCGGATGACGGCTGTGCCGGCAAAAATGGGGCCGGTCCCGCGGATGCGGTCCCGCTCAATCCAATCCAGACCGCCTACCTGCTCGGCGCGGACGAGGACATCGAGCTTGGCGGCCAAGCGACGTACATTTACGCGGAATCCCGGCACGACTATTCGTTGCCGCAGGTGGAGGAGGCCGTGCGGACGGTCTTCGGGCGTCACGACGTGCTGTTCCATCGGCTCGATGTCGATGCCGGGGTCTTGAGCCCGACCGGCGCGTGCCTCGCCACCGTCGAGGTAGTCGGGTCCGGCGACGATGTCGACGCGGCGGTGGGGGAGATCCGTCGGGACATGCGAACCGCGGCGCGATCGTCGAACGAGGACGGTCCCATGGTCGCCGCGAGGCTGCTCGCAGATGCGGGCGGGTGCAGGATGTTCATCTACTTCAACATGATCGTCATGGATGCGGGTTCGGTGTACCTGTTCTTCGACGAGCTCGAATCCCTGCTGGCCGGGGAGCCGCCGGCTCCGGCTTCCAGATATGGGGATGCCCTGGCGGCAATCTCTGCGCGCCGGCGCGACGGGAAACGAGCCGAGGACCTCGCCTATTGGGAGAAGAAGGCCGCAGATCTGCCGCGGCGCCCGGAGTTCCCGGCGGCCGTGAGGGGTGACGACGATTGGTCGACCCGGCGCTTGGGCACGGTGCTCGACGCGGAGATCACCGCCAAGCTCGGCGAACGGGCCCGCCGCATTGGAGTTACCCTGTCGTCGCTGGTAATGGCCGTCAACGCCGCCGTCGTCTGCAGGTGGCTGCCCGAATCGGCGTTGACGGTCAACGTGACTGTCAGCGAACGCAGCGGCCTCGCCGCGGGCACGAGGGTGATGGGAGATTTCACTTCATCGATGCTCGTCGGCGTCGACGCCGGGAGAGCCGCGACCATCGACGGGTTGGCGGAGGCGATCGACCTGGACATTCGCGAAGGGCTGTCCCACCGCGGCGTTTCCGGTGTGGAGGTGCTACAGCGATTCCTCCGGGACGCGGCCAATCAGACCCAGGCCACTGCTCCGGTGGTGTTCACCAGCTACCTCGGCGGCGAGCGGGGCAGCGGGCGCAGCCCAGTCATCGAACGCATCTACACGCAAACCGCGCAGGTGTGCCTCGACATCCAAGTGATGCCGGCATCGGGCGGGATGACGTTGTCGTGGGACGTGGTCGACGATTACTTCCCCGCGGTAGATGCGATGTTCGGGGCCGTTGCGGAGGCCCTGGAC
This sequence comes from Corynebacterium sp. HMSC063A05, assembly GCF_001809695.1. Taxonomy (NCBI): domain Bacteria; kingdom Bacillati; phylum Actinomycetota; class Actinomycetes; order Mycobacteriales; family Corynebacteriaceae; genus Corynebacterium; species Corynebacterium sp. HMSC063A05. The sequence goes on along the minus strand of NZ_KV798493.1, from coordinate 44,912 downwards.
GTGGTGGCGGAGGGGGGAGAGGCTCTGCCCATCCGTCATGCGGAGACGGAGGGGGCCGTCGCCCGCTACAACGACGCTGCGGGCCCGATCCACGATGACACCCTGGTTTCGCTTGTCGAAGCCGCATACGCGGCGACTCCGGACGCGCCGGCCGTGCGCCTCGCCGCCCGGGGCATCTCGTACACCTACGCCGAGGTCTGGGCCCGGGCCGGACGCATCGCCCGCCATCTCTCAGATTCCGGCGTCGGGGCGGGGGACGCGGTGATCGTGCGCTACACCAAGCATCCCGACGACATCGTCAACATGGTCGGCGCATTGCGTGCGGGAGCCGCATTCGTGCCCGTCGACGCGGGCATGCCGGCCCAGCGACAGGAATACGTCGTGGAAGCCTCAGGTGCGTCGGGCCCGATTCTGGACACCGGCGTGATCGATGAACTGGACCAAAGCGGAGTGGCGGGCGTCGGCAAGCCCGCAGCCGCGGAAGTCTGCGACCGCGCGGGCAGCGCGGGTGCGCACCCTTCGCTTGGCACTGCCCCTGACGACCTTGCCTACGTCATCTTCACCTCGGGGACGACGGGCCGGCCAAAGGGTGTGCGGATCAGTCACCGCAACTGCATCAACACCATCCTCGACGTGAACCGGCGGTATGGGGTCACCTCCGCCGATTGCATCATCGGATTGTCGTCGCTGGGATTCGACCTGTCGGTCTACGACGTGTTCGGGGCGTTTGCGGCAGGCGCGACGGTGACGATGGTCGGAGACGAGCGCGACGCCGATGAAATCCTCGACGTCTTGCGGGAAGAGCGGGTCACGCTGTGGAACTCCGCGCCCGCCCTTTTGGAGCTCGCCCTGGTCCGGGCGTCGGACGACGACGTGTTCCCGGATGTGCGCACCGTATTGCTTAGCGGCGATCGCATCGCAGCGGGGCTTCCGGCGCGCGCCATGGACATGTTCCCGAACGCGTCGATCAATAGCCTCGGCGGTGCGACCGAAGGAAGCATTTGGTCCATCTACTGCCCGCTGCAACGCGACAGCCTGGAAAACCGCATTCCCTACGGGTACCCGCTGGCGAACCAGGGCATTCACGTGCTCGCGCCCGACGGGGTGCATTGCCCCGTCGGCGTGCCGGGGGAAATCCACATCAGCGGTCTCGGCGTCGCGCAGGGGTATGCGGCCGATCCAGAGCGGACCGCTGCCGCCTTCGTGGATGTCCCAGGCATCGGGCGCTGCTACCGGACCGGAGACGTGGGCATCTTCAACGCGGAGGGTTTCGTGGAATTTCTCGGCCGCCGCGATCGTCAGGTGAAAATCGCGGGCTTCCGCGTCGAACTCGGAGAAATCGAATCGGTCCTCGAGCGGTCCGGCCTGGTGACCGCGTCGATGGCGGCGGTCGTCGAATCGGGCGGTCGGGGACTCCTGGCGTGCCTTTACGTTCCGGCGGACGACATGACCGGCTCGCGGGATGTCGTCCGGGCCGAGCTCGCCCGCTGCTTGCCAGCGTACATGGTACCGACGGTCCTGCTGCCCGTGGCGCACCTGCCCGTCACCGTCAACGGGAAACTGGATCAGGAGGAAATTCGTAGGCACGTCGGCGCCGCGGGCGGCGGGGCAACGGCCGATGGCGAGGTCGCCGGGGCGGAGGCCGGAGCCGCGGGCGCGGATGGTTCCGTCGCCGTCCCCGGGGCGATCGAGTTGGTGTCCGGAGTCTTCGACGAGATCCTCGGGGAAGCCCCGTCGACGAGTGCGGCGGATCCGGCGTGCGGCGCGGGAGAGTCCTTCTTCCGCCGCGGCGGCGATTCCCTGCAATTCCAGGTTATGATGCGCGCGATCCGGCAGAAGACGGGCGTCCGGCTCCGTTTCCGCGACGTCATCGCCGACCCGACCATCGCGCACATCGCCGGCCTTGTCTCGGAGGCCATGCGGGAGTCCGGTGCCGAGTCTGAAGCCGTCGCCGAGGCAGTGTCTTCCCTCGATTGTGCCGGCGGTGCCGGTTCAGTCGCAGGAGGCGTCCGAGAATCCTCCGCGAGTGCCCACGGGAAGGATCCGGTGGAACAATTCGGGGACGACCCCCACGCGCCGTTCCCCCTGACCGACATGCAGAAGGCCTACTACGTCGGCCGGAACTCCGGGTTCGAGCTGGGCGGCGTCACCGAGCACTACTACATCGAATCCGTCACCGAACCCGGTACCGACATCGACCGCCTGGAGGACGCCCTCGACAACCTCATCCGCAGGCATCCGATGCTGCGCGTCGTGTTCACCGCACAAGCCACGCAGCGGATCCTGCCGGAGGTTCCGCGCTACCGCATTGCCGTCGCCGACTACCGGGCCGCCGATGAGGCGACCGTGGTCGAGGCGGTGCGGCGCAAGCGCGATGAGTTGAGCCACCAGGTATTCGATTTGGGCAGCTGGCCCTTGTTCCATCTGTCGGCGTTCGCGCTCCCGGACGGGCGGCACCGCCTGTTCTTCAGCGTGGACATGATCATCGGAGACGGGGCGAGCCAACGGATTTTCATCGACGACCTGGACAAGCTGTACCGGGGAACGGAGCTTCCGCCCGTCACCGGCGACTACCGCACGTACGTCTTGGAGATGAAGCGCCGGGAGGCTTCGGCGGTCGGGCGTGGCGATGAGACGTTGACTCGGACAGTGGTCGAGGACTTCCCGCCCGGCAACACCCTTCCATCAATCGGTGCGGCCGTGGACGTGGATGTGCCGCGGATGCGTCGCCTGTCGCACACGTTCACCGCTGAGGAAACCGCACTGTTGCGGGAACAGGCCAGCGCCGCCGACGGCAGCGTGTCCGCACTGCTTCTCGCCTGCTATGCGACGAGCCTGTCGCTGTGGTCGAGGGGGGATTCGGTCGGCATCAACATCACCACGTACAACCGTGATCCCGAAATCGCCGACTTCGCCGGCGTCTTCGGTGATTTCACCGGCGTCATTCTGATGCCGGTGAAAGCGGCCGCCGACTATGACCTCCGTTGGTGGACGGCGGAACTGCGCGACCGGCTGCTCGGGCACATGGCGGCCGGGTACTCCGGGGTGTCGTTGCTCGGCGCCATCGCGCGCCACCGGGGTCTGCCCGTCGGACAGGCCATCGCGCCGTTCGTGTACACCTCGTTGCTGTTCGGCGAGGGTTCCGCGGCAGGCGATGGCTCGGGCAGGGGCGCCCACGTCCTGGGTGACGTCGATTACGCCATCTCCCAGACCCCGCAGGTGCTGTTGGACAACCAAGTGATGGAAGTTGGCGGGCGTATCAACGTCGCCTGGGATTTCGTCGAGCAGATCCTGGAACCGGAACTGGTGGAGGACATCTTCGACCACTACATCAGGTCGGTGTCGGGCTTCGCCGGGGGCTGCCCCGAAGCGGCGCCGCTGAGCGTCGGCCAGGTTCGGCGCCTGCGTCTGGCGGTCGGGGGCACTTCTTCCAGCGGTGGGGCGATCGGCGACGGCGTCGCGGGCGCGTCATCGGCGGAGCGCGACAGGTCGGGCGCGATCTCGAGGATCGCATCCGGGGACCTGATGGGCCGAGTTCGCGAATACCTGACGGTCATCACCGGGATGGTCCGGGCCGACCTAGGCGGCGCCGAAGCCGGCGCGGACGACGACCTGTTCCTCCTCGGCTACGACTCCCTGGGATTCGTGAATCTGATGCAGCGGATCCAGGACATCACCGGGGCATCGGTGCCGCTCGCGGAAGCGCTGGCCAAGCCGACGCCACGTGGCGTGGCCGAGCTCGTCGGCCAGTCGACGGCCACGCCGACCGACCGGCGGGACGCGGATGATCCCGGCGCGTCGGCCGCGGACCGTTCGCTGGTCCTATTGCGCAGCGGCGATGAGGCGCACCCGATCTTCCTCGTCCACGGCGGATTCGGCACCGTCGACATCTACCGAGACCTGGCCCTCGCGATCCCCGGTGGCGGGCAGGTGTGGGGCGTCGGCTTCGCGGAGTTCGAGAGACCATTCCCCCACGCCATCGGCATCGGCGACATCGCGGCCCACTACTCGGGCCGGGTCCGCGAGGTGCTCGTCGACGGTGCCGCCCCGGCGATCGTCGGATGGAGCCTCGGCGGCACCATCGCGGCCGAGATGGTGCTCCGTTTGGCCGATCTTGATCCCGCGCTGGTGTTTCTCGACAGCCTGGCTCCGGGGATCGCGGTCGACGTCGGGGATTTCGGCGCGGAATCCGAAAAGGGGCTGCTGTCCCGGGTGGTGCCCTCGATCGCCGATCTCCCGCACGGAACGCCGGTTGCCCGCCTCTGGGCGGAGTTCGGCGGGGTCGATGAGACCGACGAGGAACGGGGGGCCCGTCTGCGTGCCCTGGCCGCAGCAGTCGCACCGACGCTCCTGGAGGACCTTGGGCTTTCCGGCGACCGGGTGACGGCGACGGAGTTCAACTCGCTGCGCTCGCTCATCGATGCCCGCACCCGGTACCGGCCCGAGGGTCGGGTGAGGGAGGCGCTGTTCGTTCTCCCCGATGACGGCGAGGCTCACAACCACGACCAGTGGCGGGACCACCTCGTCGATGACCTCTGCGTCGCCAGCGTCGCGGGAAACCACTATTCGTTCGTCCTCGGAGAGGATGCCGCGCTGACCGGGGCCCTCATCGGGGAGTACATCGAACGCCGGCGCCGAGCGCCGGAAACGGACGACAGGGCAGCGGACCCGTCGTCCGAAGGAATCGACCGGTCGCGGGACCGGGGAAACGAGATGGAAAATGACTGACCGACGAAACGGCGGGGAAGCACGGGACCGCGACGCGGGCGAACCCGTGAAAGTGCTGGTGGCCGGAGGTACCGGCGTCACCGGACGGCTCGTCCGGGGGATGCTCGGCGTCGTCGACGGGATTGAGCTGGCCTACACTTCCCGGCAGAAGCCAGACGATGGCCCGGGGCGGCACTTCCCGCTGAGGATCGCCGCCGGCCACAACGAGATCTGCAGGGTCTTCCGCAAACACGATTGGGTGGTCAACTGCACCGGCCCGTTCGAGGTGCACGCAGACTCACTCGCCCGTGCTTGCATCGACTCAGGCACCGGGTACATCGACGTCAACGATTCGATCGACGCCCGCCGCGCGATCATGGCCCTCGACGGGGATGCCCGGCGGGAGGGGGTTCCCGTGCTCACCGGGTTCGGTCTGTGCCCGGGCTTGTCGACGGCCCTGTTGGTGCTCGGGGCCCGCGCCGCGGGCGCCGAAGAGGTCCGCGATGTGCGGGTCGATCTGCGAATCGGCGCCGACCAGGAATCCGGGGCCGCGGCGGTCGAGTCAATGTTCCGGACTATCCGCGGCGGATACCGCACGATGCTCGGCGGCACCATCGTCGAGGTGCGGCGCAACCCGGTGTCGTCGCAAAGCGGAATCAGCTACGAATGCCCGGACATCGACGTCGTACGCGAGGTGTGCCCCTCGATCCGTGGATATTCCTACCACGTCGCCTTCGATGCCCTCCCCGATGAGTCGGTGGAGAAAATCCGCACGTCGAGACTGTACTCGATGCCCGTTGTCTCCGGTCTGCTCGCCCGTCTCGGGGCGGCCGTGACATCGCGGAAGGCGCGGGCGAAGGGCACTCCGCAACCCGCCGAGCTGGTCGTCGCACTGTCGTCCGCCGGCGCGGGCGATGCGGGCCCGGCGGCCGAGACGACCGTCGTCCGGGCGACCGGCCCGGGTTCCTACAAAATGACCGCGGCGATTGCTGCCGCCACCGTTGTGGCGGTCGCGGGGAAGCCGGTCGCGCCGGGGTGCCGGGATCTCGTCGGCCACCCCCGGCTCCTCGAACCGGTCCTCGCCTTCGCCCGCGATGCGGGCATCCATATCGAGGTGCCGCATGACAACCCGACCACGGGGCCGCTGCCGACAGCGGCCCACTGCGATACCAAAGAAAAGGGGAAACGATGACGGATCAAGCTGAACGAGGTGCGGCGATCGTCGTACGCGACCTCACGAAGAGCTACCCGATTGCGGGCAAAGCGGGCACCCCGCCCGAAGGCGGGCGCAAGGGAAAGCGCGGTGCCCGGATGCGCAAGCATGTGCTCGACGGCGTGAGTTTCACCGTGCCCGCCGGGGCGATCGTGTCGTTCCTCGGTCACAACGGCGCAGGCAAGACCACCCTCATCCGAATCCTGTCGACGCTCATCACCGCCGACTCCGGCGAGGTGAGCATCTTCTCGCGCGATGTGAAAGAGAACCCGGCGGGCGTGCGCGCTGACATTGCCACCACCGGCCAATTCGCGGCGATCGACGAGAACCTCACCGGCCGGGAGAACCTGGAGTTCTTCGGGCGGCTGCGCGGACTCGACCGCGCCGCCGCGGCCGCCCGCGCGACGGAACTGCTCGCGCAATTCTCGCTCGCAGACAGTGCCTCGACGCTGGCGTCGGCCTATTCGGGTGGCATGCGGCGCCGCCTCGACATCGCCGCGTCGCTGTGCGTCGTGCCCAGGCTGCTGTTCCTCGACGAACCCACGACGGGGCTGGATCCGGTCAGCCGCGAAGAGCTGTGGGGCTTCATCCGGCAGCTGCGAGACGACGGAATGACCCTGGTGCTGACCACCCAGTACCTGGAAGAGGCGGAGGCGCTGGCCGACCACGTCCATCTGCTCAAGGATCGCCGCATCGTCGCCAGCGGAACGCCGGAGGAATTGCGCCGCGACTTCGGGTCGCACGTGCTCCGCGTGTCCTTTGCCACCACCGCCGAGGCGGAGGCGTTCGCCCGCTGCCTCGGAGGAACGTGCCTGGACGGCGCCCGCGTCGCGGGGAAGTCGGTGTCCCTCGACGTCGACCCCGGACCGCGGGTCCTCGAGGCGGTGGCGCAGGCGATGGAGGCCTCGGAAGCGTTGCCGGATTCGCTGAGCGTGTCGCCGCCCACCCTCAACGAGGTATTCATATCGATGAACGCAGGGGGTGCGGCGCGATGAGTGCGACGTCGGTCGCGGCGTTTCTCCGTCGGGATCTGCTACTGTTGCGACGCAACACCGCGTCGCTGATTTCCATGTTCGTAGTTCCGCCCCTCTTTCTGCTGTGCCTGTACGCGGTGTTTGGGTACTCGGCGGGGCAATCCGGCTTCGGGTACCTGCGTTTCGTGCTCGGCGGCTGCCTGTTCCAGGCGGCGATGTTCACCGCCGCGGCGTCGGCGATGGCGGTGGGACAGGACGTCGAATCCGGGCTCGTTGACCGCGTGCGCGTGTTGCCCGGGGCCACAGGCGGCTATGTCGCCGGCAGGCTCGTCACCGATGTGCTGCGGATGTCCGCGTCGATCGCGGCGCTGCTGGTCGTCGCGTGGGCCTGCGGCCTCGACATGGCTGTCGGTGACGTCGCGTGGACTGTCCTGTGGTCGCTGTTCGCCGCGGCGGTCCTGTCCCTGGTCACGGACGGGGTGATCCTGATGGTGCCCGCCCCGGTGTCGACGGCCTCATCGATCCAGGCGCTGGAAATGCTGCTGCTCATGTTCTCCACTGCGTTCATTCCGGCGACCGCTTTGGACGGCTCCCTGCGCGACGTCGTACGTCACATGCCGTTTTCGCCGATCATCGAGGTGATCAGGGCGGCGTCCCCGGATGCCTTCCCGGATAGTGCCGGGGAAGAGGCAGCCCTGTGGCTCGGTGTCGCGGCGGTCGCCGGAATCGTCCTGTTCATCCGCCGGTTCACCTCGAGGAGCGAATCATGATCGGCCCCATCTTCGTGCATCTGCGGCGCATTGCCCACATTTGGCTGCGGCGCCCCGACTTCTGGTTCATGACGTTCATTGCTCCGCTCGTGTACCTGTTCATCGTCAACCGCATGTTCGGTGGCCTGGTCAGGCAGCTCACCGGAGAGTTCGAACTCCCGAACGCGGTCATCCTGGTCGTGACGACGTGGGCGTTCATCTTGGCCATCACGGGATCGTCCACTGTGTTCGTTGAACGCAGCAATGGCCTCCACGAGCGGTTGATCACCATGCCGGCGCCGTACGCGGCCGTGCCGGCCGCACGGATCATCGCCGAGTTCATCCGGATCATGGCGATGTCGGTCGTCGTCGTGGCGGTGGCCGCCTTGCTTTCCGACAGCCCCCCTGAGGCGTCCTGGTGGTGGAGGATCGCGGTGACCGGCGCGATGGTTGCCGCGGCGGCCGCATGCACCGGCACGTACATCGCGTTCTCCATCACCAGCCCCCAGGGCTCCGTGGCCCTCATCCCGTTAATCATCGTTGCGATGTTCGTCAACACGGTGCTCATGCCCGCCGACCACTTCCGTCCTCTCCTGCGCGGAATCGCCGGGCACACCCCCGTATCCGCGGCCGGCGAGGCCGTCAACGGCAACGGGGCTGCGGGTCTGGTGGTCTGCGCGGCCTGGTTCTTAGGCATCGCCGTGCTTGCGGCGTGGGGCATCGCCGTGAAAACGAGGCCGGGGGAGTCTGCATGACGGGCACGTCCACGGGGGCATCGCCGCCGACGATGGCCCGCGAACCCGAGCACCTAACCCGAAACCGCCGCGTGGACGCGGCCCACACACCCCGGAGACAGAACCAGATGAAGTCGATTGCCCAGATCGTCCAGAACAACCGCAGACTCCTCGCGGCCTACGAGGACAAGGTCCAGCCGAGGTTCCTCAGCCGCTATGCGCGTGAACCGATGGACGCCGCCGCCGTGTATCGGAAGCTCCGTGCGCTGGATCCCGGGCCGGATGCACCGGCCCGGGTTCTCGACCTCGGTTGCGGAACCGGGTGGCTCGCCCGCATGCTCGCCGCCGAGCCTCGCTATCGCAGGGCGAACATCGTCGGCTACGACCTGTCGCCCAATGCGATTCGCATCGCCCGCGAACGCGCCGCCGTCGAAGGGCTCGGAGCCCGGACGGAATTCCACGTCGCCGACGTCCTTGCGCCGCTCGCGGGAGAGCCCGGCAGGACCGATGAAATCTGGGTGTGCGGCGCGCTCCACCAAATGAAGGATGCGGGTGCCGCGCTCGGCAGGGTCGCCGGGCTGCTCGCCGACGGCGGCATCGCTTACGTGCAGACGTTCGCCGAGGATCCCGACGTGAACGAGCGGGTCGACATGGCCGTCATGGCGAAGATGGGCCACCGGGTGTTCCGGGGCAGCGAGCTCGAGGACCTCGCCGAAGCCAACGGGCTGAAGCTGGGCGGAGCCTCACACGCCGGCATGGTGTACTTCTGCACTCTCACGAAGAAAAGCGCGATCGGGGAGGCGGGCAAGTGAGCGCCGTGGACGGGACCGTAGGCCCGTGGTCGCTGCTCGCCCCGATCCGGACTCGGATGCGTGCGGTGGTCGCGTTATCCGTCCTGTCGTCGGTGGCTACCGTTGCTTCGCTGGTCGGCATCATCGACATCGCGATGACGTACCCGGAGGCCCCGGAGCATCGGACGTGGTTGGCCGTGGCTGTCATCGTCGTCGCCGCAACGGTGCGCATGGCCGCGGACGGCGCCGCCGGCATGCTCTCGCACCGGGCGGATAACGACCTGCAGCTCCACCTCCGGCGCCGGCTGGTCGCCCAAATCCGGAAGTTGCCGCTGGGCTGGCTGGACGCCCGGCGCTCGTCGGGAATCATCGGGTCGGTTGAGAAGGACGTCGCGGCTGTCCACCAGCTCATGGGCCACACCGTCGGTGAGACCGTGGTGGCGGTGCTGGTTCCCCTGCTTTCCCTCATCGCGCTCGTCGCGGTGGATTGGCGGATTGCGGCGGTGGCGGTCGTCCCGGTGCTGGTCACCTTCGCCCTGATGGGCGTAATGATGTCGCGTGGCGCCGGCCTTCAGCGCGACTACGAGCGAGCCTCCGAAGGAGTGACGGCCGCGGTCATCGAGTTGGTGCGCGGCATCCCGGTGATGAAGTCCTTCGGACGCGCCAACCAGGGCTCGGGCCGCTACGATGCCGCGGCGTCGTCGTTCGTCCGCGCGTGGTCCGCCTGGTCTCGGCAGTCGAACGTCTATCTTGGGCTCATCGACGTGGTGACGTCTCCGATCACGGTCCTCGCAGTGGTGTGCGGCGCCGGCCTCGCTCTGAGGGACGCCGCGGGCGGCACACCGGAGGGCCTCGTCGCCGGGCTGGTTCTCGGCCTTGGATTCTCCGCGGCGATCGTGCGGGTGGCCATGAACTCCGAACCCATCATCGCGGGGATCGCGGCCCTGAAATCCATCGCGGAGGTGCTGGGCACGCCGCCGATCGCCGAGCCCGCCGATCCGGTGCCCGTGCGCGGGGGCGCGCTCGAGGTCCGGAACCTGGTCTTCTCCTACGGGGATGGGCCGCGGGTCCTCGATGGGATGTCCGCGACGTTCGAACCGGGGACCCTCACGGCGTTGGTGGGGTCCTCCGGTTCCGGAAAGTCCACCGTCGCCCGGTTGTTGGCGCGTTTCCACGACCCCGTCGAAGGCTCGGTGCTGCTGGGCGGCGTCGATCTCCGCGACATCGCCGTGCGCGACGTGCACCGCTCGGTGTCGGTGGTGTTCCAAGATCCGCAGTTGCTCACGCTGCCGTTGCGGGAGAACATCCGGCTGGCCAAGAGAGACGCCACCGACGGCGACATCATGGCGGCCGCGAAGCTCGCGAACCTCGATGCGATCATCGAGGCGCTGCCGAAGCGCCTGGATTCGGTGGTCAACGTCGACGTGACCTTTTCCGGTGGCGAGGCGCAGCGCGTGGCCATCGCGAGGTCGATCGTCACGGACGCGCCGGTGCTCATCTTCGACGAGGCAACCGCTTACGCGGATCCGGCTTCCGAGGCCCTCATCCAGTCCGCAATCGAGCGTTTGGCCCGTTCGCGGACGGTGATTGTGATCGCGCACAGGTTGAGCACGATCCGCAACGCCGACCGCATCCTCGTTCTCGATGGGGGAGCGGTCGCGGAGGCGGGTACCCACGACGAGTTGCTTGCGCGCGGTGGCCGCTACCGGGATTTGTGGCGCGCGTTCGCGCTCGACGACGAACCATCCGCCCCGCGGGGCATTGAATCAGACGATGAAAAGGCGGGGAACCGATGATTCGGGACTTGTGGTCGATGACGGATCGGCGCTCGAGAATGACGCTGGCGTGGCTCATTGCGTTGGCCGCGCTTGCCGCGCTGGCCCAGGGAGCGGCGTTCGTCGCGCTGCTGCCGCTGCTGTCGGCTCTGGCCGAGGGAGATGATGCGACGGCGTGGCGTTTCACCGGCGTCATCGCCGGCCTCGCGGCCGCCCATGCGGTGCTGTCTCTCGCCGCGGGGACGGTCGGCAGGGCGAATTCCGCAGCGGTGCTGTCGTCCCTGCTGCGTTCCCTGGGCGAACGCGTGCTGACGTTGCCACTCGGGTACGTCACCAAGTCCACGGCCGGCCGCTTTTCGGAGATGGCGTCGTCGGGTATCGCGTTTGCGGCGTCCGTGCCGCACGTGATCCTGCGGCCCGTCATCGCCGCGGTGGTTGCGCCGACCGTCATCGCCTTCGGAATTCTGGCGGTGGATTGGCGCGTCGGTTTGGTTCTCGTCGCGTCGGCGCCGGTGATCTTCTTCGCCTACCGGGCCATTGGCCGGGTCGGCGGGGAGTCGGACGAAGCGCATGCTGACGCCGTCGCTGCCGTCTCCGGCAGGCTGATCGAGTTCACCCGCTGCCAGCAGGCGATTCGCGCCGCGAGCGACGGTTCGGCGGCGGACGCGATGGTGGATGAGGCGATCCGGGCCCAACACGATGCGTTCGCGAAGGCGACGTCGACGCAGGGGGCGGCCATCGGACGGTTGAGTTCGGTCGTCCATGCGGTGTTCACGGCGGCGGTAATCGTCGCCGTGGCAGTCGCCGCGACGGGCGGGATGGCGCCGGCGCATTTGGCGCCAATGCTCATCGTGGTCGTCCAGTTCACCGGACCGATCACCACGGCGGGAGCGTTGTCCGGCGGTTTCGGTGCGGGCCGCAACACGTTGGCTGCGTTGCGTGATCTGCGGGCAATCCCCGCCCTTCCCGAACCTGCCGCACCGGAGCCGCCCGACGGGCATGACGTGGAGTTCCGCGGCGTGAGCTTCGGGTACGGGGATAAGAAGGTTCTCGACGGCGTCAGCTTCCGTGCACCTCAGGGAGCGCTGGTTGCCGTAGTGGGACCGTCGGGGGCGGGCAAGACGACGGTCATGCGGCTGCTGTCGCGTTTTCATGATCCGGACTCGGGGGAGATCCTCATCGGCGGGGTGCCCTTGCCTCGAATCGGCACCGACGGCGTGAACTCGCTGGTGACCCCGGTGTTCCAGGAGACGTTCCTTTTCGACGCGTCCGTGCGGGACAACGTGGTCTTCGCCGACCCCGAATTCGGTTCCGGGCCCGGTGACGGGGACCGCTTGCGCGAGGCCGCCCGGCGTTCCGGGGTGGACCGCATCGTGGAGCTGCTGCCTTCCGGGTGGGATACCCCGGTGGGGGAGGAGGGGACGCTGCTGTCGGGAGGCGAGCGGCAGCGCCTCGCCATCGCCCGGGCGCTTCTGAAGGATTCCCCGGTGGTGCTTCTCGACGAGCCGACGTCCTCGCTGGATGCGGCCACTGAGCGGGCGATCGTCGGCACGATGGAGGCGTTGCGCGGCGATCACACCGTGATCGTCGTCGCCCATCGCCTGCACACCGTCCGCGATGCCGACCTCATCGTCGTGCTTTCAGAGGACGGGACGGTCGCAGAACGGGGTACGCACGATGAATTGCTGGCGAAGGGCGGTCGCTACGCCGAGTCGTGGGCGTGCCGGACGGGGAGCTCCCCGGGCGCCTGATCCTCATCACCTGGTCGATGCCCTCACGGGCGCCCTGCCGCAGCTTCCCGAATCCCACCGCCAGACGCTCGGTGGACAGAGCGAAACCGCCGACGAAAACGCCGAGCAGCACGAACACCGACGAGCTGTAAAGACTGAAGCTCCCGGGAACGCGAAAATAGCCCCCTTTTCTCATCCCAGTGAAAGTTGGGAGGGAAGGGGGGCTCGTTGCTGCCATTTGCCTCTATCTGCTACCGCCCGTGCACCTGGTTCTGAGCAATTTCCAGCCCGTGGCTGGCGATTAGCTCCACTGCCTCCGCCGCGGTGGGCAGGGTGAAAGCGAGTTCCTCGCGCTCCTTGGCATTGAAGTTGTGCAGCACATAATCAGCTGGATCCTGGCGGCCCGAAGGACGACCAATGCCAATGCGCACGCGCATGTAGTCCTTCGTGCCCAATGACTTCGAGGTCGAACGCAGCCCATTGTGGCCATTCTCGCCACCGCCACGTTTGAGGCGGACCACGCCCGGGTCCAGATCTAGCTCATCGTGGACCACCACGACGTCGGTAGGTGCGATGCTGAAGAACTTCGCCAGCGCCGCGACCGGCCCGCCCGACAGATTCATGTACGTCCGGGGTTTAGCCAGAATCACCTGTCGCTCGCCACCATCGGAGGTTTTAAACCGAGTCTGCACAATCTCAGCGTTGGACTTCTTGTGCACGCTAAACGACGACGGCATCGGAGAAGTGCGGCTAGCTAGTTCATCTAGCACCAGATGTCCGACGTTATGGCGGGTGAGTTCATATTTGGGCCCAGGGTTGCCGAGGCCCACGACAAGTAGAGGCGTGGTGGAGGCGTTCATGAGTTCAATCTTGGCACACGGTAAGCAATCTTTTGGTTTTGGGGAGTGCAAAAAAGGGACGGACAAGAGCGTCCGTCCCTTTTTTGTTAGCTAAGCGTGAAAGCCTGTATTGGCTCAGTCAGCTAGAGCTATTCAGCGCTTAAATTACTCAGCGGATTCCTCAGCTGGCTCATCCGGGGTCTCAGCCTCGCCCATGCCCTCGATGTCGGCATCGACGTCACCAGCCGGCTCCTCCTCCGGCTCGACGATGTTGAAGATGAGCAGGTCAGCGTCGTCGGTGAGGACCAGGCCCTCTGGCAGGGTAACGTCGCCGGCGTGAACCATGGTGCCGACCTCTGCACCCTCGACGGAGACCTCAATCTCTTCCGGAATAGCCAGAACCGGTGCGTTGACCAGAATGGTCTCGGCATCCTGCATGAGCAGGGCACCCGGAGCGAGCTCGCCAGTCGGAACGACCGGAACCTCAACCTCAACCTTCTCGTCACGGTGAATGGCGAGCAGGTCAGCGTGGTCGATGTCGAGAGTCAGCGGGTTCTGGTCAACAGCCTTAACCATGGACAGCTGGGACTCGCCCTCGATGTTGACGTCCAGAACAGCGTTGACACCGTGGTTACGGATGACAGCGTGGAAATCCAGAGTGTCAACGAGGATGTGCTTCGGAGCATCCAGGTCAGCGCCGTAGATGACAACCGGGATGTCGCCAGCAACGCGGGCACGGCGAGCGGCACCCTTGCCGAACTCGGTGCGGTTACGAGCATCAATCTTGATGATGTTGGGCTTTGCCATGAAAATGGACTCCTAAACGATTCGATACTGAGTCGTCGAGTCGAGCACGTGCCGCATCCATGCCTCTGTGGGGCGCAAAAGTTGGGCTGCGAGCGTCGCGTCGATAACGGCAACCAGCTACTGTGGTCGCCCTCGCCGAGACTTACCGGAAAAATTGTAGTGGACTAACAGGTCAAACAGCAAACCCCGCCACCACCAGCAAAACTAGGTTGCTGGTCGCAGCGGGGTGCCCGTCGGCAAGCGGAAAGAGCTTATGCCTGGCCCTCGAAGAGAGTGGTGACGGAACCGTTTTCGAAGATCTCGTGGATCGTCTTAGCCAGCAGCGGCGCAATTGGCAGGACGGTCAGGTTGTCCCAGCCCTCGGTGGACTGCGGCAGAGTATCGGTGGTGATGACCTCGCGGGCACCGCACTTCGACAGGCGCTCGCGAGCTGGGTCAGAGAAGACACCGTGCGTGGTAGCGATGATGACATCCTCAGCGCCAGCCTCACGCAGCACCTTGACAGCGCCGGCGATGGTGCCGCCGGTGTCAATCATGTCGTCGATGAGCAGACAGGTCTTACCGGAGACCTCGCCGACCACGCGGTTGGCGACAACCTGGTTTGCGACATCGACGGAACGGGTCTTGTGAATGAAGGCCAGCGGGGCGTCGCCCAGGGTGTTGGCCCACTTCTCGGAAACCTTCACACGGCCGGCGTCAGGGGAGACCACGACCAGGTTGTCCAGGGAGTAGTTCTTCTTGATGTACTCCGACAGAATCGGCATGGCGTGCATGTGATCGACCGGGCCGTCGAAGAAGCCCTGAATCTGGTCGGTGTGGAGATCCACGGAGACGATGCGGTCAGCGCCTGCGGTCTTGAGCAGATCAGCGACCAGGCGAGCGGAAATCGGCTCACGGCCACGGTGCTTCTTGTCCTGGCGGGCGTATGGGAAGAACGGCAGGATAGCGGTGATGCGCTTGGCCGAACCGCGCTTGAGCGCGTCAATCATAATCAGCTGCTCGATGAGCCACTTGTTCAGCGGTGCCGGGTGCGCCTGCAGTACGAAGGCATCGGAACCGCGGACGGATTCCTCGTAGCGCACGAAGATTTCACCGTTGGCAAAATCACGAGCGGTCATCGGAGTCAGCTCTGTGCCGAGCTCCTTGGCAACTGCCTCGCCCAATTCCGGGTGTGCCCTTCCGGAGAAGAGCATGAGGTTCTTTTGGTTATCGATCCACTGGCCGGTCATCTGCCGTCTAGCCTTCCTGGTCTTCCTTGTTGTTGTCAGCGTTGTCAGCTACCTGCGCCGCCTGCGCTGCCTCAGCAGCAGCGGTACCTGGACGCTTCCGCTCGACCCATCCCTCGATGTTGCGCTGACGGCCACCACTGACCGCCAATGCTCCCGGAGGAACGTCGTCCTTAATAACAGTACCTGCACCTGAGTACGCACCATCACCCACGGTCACCGGAGCGATGAACATGGTGTCGGAGCCGGTGCGAACATGCGAGCCGATAACAGTGCGGTGCTTGTTGACACCGTCGTAGTTCACGAACACGCTGGAGGCACCAATGTTGGAGTGCTCGCCAATCTCCGCATCGCCGACGTAGGTCAGGTGCGGAACCTTCGAACCGTTTCCGATCTGCGCGTTCTTCGCTTCTACGAAGCCGCCGAGCTTCGCGCCGACACCGAGTTTGGTGTTCGGGCGAATGTAGGTGAACGGTCCGACCGTCGCATCCTCGCCGATCTCCGAATCGGAACCGTGTGTACGTACGACGCTGGCGCGCTTGCCGACGACCATGTTGGTCAGTGTCGTGTCCGGTCCCACGGTGGCCCCGTCGCCAATCACGGTCTTGCCGTGCAGCTGCGTGCCCGGCAGAATCGTGACGTCGCGGCCGACTTCCACCTCAACGTCAATCCACGTGGTGTCCGGGTCGACGATAGTGGCGCCCCCGCGCATAGCTGCCTCGCAGGTGCGACGGTTGAGTTCGCGGCCAAGGGTAGCCAGCTGGACGCGGTCATTGACACCGGCGACGACGGTGGCATCGGCGAGGCGGTGACCGCGTACTGAGCGGTCGGCCTCACGGGCGATGCCGATGACATCGGTGAGGTAGAGCTCGCCCTGGGCATTGTTGGTGTCCAGCTGCTTGAGAGCGTTTGCCAGGGTCTCGGCATCAAATGCGTAGACACCGGAGTTGACCTCGGTAATCTCGCGTTCCTCGTCGGAGGCATCCTTTTCCTCCACGATGCGCAGAACTTCGCCGTCGGCGTTGCGAACGATGCGGCCGTAGCCGTGCGGGTTGTCAGCAGTGGAGGTCAGCACAGTCACGGCAGCGCGTGGCTTGCGGTTGTGCTCTTCGAGCAGTGCCTGGAGCGCTTCGGAATCCAGCAGCGGAACATCGGAAGTGGTTACCAGGATGGTGCCATCGAAGTTCTGCAGCTCGGGGTGCTCCAGCGCGCACTGAACAGCGTGGCCTGTACCGTTTTGCTCGTCCTGGTGGGCAATGACGACACCGTTGGAGTGCTCGGTATCCGAAGCCCAAGTCCCGATGGCGTCGATTACCTTTTCGCGCTGGTGGCCAACGACAACAGCAATCTCATCCGGATTAATGCCCTTGGCGGCATAGAGCGCGTGCTCCAACATGGTACGACCGCCGATAGCGTGCAGCATTTTCGGCGTATCGGATTTCATTCGGGTGCCTTGACCCGCGGCGAGAATGACCACAGCGGTGGCCGAACCGTTTGACATGAAACTTGCTACTCCTCGGTCAGGGTGCATCACGGTCACGGCGGGGCGAAAAGTCACTTCTTAATTAAGGGGCCGGCCCCCCGCTTGCTCTCC
Source organism: Corynebacterium sp. HMSC063A05 (assembly GCF_001809695.1). Lineage (NCBI taxonomy): Bacteria > Bacillati > Actinomycetota > Actinomycetes > Mycobacteriales > Corynebacteriaceae > Corynebacterium > Corynebacterium sp. HMSC063A05. Next base: position 27,773 of record NZ_KV798493.1, on the reverse strand, counting down.
CACCAGGACTCGAACCTAGAATGCCGGTACCAAAAACCGGAGTGTTGCCATTACACCATGGGAGAATGGGGCAAACGCGAAAAATTGCATGGCTGATTCGACGCTGATTCGACTCAGCCAACTCGCTTGCGCCTGCGATATACGATAGCAAGACTTTAGCCACTAATCTAAAAGCATGGCCTCCAATTCTCCGAGACGACGTATGACCGGTCCACAGCGCAAAGCTCAGCTGACAGAAGTCAGCCGTGGAATCTTTGCCGCCAAGGGGCTTGATGCCGCCTCAATGGAGGAGATCGCTGCCGCAGCTGGGGTATCAAAGCCGGTTGTCTACGAGCATTTCGGTACCAAAGAGCGGCTCTACCAGGCAGTCGTCGACCAGGAGATGAAGACCCTGGAGGCCACGATTAGGGAAGCGTTGTCCCTGGGACGCTCGCGTTACCGCATCGAACAGGCGGTGTTGGCACTGCTGACTTATGTGGAGGAAAACCCGGAGGGATTCTCCATTATTTCTCGCGACCCCGGCGTGGCGGGTGGCTATGAGACGCTGCTGAATAATGCCACTGAGTCGATTACGCCTATCCTTGCCGAGGCTTTCAAACGCGCCGGCTTCGACCCGGCCATGTCGGTGCTCTACGGAAACTGCATGGTCGGTATGGTTTCGCAGACCGCTCGCTGGTGGATGGAGAAGCGCAGTCCGGATAAGGAGACAGTGGCGGCGCACATCGTGAACCTGTGTTGGAACGGGCTGGCCGGCATGGAGGGTTCTCCGACTCTGCATGGCTCCGCTGATGTGCCAGCGGCCGCTGAGGGCGCGAAGTTCGGCGCAGGTGCCGCAGCAGACCCGATGCAGGTGGCGGAGAACGGCTAACCAGCACGCAGGGTGGATCCGGGGTGCATGGTTATATTGGGGCTATGCCAACTTCTGCGTCTTCCTCGGCGAAAGCCACACCCAGCATTCTGCCGAACCCGCTGTCGGGGCTGGAAAGCCTCGTTGTCACGGATCCTCAATTTGTCGGCGTGCTCGGGCGCATCGGCGAAGACGAGCTGGCGCTCACGGGTGCGGACGCGGTGCGTTCGCACCTTATTTACGCCATGTCTACGAAGGTGCCGGTGCTGGTCATCACGGCTACCGGCCGTGAGGCGGAGGACCTGACTGCCGAGGTCAAGTCGATGATCGGCGACCGTGTAGCTATGTTCCCCTCGTGGGAGACGCTCCCGCATGAGAAGCTTTCGCCAGCGGTGGATACCGTGGCGCAGCGTCGTAAGGCGCTTTACGACGTTCGCCGGGGCAAAGTCGACGTTCTGATTGCGGCGGCGCGCTCGTTGGTGCAGCCGATTGTGGACGACCTCGAGGCTGAAGCCAGCGCCCCCATTCACGTCCAACTGGACCGGGACTGCGAGAACCTGGTTGAGCGGCTGGTGCATCACGGCTATTCGCATGTGGACATGGTCGGCAGGCGTGGCCAGTTTGCCGTGCGTGGCGGCATCGTCGATGTTTTCCCTGCGACCGAAGAGCTGCCGGTACGTATCGAGCTCTGGGGTGATGAGGTCACCGACCTGCGCGCCTTTTCCGTCGCTGACCAGCGCACGATCTCTGAGGTAGAGGTCGACCAGCTGGATATCTTCCCGTGTCGTGCACTGCTTATCGACGACGACGTTAAGGCCGCCGCGGAGAAACTCGCCACCACGCGCTCGGGTCAGGTCCAAGAAATGCTCACCCGCATCGGCGACGGCCAGTGGGTGGAGGGCATGGAATCGCTGATTCCACTGATTAGTCAGCATCCGATGAAGATGCTCACCGAGGTCATGCCGGAGAAAACTCATGTGCTCATGTGCGGGCCGGAGCGCATTCGCTCTCGCGCACAGGACCTTATCAGTGCAGGCGAGGAGTTTATGGCCGCAGCGTGGGAAACTGCTGCGATGGGTGGCTCGGCGCCAATCGCCACGGATGGGCTGGAGCCCAGCGCGTACCGCAGCTTGGCCTCTATCCCGATGCCCACTTCGTGGCATATTTCCCCGCCCGGCATGTTGGAGGCGGGAGTCACCGAAGATGATGTGCTGCCGCTGACCTTTGAGCCTGGGCCCGCGCCACGCGGCGACTTAAAGGAAATTGGTCACCTGATGAAGCAGCTGCGCGATGCCACGGTCGCGGGGGAGCGAGTGGCGTACGTGGCGGCGACGCCCGCGGGGGCGCGTCGGCAAGCGGAAAAGTTTAGGGAAGCCGGAATTGCGACGCGCATGGCGGCGGGCCCGGAGTATCCCGAGTCCGGAAGAATTACCGTCTACCAGGGTGTTTTGCACGGTGGCCTGGTGTTCCCGCGAATCCCCGGTGGCGCGCTGACTCTGATTACCGAGCAGGACATCACAGGTAACCGCATCGCGGAAGGCGCGCTTGGTGGGCGCCGCAAGCCGGCGAAGCGCCGTGGTCGGGTGGACCCGCTGGCGCTGAAGGCCGGTGACTATGTCGTGCACGACACGCATGGCATTGGTCGGTTTGTGAAGCTCACTGAGCGCACCATCGGCACGGGCGAGGATCAGGCACGCCGCGAGTACGTGGTGCTCGAGTACGCACCGAGCAAGCGCGGAGGTCCCTCGGACCAGCTCTACGTGCCGATGGAGAGCTTGGATTTGCTGTCGCGCTATGTCGGCGGCGAAAAGCCCACCCTGTCGAAGATGGGCGGGTCGGACTGGAAGTCCACCAAGCGCAAGGCCCGTGGTGCCGTCCGCGAGATTGCGGAAGAGCTGGTCAAGCTCTACGCCGAGCGCCAAGCCGCGCCGGGCCACGCGTTCGCGCCGGATACGCCATGGCAGCAGGAGATGGAGGATAACTTCCCCTTCACCGAGACCGAAGATCAACTGCAGGCCATCGACGAAATTAAGTCCGACATGGAAAAGCCGGTGCCGATGGATCGCGTGCTCATCGGCGATGTCGGCTACGGCAAGACCGAGGTGGCACTGCGTGCTGCCTTCAAGGCTGTTCAAGATGGCCGTCAGGTGGCAGTGTTGGTGCCGACCACACTTCTGGCGCAGCAGCACTTGACCACTTTCACCCAACGTATGGAGGGCTTCCCGGTCACCATCCGTGGACTGTCCCGCTTCACCTCGCCGAAGGACTCCAAGGAGGTCCTCGAAGGGTTGAAGAACGGGACGGTCGACATTGTTATCGGCACGCATCGTCTCCTGCAGACCGGCGTGCAGTGGAAAGAACTCGGCCTGGTCATCGTTGACGAGGAGCAGCGTTTCGGCGTCGAACACAAGGAACACATCAAGGCGCTACGGCACCACGTCGACGTACTCACCATGTCCGCAACGCCAATTCCGCGCACGCTCGAAATGTCGATTGCTGGCATCCGCGAGATGAGCCAGATTCTCACCCCGCCGCAGGACCGTCACCCGGTGCTGACATACGTCGGCGCGCAGTCCGACAAGCAGGTCGCCGCTGCTATCAGGCGAGAGCTGCTTCGCGACGGCCAGGTGTTCTACCTGCATAATAAGGTGGAAACCATTGACAAAGTCGCCCAGACTATCCGCAATTTGGTGCCCGAGGCCCGCGTGGTAGTGGCCCACGGTCAGATGGGGGAGGAGCAGCTGGAGCGCACGGTCGATGGCTTCTGGCAGCGCGAGTACGACGTGCTGGTGTGTACCACCATCGTGGAGACCGGCCTGGATATTGCCAACGCCAATACGTTGATTGTGGAAAACGCGCACCATATGGGCCTTTCCCAGCTGCACCAGCTGCGTGGTCGTGTGGGCCGTTCCCGTGAGCGCGCCTATGCCTACTTCCTCTACCCGGAAAATCAGACGCTGACGGAGACTTCCTACGACCGTCTGTCCACGATCGCGCAGAACAATGACTTGGGTGCCGGTATGGCTGTGGCCATGAAGGACCTGGAAATGCGCGGTGCCGGAAATATCCTCGGTGCGGAGCAGTCCGGTCACATTGCCGGTGTCGGCTTCGATATGTACGTCCGACTGGTTGGCGAGGCCGTGGCCGCGCTGAAGGCAGTGGCCGATGGTGAAACTCCGGATGCTTCCGATAACGAACCGAAGGAAGTGCGGATCGATTTGCCGGTCGATGCGAATATTCCGGCCGAATATGTGTCGTCGGAACGCCTACGTCTAGAGGCGTACCGCAAATTTGCTGCCGCCAGTGCGCTGGACGATATCAACGTAGTGCTCGAAGAGCTTGTTGACCGTTACGGAACCCCACCCATTGAGGTGGAGAGACTGGCGGTTATTTCACGACTTCGAATTATTTGCCGGGAATTCGGCGTGCATGAAGTTCAAGCCATGGGTGCGCACATTAGAATAACCCCTATGGAGCTTGCTGACTCCAAGCAGGTGCGTCTCAAGCGCCTGTATCCACAGGCGACCTATCGTGCGGCAACGCGCACGGTTTCCGTCGGAATGCCGAAGGAAGGGCGAGGGTTGCGGGCAAAACCTGTCCGCGATATTGCATTGGTGCAGTGGGTAGCAGACTTCTTGACATCGATGGCGGGAATTCCACGTATGGATATCTCGCACATGGGAAAGGACTAGAAACCGTATGACTATCATCAAGCTCGATAGCCGCTTTCCAACAGCGATTCCGCTGGAAGCCGCTAGCCTGCTGACCGGTGAAGTCAGCTACACCGAAGAAGTCCCGATCCGTGTGCGCTGGGCAATCGCCGACGCCGGTGGGCACTCGGTGTCCCAGGCGGAGATTCTGGTCACCACCGATATGGAAAACGACGAGGTACTCGATCGCCTCGATGCGGGCGAGAAGGTCTACTCGGTCGAGCTGGATGATGCGCAGGACCCAGCAGCTCCGGCAGCTCAGGTTGCGGCGGCTCCCCAGCAGGACTCGGTGAAAGAACCTGAGTCAGAACCGGTTGCAGAGCCAGGGGCAGAGCCTGTTGCAGAACCGCTGACTCCGCAGGAACAGCTTGCCGCAGCTCGTCTGCCCCACGTCGTCGAGGCCGTGGACATCATGGCGGCAGCACGGCGCACGGGGCAGTGGGAAGCTCGCCAGACGCACAAGAGCCTGCTGCCGTATCTCATTGAAGAGACCTACGAGTTTGTCGACGCAGTCAACGAGGGCGGTGACATTCGTAGCGAGCTGTCAGATCTGCTGCTGCAGATCCTCTTCCACGCTGAAATCGCGGAGGACTTCGACTTCGACGATGTGGCGACCGACTTTATTTTGAAGATGCGCGCTCGTCAGCCGTACCTCTTCGACGGCACTGTGGCCGAGGGAGAGATGGTGTCGGAGGAAGAACAGGAGCGACTGTGGGCTTACGGCCGCGGACGTCCGCGCTCGAACCCGGCCACACAGCTGCCAGCTCTGACTTTGGCTGAGGAAGCCATCCGCCGCGCACGTGCACTGGGACTGTCCGATGCAGACATTCCAGTGGAGATTCTGGTCCCGACCCCGGGGCTGGAGACTGAGTCCGGTGCGGAAGAACGGACCCGACAGGCTTCACGCGCATTCCTGACTGAGCTGGCCCAGATGGAGAATCAGCAGGCCGGCAGTGCTGAGCAGTGGGCAGCGGGCAGCGAAGATAACGAAGAGGCTGAGGACTTCGGCCCGTCGGAAAGCGACAGCTAGTTTCCAGCAAAAGTGATTTCTGTCCTCGAGTTTGAGTGATTTTTACGGTCTACCCCGTAGAGTAATTCCCCATGCCTTCTAATTCTCCCTTTGATGAATACGCGCACCCCGCACCCCGCGGGGCGAAGCCGCGTGGCCGCAGTAAGGGGAAAAAGAAGTCCTCGAGAGGCTGTGGCTGCCTCGGTCTAACCTCCCTGGCGGTGCTGATCATCATTGGCACGGTTGGGGCGTTGGCTATGTTCACTGGACCCGTAATCCCGTCGTTGACCAAGAAGCCGATTCCGGATAATGTGCCGCCTGCTGCGGCTGAGCCACCGCCGATGATTGATGTCAACGCGCCCGGGCGCACCTCGGAACAGCTCCGACAGTGGGCGCAGCAGATTTCCCCGAAGACGGGTATTTCTGAGGACGCTCTCCGCGCCTACGGCAACGCATATGTGATTGCGGCAGAACAGTTCCCGAACTGCCACCTGGAGTGGAACACGCTTGCAGGACTGGGCAAAGTGGAGACTAATCACGGCACGTACTCGGGCAATTGGCTCAAGCCGGCTCATATCGGCGCCGATGGGGTAGTCAGTCCGACGATTATCGGTCCGCCGCTGGACGGCACGAGTGGGTTTGCTGAGGTTCTCGATACTGACAACGGCGAACTCGACGGTGACACAGAGTATGACCGCGCTGTGGGGCCGATGCAGTTTATTCCCGAGACCTGGCATCGTTTTGCGATGGATGCTTCTGGTGATGGCGTCGCCGACCCCAACAACATCGACGACGCAACTGCGACCACCGCACGGATGCTCTGCAGTGGGGAACGCGACCTCGCCACCCCGGAAGGGTGGGCATCTGCAATTCGCTCATATAACCAGTCTGAGCAGTATCTTCGCGATGTTCGGGACGCTGCGGCGAACTATGCGCTGAATCAGCCCGCATAGGGTGAAAAGGATTTAAGGCGAAGGTCGGCAAACCGTGCCACAATTGGAGTCATGTGCCGGAACGGTTCCGGCGGAAAGGTGACCTATGGCTGCAATCATCGAGTTGAACGCACGCGAAATTCTGGACTCCCGTGGTAACCCGACCGTTGAGGTCGAGGTGCTGTTGGAAGACGGCGCTGTGGGCCGCGCTGCGGTTCCGTCCGGTGCCTCCACCGGCGTTCATGAGGCACACGAGCTCCGCGATGGCGGAGACCGTTACCTGGGCAAGGGGGTCGAGAAGGCTGTCCGCGCTGTGCTCGAGGAGATTGAGGACGCAATTATTGGCCTCGAGGCTGAGGACCAGCGTCTGGTTGACAAGACCATGATTGAGCTGGACGGCACCGACAACAAGTCCCGCCTGGGTGCTAACGCAATCCTGGGTGTTTCCATGGCTGTTGCCAAGGCTGCTGCTGAGTCCGCTGGCCTGGATCTGTTCCGCTACGTCGGCGGCCCGAACGGTCACGTTCTGCCGGTTCCGATGATGAACATCCTCAACGGTGGCGCACACGCTGACTCCGGCGTTGACGTCCAGGAGTTCATGATTGCTCCGATTGGCGCCCCGACCTTCAAGGAAGCACTGCGCGTCGGTGCTGAGGTCTACCACGCACTCAAGAAGGTCATTAAGGACAAGGGCCTGTCCACTGGCCTCGGCGATGAGGGTGGCTTCGCTCCGTCGGTTGACTCCACCAAGGCTGCACTGGACCTGATTGTTGAGGCAATTGAGGCTGCAGGCTACAAACTGGGCGACGATGTCGCTCTGGCTCTCGACGTCGCTTCTTCCGAGTTCTTCAAGGACGGCAAGTACCACTTCGAGGGCGGCGAGCACACCGCTGAGGAGATGGCAGCTGTCTACGCTGACCTGGTTGAGAACTACGCCATCGTCTCCATCGAGGATCCGCTGCAGGAAGATGACTGGGAGGGCTACACCACCCTGACCGCTCAGCTTGGTGACAAGGTCCAGATTGTCGGCGACGACTTCTTCGTCACCAACCCGAAGCGTCTGGCAGAGGGCATTGAGAAGAAGGCCGCTAATGCTCTGCTGGTCAAGGTCAACCAGATTGGTACCCTGTCCGAGACCTTCGAGGCCGTCGCAATGGCTCACAACGCCGGCTACAAGTCCATGATGTCCCACCGCTCTGGTGAGACCGAGGACACTACCATCGCTGACCTGGCTGTCGGCCTGAACTGTGGCCAGATCAAGACCGGTGCTCCGGCTCGCTCCGAGCGCGTTGCTAAGTACAACCAGCTGCTGCGCATCGAGGAGTACCTGGGTGACGCCGCAGTCTACGCTGGTCGCAGCGCATTCCCGCGTTTCAAGTAAAGAGCTGAGGCGCTGCGAAAGCTGCGTCTAGCACTGCCCGTCCGCACCACGCACGTGGTTGTGGGCGGGTTTTTGTTATTTCATCGGCTGGCGGTCGGGTAGAGTGTGGGGCATGAGTGCATCGGACCGATCTCGCCGCGGAACACAGTCGCGCCCTGCAGGGGCGGGGCAGCGTTCGGCAGCGGCAATCGCATCGGGAATGCGCTCGCTGAGCACAGCACAGAAGATCGGCATTGGTCTGCTGGTGCTTTTCTTAGTATCTGTTCTCGCAATTCCGCTGCGGACTTTTGCACAACAACAGGCGGATGTCGCCGCCACGCAGGACAATATTGCTCGCATGGAACAGCGAATTAAGCAGTTAGAGGATGAAAAGGAGCTTTACTCCAACCCCGCCTACGTTAAGGAGCAGGCACGTCTGCGCCTGGGGCTGGTAGAGCCGGGGGAGACCCCATTCCGTATCCTCGATCCGGCCGTGGGCGAACAGCCTGTGACGCAGCCGGAGGAAATTCCGCAGCACCAGGCTAAGAAGTGGTACGAGACGCTGTGGGATTCCATTTCCATCCCGCCCGAACCCGAAGAGACTCGCCCGAATCCGGGGCGCGATCAGGCAACGAGGCCAGAGAGCTTGCCGACGGTACCGGAGTCCTAAACCTCCATACGGCTACCTGAGCCTCTCGGTGAGGTTGCATGCGCGGCGGAGTGTGCCGTCGTAAAGCGAAACAACGCGCTTGTAAGGCGACTGTGAGATTATGTGTCAGTAAAACGGAAGCAAAAGGAGTGTGACCGATGTCTGTGGATACCGCAGATTTGGAAGTGATAGCGGAGCAGCTCGGACGTGAACCACGGGGTGTAGTGGACATCTCTTACCGCAGCCCCGACGGCACTCCTGGTGTGGTCAAGACGAAGCCTCGTTTGGACGATGGCACTCCGTTTCCCACGCTCTTTTACCTGACTGATCCGCGTTTGACAGCGGAGGCCTCCCGGTTGGAGACGACCGGCGTGATGAAGGAAATGACCGCGCGTCTGGAAAGCGACGAAGAGCTCGCGGCCGATTACCAGCGCGCGCACGAGGCATTTCTGGCGGAGCGCAATGAGATGGAAGACCTGGGCACGGACTTCTCCGGTGGCGGCATGCCTACGCGCGTGAAGTGCCTGCACGTCCTTATTGCCTACGCGCTGGCCAAGGGGCCGGATCACTTCCGACTGGGTACTGAGTCGGTGGCGCTGGCGGCGGAGAACGAGAAGCTGCGCGGCACTGCGATTCCCGCAGATTGGCCCACGATTGCCGAGCTCGGTATTGCGTACCCGGGGGTGGAGGGATAAATGACGACCCTCGCTGCCGTCGACTGCGGCACTAACTCGCTTCGCCTGCTTATCAGCCGGATCGAGGTCGTCGATGGAGTTCTCGAAATCACAGAACTGCACCGACTGATGGAAATCGTCCGCCTTGGCCAGGGCGTGGATGCCACTGGCATGCTGGCTCCAGAGGCGCTGGAGCGCGTGCGGGAGGCTCTGACGAAGTATGCGGAGCTTATGCAGGTCGAAAAAGTGCAAGCAGTCCGAATGGTGGCGACATCGGCGACACGCGACGCAAGCAACCGCGACGATTTCTTCGCCATGACCCGCGAGATTCTCGCTCCGTGGGGTGCAGAGGCCGAGGTCATTTCCGGCGACGAGGAAGCCGCGCTGTCCTTCCGCGGGGCAGTCGATGACTTGGAGCCCGAGCTCGGTCCGTATTGCGTCATTGACGTCGGCGGTGGCTCCACCGAGGTTATTGTCGGTGACCACGATGGTACGGTAGCCGGTTCTGATTCCGTGGCTATGGGCAGTGTGCGCTTGACCGAACGGTTCCTGCAGGCCTCGCCACCGACGGCGGAACAGGTCCAGGAGGCGCGTTCGTATGTTGCGGAGCTGGCCGACGAGATTGTTGCGAAGGTGCCTGTCGACAAGGCTCGCACCATCGTCGGCTGCGCCGGGACCTTCACCACGCTGTCGGCGCTGGCACAGGGGCTAGAAACCTACGACCCGGAGGCAATCCACCTGTCGCAGCTGCGCTTTGCGGCGTTGCGTGCGCTGACCGCGTCCGTGATTGAGACCGACGCGGAGTCCCTCGCTGCCAATCCCGTGATGCATCCGAAGCGCGCGGATGTCTTCGCCGGCGGTTCCATCATTGTGGACGGTCTGATGGACATGTTTGAGGCGCTGCCGCTTTCCGAGGCAGCGAAGGAAGAGCAGCGCTTTTTCTACATCAGCGAGAAGGATATCCTCGACGGAATTGTGGCGAGTTTGGTAGACACCCATATCGCCCATTAATCTTTCTTAGGGGCCCCTATAGCCCAATTGGCAGAGGCAGAGGACTTAAAATCCTTTCAGTGTGGGTTCGAGTCCCACTGGGGGCACCAAAAGGCCAGGTCAGAGAGTTTTCTGACCTGGCCTTTTGCTATTTGTGCGCGCTACATGCGGATTACGGCAGGACGTTGAACTTCTTGCCGAGGACAAGTGCCGTGTTGAACACCTTCGAGTACAGCTCACGCGGCATCTGCGGCATCGACACCGGGGAAAGACGCTGCACGGTCACTGTCTGCTCATCGGTGTACTTCAGCAGGCCGCCCGCTGCTTGACGACGGCCCACACCCGAATCCTTGAAACCACCCATCGGGGCATCGACAGACGCGAAGGCCGCAGCAAAACCATCGTTGACATTGACAGTGCCGGCCTCAAGCTGTGGAGCCAGCTCCTTTGCGCGACGCGGGGAGGTCCACAGCGAAGCGTTGAGGCCATAACGGGAATCGTTGGACTTGGCGATAGCCTCGTGGACATCCGAGACACGCTGGAGGACTACCACCGGGCCGAATACCTCTTCGGTCAGCAGGGCGACGCCCTCCGGGACGTCGGTAAGCACGGTCGGTTCGTAGAACAGCGGTCCCAGATCCGGGCGAGGACGACCGCCGGCCAGCACGGTGGCGCCGGCCTCGATGGCCTCGTCGACCATGGACTTGACGGTGTCGAACTGGCCCTGCGACTGCAGACAGCCCATCTCGGTTTCCCACTCGTAGCCAGCGCCGATGGACATTGCCTTCACGCGGTCGGTGAATGCCGGGACGAACTCGTCCCAGACGGAGTCCACGACATAGATTCGCTCAATGGACACGCACAGGTGACCGGAGTTGGTGAAGCAGCCAATGCGTGCGCCCTCGACCGCGCGGTTGATGTTGGCATCTTCAGCGACAATCAGCGGGTTCTTGCCGCCGAGCTCCGCGGAGAAACTGATCAGGCGCTCGCCGCACTGCTGTGCCAGCGAGCGGCCGGTCTCGGAGGAGCCGGTGAACATCAGGAAGTCACACTGGCCGACAATGCCCTGGCCGACAACGCGACCTGGGCCTGGGATGACCTGGAAGAGATCCTCCGGAAGGCCAGCGCGGTAGAGCAAATCGACAGCGAAGAGAGCGGTAAACGGAGTGGTGCTGTCCGGCTTGAGCACGATGGCGTTACCGGCCATCAGTGCAGCCAGCGCATCGGAAACCGCGAGGGTCAGCGGGTAGTTCCACGGAGCAATAACACCGACGACGCCCTTTGGGTGGTGGTAGACGGTGGTCTTGGAAAGTACCGGGACCGCGCCGTGCGCTCGCTTCGGCTCAAGCAGTTTCGGGCCCTGATTGCCGTAGTAGCGGGCGGTGATAGCGGTGTGTACGAGCTCCTCGTGGGCACTGGCGCGGTTTTTACCGGTCTCGGCCTGCAGCAGGTCCAGCACCTGGTCGCAGTGGGTAAAGAGCAGGTCGTGGAAGTGGTGCAGCACTTCGCCGCGCTTTTCCGGCGCCATGCGGGCCCACTTCTTCTGCGCGGCACGGGCACGCTTGAAGGCCTCGTCGACATCGGCCTGGGTACCGACAGGAATCTGCGCCAGCTCCTGGCCGGTAAATGGTGCCGAGATAGTGGCGGTCTTCGACTTATCAGCTACCGTGACGCGCTGAAGAAGGCGGGCAACGAGCTCGTCGTTAAGCGGATTGCGGATGGTAGTTCGGTTTGTCGTAGCAGTAGATGCTGTCATGGCACAGATACTACTGTTGCGCGGCGCCCCGAGATAGTAAATTTGGCAAAACTACAAAAACTTAGAAAACTTTAGTAAGTAGTCCAGCCCATCCGACGGTTGCGGTCCGGGTCGCGCGGGCCATCGTTGCCGAACTCGAACGGTTCGTGGCCGTCGACATCGCCGTAGCGCATCTCCGGGTCATCATCCAGATCGTCGTCGACGTCGATGTCCGGCTTTTCCTCGGCCAACCGCTTGCCGAGGGTGTCATGCGGAGAAGCGCCCCGCCAGCGGTCCGGCGGATCCATTACATAATTCTCGCCATCACCGGTGAGGAAGTCGCCATCGAGCCCTTCCGAGCCATCGAGCGTGGTCTCGTCGAAATCACCAGTGGTATCCGGATCGTAGTCAAGGCCATCAGACATCTTGACCAACCTCCTGTTTCATAATCACTCAAGTGGTGCCCACGCCTGGCGACTGTGAGTGTTTCCGCGATTACAAAATCACCGCCAGCAGGCGAGGAATTACCTTGATACTAACTGTTTTTCAGGGTTGGGAACAATACCTTTACATCGCCCGTTGTAGAAAATGCAGGCAAACGTACGCGCGTGTGCCTGAATACAAAACGTAAGAAAAACTGAGAAAAGAAAGAAGGACGACGTGCGCGAAAGCAGCAATCCTGCATTCAGTTCACTTACTAAGACCGTCGCCCGCGGACAGGCGGGCGCACATCACTACGGCCAAGGTCAGATGGGCGCTGGCTACGGGGATAACCCGTACCAGTCGCAGGTTGCCGCCGACTACCGTCCGATGACGGTCGACGATGTCGTTTCCAAGACCGGCATCACGCTGGCAACCATCATTGTTCTGGCTGCAGTCAACTTCTTCATTGCCGTCAGTGTCTCCACCAGCCTGGCCATGATTCTGACCATTGTCGGCGCCATCGGTGGTCTGATTACTGTTTTGGTGTCCACCTTCGGCAAGAAGTACGGCTCCGCGCCGGTTACCCTCACCTACGCGGCCTTCGAGGGGCTCTTCGTCGGTGGCATCAGCTTCATGTTCACCGCTCCAATTCAGGGCGTTGCCGCTGGTGCGCTGATTATGCAGGCCGTGCTGGCTACCCTGGGTGTCTTCATCGGTATGCTCTTCGTCTACAAGTCGGGCGCTATCCGCGTGACCCCGAAGTTCACCCGTTTCATGAGTGCGGCTCTGATTGGTGTCCTGGTCCTCATGCTGGGCAACCTGGTGCTCTCCCTGTTCGGCCTGGGCTTCCCGCTGCGTGACGGCGGCATGCTGTCGATCATCTTCTCTCTGGTCTGCATCGGCCTGGCAGCCTTCAGCTTCCTGATTGACTTCGATCAGGCTGATCGCCTGGTTCGCGCTGGCGCTCCGGCTCAGTACGCCTGGGGTGTCGCCCTCGGTCTGGCTGTGACCCTGGTCTGGCTCTACACCGAGATTCTGCGTCTGCTGTCCTACTTCAGGGACTAAACGCTAGAAAACTAACTAACGCACAAGCGCCGCTTAGCCCGTTTTACGGGTTGGCCGGCGCTTTGCTCTTATCTGATGAGCTGCTTTCTCGATTCGCATTAAACACGGACGCGCGGTGGGCCAATCGACCGGCAGTCGACATATTGACCGATCGGGCTGTGCAGTGTGACGTCGTAAAGCGCGATATTGAAGCGGGAGAGGGTACAAAAAATGGACCGATAGGCCATATGGGCTTCTATCGGTCCAAGAATCGGGCGCTGTGGCCCGAGATCGCCGCCTGGGTTGAGGCGGTCTAGCGCCGGGGGGGGAAGTAACCTCGGCGTTTAGGCGTCCATATCCGGGTCGTACGGCTCAGCCTTAACTACGGTGACAGACACTTCGTCGCCGCTCGGGGAAGCGTAAGTGCGGGTCTCGCCCTCCTTAGCGCCGACCAGAGCCTTACCCAGCGGGGAATCGGTGGAGTAGGTCTCCAGGTTCGGGTTGGAGGAGTCAGCGCCACGGGTACCGATGAGGAAGGTCTCGGTGTCGTCCTCGTCGCCGTCGTAGTAGACGTGGACCACGGTGCCGACCAGAGCCACACCGGACTCCTGCGGAATCTCGCCGACAGTGGCGCGCTGGAGCAGGTCTTCGAGGTAGCGGATGCGTGCCTCTTCCTGTCCCTGCTGCTCGCGGGCGGCATCGTAGCCGGCGTTTTCCTTCAAGTCGCCCTCTTCGCGGCGCTCGTTAATCTCGGCGGCGATGACCGGGCGGTTTTCATATAGCGCCTCAAGCTCGGCCTTGAGCTTGTCGTAGGACTCCTGGGTGAGCCATGGGCTATTGTTCTTTGCCTCAGTCATGGTTCCTCCTGTGTTTTTGGCTATTTAATACAAAAGCGGCCCCGCGTGGGGCCGTCGGCTGCGTCACAGGATAGCACTGTCACGCCACATGGCAATAACAGGCGCGTCGGAGTGTTGTCGCGCACGCTTTACGACGTGCCCCCGCAGCGCATGATCCTCAGTCGCGAAGGGAGATTACTTCGCAGGTGCGAGGAACTCCGGAATGTCGGTGGAGCAGCCATAGACATCGCCTGCGACGGCCAGCTCGCGGGTGGCAATGGGGACGTCCATCCGCACGGTAGCGGGGCCGCCGCCCGGGATGAATACGTCGCGACGGCCGACCTCTGCCACGTCATAGTTCAGCGCATAGATAATGCAGTAGCTATCCAGCTCCGGCTTTTCGCGGGTGACATCCAGTGTGAAGATGAACTGCTCATCTTCCTTACCTGGAGTGCGGCTCCAGCCCGCTTGCGTTGCAGAGACATCCGGGGCGGAGACGCGGTTCATCTGAACGAAGATGTATGCGCCGGCGATGACGAGCATGCCAACAATAGCGATGACAACCAATTTTGCGGGGAGAGTGCGACTGTTGTCCCCATAGCGCTCGCGCTGCTCGTTAGGCGCTGCGGTATTTCGGGTGTTTCGCTCCGAACTTTCAGCCATGCTTTTTAGCCTATCGGAGTTCTCGGTCGACGTGGTAAAATGTTGACAGTTAAACAATCTTTCTGGTGTGGCGCGGTGTCCTGCTGCTATGTCGTTCCGCCGAGTAGCGATGCTGCGTGGTCATATGATGGTGCAGCGCTATAGTGGGGCGGTATTGAAACGGTGCTGTAGTAGCATCGTTGCGGTCGAAGGGCTCCGGCCTTGGCCAGAAAACATGGACTGAGATAGTAGCGGGAGTGACTTCAATTGACACTTCGTCTGATGGCAATTCACGCTCATCCTGATGACGAATCGAGCAAGGGCGCCGCAACAATGGCCCGATATGCGGCGGAAGGGCATCGCGTCAAAGTGGTGACCTGCACCGGCGGTGAGGCCGGTAGCATTCTCAACCCTGCGATGGATCGACCGGAGGTGCGCGAGAATATCGCCGCGGTGCGCGTTCACGAAATGGCTGCAGCCGCTGAGACTCTCGGCGTTGAACATGAGTGGCTCGGCTTTACCGACTCCGGTCTGCCTGCGGGTAACCCGGTGCCGGTGCTGTCGCACGGTGTGTTTGCTCGCCAATCGGTCGAGGATGCGACCAAGCCTCTCATCCGAGCTATCCGTGAGTTCCGTCCGCACGTCATCATTACGTACGACGAAAACGGTGGCTACCCGCACCCGGACCACATCATGACCCATATCGTGTCCATGCGCGCTTGGCTGGAGTCTGGAACGGATAAGTACCCCGAGCTCGGTGAACCATGGGAAATTTCCAAACTCTACTACACCCACGGTTTCATCAAGGCGCGTCTCATCGCGCTAGACAACTACTACCGCGACAACGGCTTGGAAAGCCCGCTGGCCGAGTCCTTCCGCCGTTGGACTAAGACCCCCGGCGACATCATGACCCGCGTGACCACGCAGGTTGAGTGCGGCGATTACTTCCAGCAGCGGGATCAGGCGCTGCTGGCGCACGCTACGCAGATCGATCCGAACGGGCCATTCTTCGCCGTGCCGGTAGACATTCAGCAGCGCGTTTGGCCGACCGAAGAGTTTGAGCTTGCCCGCACTCGAGTGCAGACCGAGCTGCCAGAGACCGATCTCTTCGCCGGTATCGACCCCGACGCGGAATAGTCCGGAATTAACGCTAAGCTGGAACTCATGATTGAAAGCTTCGATGCCTTGGCGGCTCGCACGACAATTTTCCTGGCGCAGAACCCCACTGGTCCGCGGGGTGCTGACTTCGGAAAGGCCTCTCCTGTTGGCCTGCTCATCATTGTCGTTTTGCTCATCGTCATCCTGGCTCTCGGCTGGGATCTCTCGCGACGCGCGAAGCGCATGGCCGCTCGCCGGAAGTTCGCCGAGGCGCACGGCATGGATCCCTTCGATTCCGAGGCTGTGGATAAGGCGATGGCTGCAGCGGAGCAGCGTCGTGAAGCGGAGTAGTTAACGCCAAGGCGTGTGCGCGCCGCTTGGCGACGGGCGATGCGTGCGTGCCCCTTATTGCGTCCCACAGGATGGGATTCGGAGTTCGAATTGCGGGATTCTAGGCGGTGCGCTACAGTCGAGCACATGCGTATGTGGCGATTTTATTTTTCGAAGGCTCCGGAGGCAGTGACGACCTAGTCACAGCCGGCGGCTAATCGTCACGTCGCCACCAACCGGAGCCAAAGGCAGCAGCCCCAAACTAATTAGGGGCGCTGCCTTTTGTCGTATCTACAGCCAATTACATGCGTAACTAATCCCCCAGAGAAAAGAGACCCCCGATGCCCCCCCCCACACCCCTCGAAGCCCCCGCCTCTACCGCGAACCGCCGTGTCGTAGCCTTCCACGACCTGCCCTCCCCAGAAGAGGTCATGGCCAAACAGCCATTGTCCCCGAACCTGGTTAACGAAGTGGAGCAGTCGCGACTCGACATCGCCCGCGTCATCGCCCGCGAGGACGATCGCCTGCTGGTCGTTGTCGGCCCGTGCTCCATTCACGACCCCGAGGCCGCCATCGACTACGCCCGCCGCCTGAAGGCCACCGCCGATGAGCTCGACGAGGACCTGCTGGTCGTCATGCGCGTCTACTTCGAAAAGCCGCGCACCACCGTCGGCTGGAAGGGACTCATCAACGACCCCGACCTGGATAGCTCCTTCAAAATCAACAAGGGCCTGCACATGGCCCGCGAAGTGCTCATCGAGGTCCTGCGCACCGGCCTGCCCGTCGGCGCTGAATTCCTCGAGCCCAACAGCCCGCAGTACATCGCCGACGCCGTCTCCTGGGGTGCGATTGGTGCGCGCACCACGGAGTCGCAGGTCCACCGCCAGCTCGCTTCCGGACTTTCCATGCCCATCGGCTTCAAAAACGGTACCGACGGCAACGTCCAGGTCGCCGTGGACTCGCTGGTCTCTGCAGCAAACCCGCACTTCTTCTTCGGCATGAACGACCAGGGCCGCGCCGCCGTCGTCGAAACCGCCGGCAACCACAATTGCCACCTCATTCTCCGCGGCGGCACCTCCGGCCCGAACTGGGACGAGGCATCGCTTAACGACGCCGAAGCCCGCCTGAACAAGGCCGAGCAAACCATCAGCATCATGGTGGACGCCTCTCACGCCAATTCCGGAAAATCCGAGGTGCGCCAGGCCGAGGTCGTTGAGGAGCTCGGCAAGCTCATCGGTGCCGGCGACGAGCGCATCACCGGCATCATGATGGAGTCCTTCCTCGAAGCCGGTGCGCAAAAAATTACCGATGGGCGTAATGGCCTCGTATACGGCAAGTCCGTCACCGATGCCTGCATGGATTGGGAAACCACCGACCGGCTGCTGCGTACGCTTGCGGCAGAAGTCCGGAAGCGTCGGCAGGCACGTGACTAAGCACAAAGTGGCCGTGCCCATTGGGTAGAGTTACATATGTGAAAGAAAACCAGCCGTCCTCACTCCGGCGGATTGCGTATCCGCTCTACGAGCGCAAACTAGCCCAAGAGCTAGAAGGAAAACCTCGCCCCAAGCACGTTGCCATCATGGCCGATGGCAACCGCCGCTGGGCGAGGGAGGCTGGCTTCACCGACGTAAGCCACGGCCACCGCGTCGGCTCCCGCAAAATCGCAGAATTCGTCGGCTGGTGCGCCGAGCAGGAAATCGAGCTGGTCACCATCTACCTGCTCTCCACCGAAAACCTCGGGCGCGACCCCGAAGAGCTGGAGTTACTGTTCGACATCATCGCCGACGTCGTCGACGAATTGGCGCAATCGCCTAACGACGTGCGCCTGCGCATGGTCGGCCACCTCGAGCTCCTTCCGGAAAGAATGACCGCCCGGCTGCGCCACGACGAAGAAGTCACCGCGAACAACACCGGCATCCAGGTCAACATCGCCGTTGGCTACGGTGGTCGGCAGGAAATCGTCGACGCGGTGCGCAGAATCATCCGGGAATCAGTCGCCGAAGGAATTGATGCTTCCGAGCTCGAGGAGAGCATCACCACCGACGCCATTTCTCGCCGCCTCTATACATCCGGACAACCGGACCCCGATCTAGTCATCCGCACTTCCGGAGAACAGCGGCTCAGCGGCTTCCTTCTCTGGCAAACCGCCTACTCCGAGATTTGGTTCACCGATACCTACTGGCCCGAGTTCCGCCGCATCGACTTCCTCCGCGCACTTCGAGACTTTTCGCAGCGCTCACGCCGCTTCGGCAAATAACCTCCCTACATCCGGAAAAATTTCCGGATGTTAGAGTTTGCGCATCCGGACCCTCGAAACCTTGTGGTCCCGAGACTTCGTAAGAACTAATGACGCCCGCACTCGAGTGGGCAAAATATTTTCCGTCAGGTTCGGCAAGTTCACCTGCTGCCAAATGCGTCGGGCCACCTCGGCCGCAGCTTCGTCGTCAAGTGTTGCATAGTCCGCGAAGTGCGCGCCCGGAGCGCGAAACGCCGTCTGGCGGAGACTGAGGAAACGATTAATGTACCAACGCTCGATGTCCGCGCGCGGGGCATCGACGTAGACACTGAAATCGAAAAGATCGGAAATCATCAGCGTCGGGCCCGTCTGCAAAACGTTGAGCCCCTCGAGAATGAGAATGTCCGGACGATCGACATCGACGAACTCATCCGGCACCCGGTCATAGAGCGTGTGCGAATACACCGGCGCCTTCACATGCCGCGCCCCCGACTTCACCGCCGTGACAAACCGCATCAACGCACGCTGATCATACGACTCCGGATACCCCTTGCGCTGCATAATCCCACGGCGATTCAATTCCTCAGAAGGGTAGAGGAAGCCATCAGTAGTAACCAAGTCCACCCGCGGATTAGTCTCCCAGCGCTCGAGCAGTACCTGCAGCAAACGCGCCGTCGTTGACTTGCCGACCGCCACCGAACCCGCGACGCCGATAATAAACGGCACCGACGCCCCCTTCGAAGGATTTTCCCCAAGGAAGTTCGACGTTACAGCGTTCAGCTCCCGATGCGCCGCCACACGCATGTGAATCAGGCGAGAAAGCGGAAGATAGACCTCGGCGACTTCGTCCAGGTCGATGTTTTCACCGATACCGGAAAGTCGTTCAGCTTCCTCTTCCGTCAGCACCAGAGGCATATTCTTGCGCATTTCGCGCCACTGCTCGCGTTTGAACTCGACGTACGGGCTGGGGGATGTTGCGCGCGTCATATCTCCAATTGTGCCAAGGGGGGCCTAAAACCGGAAAACGGATCAACAAAGGGGGCATGCTGGAATGGTGCTGCTTTCGTGGTTTGCCCCATAAAGGGCTAGCATGGCCTGTGGCATTGAAGTTTTATTGAAAGGTCGAAAACCTACTCATGACCGGGTCTAACAATAACGATGTCCGCTACCAATCGCTGCGTGAACTCGATCCCGACCTCGCAGAGGCGATGGCAGGGGAGCTCTCTCGTCAGCGTGACATGCTCGAAATGATTGCTAGTGAGAACTTTGTTCCACGTGCAGTGCTGCAGGCTCAGGGCTCGGTTCTGACCAACAAGTACGCCGAAGGATACCCGGGTCGTCGTTACTACGGCGGCTGCGAATACGTCGACATCGTCGAGGACATGGCACGCAACCGCGCCAAGGAGCTCTTCGGCGCTGAGTTCGCCAACGTTCAGCCGCACGCAGGCGCGCAGGCCAACGCTGCCGTTCTGCATGCGCTAATCAACGCCGGTGACAAGATTATGGGCCTCGACCTGGCACACGGCGGTCACCTGACCCACGGCATGAAGCTGAACTTCTCCGGCAAGCTCTACCACGTCGCCGCATACGGTGTGGATAAGGACACCATGCGGATCGATATGGACAAGGTGCGTGAGCAGGCGCTCGCAGAAAAGCCGGATGTCCTCATCGCAGGTTGGTCGGCGTACCCGCGCCACCTCGACTTCGAAGCTTTCCGCTCCATCGCCGATGAGGTCGGCGCGAAGCTGTGGACGGACATGGCGCACTTCGCAGGTTTGGTTGCCGCCGGTCTGCACCCGTCGCCGGTTCCGCATTCTGACGTTGTGTCGACCACCGTTCACAAGACTCTCGGTGGCCCTCGTTCGGGCATGATTTTGGCCAAGCAGGAGTACGCCAAGAAGCTGAACTCCGCTGTTTTCCCGGGGCAGCAGGGTGGCCCGCTGATGCACGCTATCGCCGGCAAGGCCGTGGCGCTGAAGATTGCTGGTACCGAGGAGTTCAAGGAGCGCCAGCAGCGCACTCTCGCCGGTGCCCGCATCCTGGCTGAGCGTCTCACCGCTGCCGACTGCGCCGAGGCTGGCGTCGATGTTCTCACTGGCGGCACCGATGTCCACCTGGTTCTGGCGGATTTGCGCAATTCGGAGATGAACGGCCAGGAGGCCGAGGATCTACTCCATGCTGTTGGTATCACTGTCAACCGGAATGCTGTTCCGTTTGACCCGCGTCCTCCGATGGTTACATCTGGACTTCGTATCGGTACTCCGGCGCTGGCCACCCGCGGTCTCGACGAGAAGGCCTTCACCGAGGTCGCCGATGTCATCGGTACTGCTCTCGCCGCCGGCAAGAATGCGGATGTCGACTCCCTGCGTGCTCGTGTTTCGAAGATCGCTCAGGAATTCCCGCTTTACGACGGCATCGAGGACTGGAACCTCATCTAATTCTGCGTTTTTGCAGCGCAAGTACCCGTTCTAGCAGTGCGCTAGGACGGGTTTTCCCGTACATCCGGGTTTTATTCCGGAGGTGGTGGCTCCGGCCCGAGCTGTCTCGTCGTACCCGCTCGATACCCCGCGTAGGACCTCCCGGACATTGATGTCACAAATGAGTTGCTAAACAGAGGCGGTCGAGTTTTGTCCGGCGGGCGCCATCGAATATGTCCGGATGTGGGGATGCGTTCGAGGTAGCCGTTGCGTCCTTCCCGGTCGTCGTCGTTAAGCCCGTTGTGTTCTCGGCAGACCATGGTGAGGTTGTCCAGCGTGGTTGTGCCGCCGTTTTTGTGGGCGACTAGGTGGTGCGCTTGTCCGCTATAGGCGGGGCGTTCACAGCCGGGCCAGGCGCAGATGGGGTTGTCGATGAGCATCGCGATGCGCTGCTCTTCAGTCGCCAGACGTGGGTTGCCGATGGGAAATAAGTCCGTAATGGCGCTGTGTTCGTCGTAAAGCACGGCCCACCCGGTGTCGGCGAGTAGGGCGTTGAGGAAGACGTCGGGCGCGAGCGCGGAGCCGTTGGTGGTGGCGGCGAAGCGCGGGCTGTAGTCGACGATGTCTTGCGCGGTGATGATGATGGCGGGTTGGTAGCGCATTTCATCGAGCTTGTCGACGGGCATTGCGGCATCGGCATGCTCGAGGCGTTCGGCAAGCGCCTGACCGACGCATCGGTCGTGGGAAAACTCCGGATGGGACTTCCGGATTTCTGCGGCGCGGATGGTAAGCGGCGACAGGAGATTGTCGAGCATATCCGAGGGGCCGGAGATGTGGAAGTGCTTCATTCCCCGGATGTCTACCTTCCGGGAAAACCGGGCGCGCAGGTGCTGGGGTGGTTCGTCTTCGGTGTTGAGCTCGGTGAGAGTTTCCCGCATGTAGAGGTCCAGTTCTTCGAAGCCGAGACGCTCGGCCGCCGCGACGAATGTGAGCCGCAGGTTGTCGTGGAGTTCTGCGTTGTTGGCTTGGCGGCTGCGCTTGTCGATAAGCACGCAGGTGTCCAGGCTGAGCCCGAGTCGGCGGGCCAGAGCTGCTGCGTCTTCGCGGGCTTTGGTGTTTTCCTCGGTGTCAGCGGGTTGGAGATAGTGGGCGGCGACGCGTAGCAACAGCCGAAGGCGCGCCGGGTCAAGGCCGAGGGTTGCCGCCAGGTGGGAGGTGGCGGCGTGGCCGTCGGGACGCGCGGCGTGGAGTTCCGCCAGCGTGTCCATTCCGCGCGAGGCCAGTGCGGCGAGCGTCCCAAGAACTGTCATGCCTTTGAAGGTAAAAGTCCGGATGTAGGGGGACAACGCCCATGAGGGCAGGCTGTGGATAAGTCAGCCGGTTTAGCAGTTATCCACATCCGGACTTTTCTGTTGCCGCATTACCCTGCAAACGCAGCGCAGCTGAACCTTCACACCGCCGCACAGCAGCATCTCCGCTTTCTACGCCCCGAAGTCGCTTAGGGCATCGCCGGTGAGGCGGAAGGTCTCCCATTCGTCCATGGGGAAGGCACCGAGGGAGCGGTAGAAGTCGATGGAGGGCTGGTTCCATTTCAGGACGCACCATTCGACCCGCGAGTATCCGCGTTCCACGGCAATCCGCGCGAGGTTTTGCAGCAGCGCCTTGCCCTTGCCAGTGCCGCGCGACTCAGGACGGACGTAAAGGTCTTCGAGGTAGATGCCGTGGGTGCCTTCCCAGGTGGAGTAGTTCAGGAACCACAGTGCAATGCCGTCGAAGCGAGGGCCGCCACCAACACCGCCACTACTAACAACACTGCCACTACTAACACCGGCGCCGTTATCGTCGCAATCGTCCAAATTTCCGGATGTGGAGTCGACGACGTGGCAGAAAATCGCGGGGTTGTCCCCGAAGAGCTGTTCGCGCAGGCGCTCGGGGGTCAGTCGGACGGCGTCGGGTTCTTTTTCGTAGGCTGCCAGGTCTTTGATGAGGTCGACGATCTCGTGGACGTCGTCAGGCGTGGCGGGGCGTGGAAGTGTCATGTGTCCCTTGTTACTCGCGGCGGGTGATTTGGTGCAAAAGTGCGTCCGAGGCGGGGGAGATTGCGATAACCTGCGAGGTTATGAGCAACGTTACTCAAGACTTTTCCGACGGCATTCTAGCCATCACCATCGACCGCCCGGATGCATACAACTCCCTGGATAAGAATCTCCGGTTGGAGCTAAAAGCCGCTTTTGAGCGTGCGCAAGAGCCGGACGTGCGCGCTGTTATCCTGCTCGGCGGGCCGAAGGCGTTTTGCACGGGCCAGGATTTGAAGGAGCACATCTCTGACCTGCAGTCGGGCGCTGGCATGGGCAAGGTTGTCGAGGAGTACAACCCGATGGTTGCGGAGCTGACCGCGATTAACGTTCCGGTTACTGCCGCTATCGAAGGTGCTGCGGCGGGTGCCGGTTGGTCGCTGGCGCTGCACTGTGATTTCCGTATCGCTGGCCCGAAGGCGTCGTTCAAAGCGGCGTTCCCGTCGATTGGCCTGGCCACGGACTGTGGCATGTCGGCGCTGCTGCCGCGCATGGTCAGCGACGCGAAGGCGCGTGAGCTGTTGTTCTTCGATAAAAAGGTGCTTGCCGACGAGGCCCTGAGCCTCGGCCTGGTTACTGAAGTGGTAGACGATCCAGCGGCTCGGGCACGTGAGTTGGCAGCTCAGTTTGCCGCGGGCCCGACGGCCGCGCTGAAGGAGATTAAGGCTCTGCTGCGCCGGGACACTCTGGCCGCTGCGGCGGCGGAGGCGGATGCGCAGGCACGCCTGGCGGTCTCGGCCGACCATAAGGAAGCGGTGGCCGCTTTCTTGGAGAAGCGACCACCGCGTTTCGTAGGTGAGTAAGTCAGATACCTGGAGTGGCTGGGGAGAGGTAGTAGTGAAGAACTACTGCTCTTCCTGCGCTCCTAGTACTTCGCTGGTGAGTTCTGGGTGATCTCCCAGCTCACCGGAAACCTCGTCAGGGTGCTTGGATAGGCTGACCAGCGCGACCGCCAGGCCGCCCCAGATGACGATGATGAACAGTGCCATCATGACAATTGCGATACCGGACATTTGGCTTAAACCTCCTGATTTTCCGGAGTGTGCTTGCGTGGCAGGTGTGAGGTCCGCTTGAAATCTGGCGTCACGCCGAAGTCCGAGCCCGGAGGGCCGTCGAGACGGTGTTGGCCGCGCCAAGGCAGGATGGCCATAATCAGAGCGCCGATGAGAATCACGCCGATGACGCCCCAACCAAAGATGTCGATTTGGGTGTCGGAGTAGCCTTCGTAGTTTTCCTGGAAAAGTCCGATGAGCTCCTGGAACAGGATGACGGCGAGAATGACCGGCGTGATGTTTCCGACGAAGATCTGCCACATGGTGCCGACCTTGAACGAGGACACGGCGTTGAGGTGCATGGCGAATTCGTTGGTGCGGCGCAGGATCCAGTCGATTGCGATGATGGTCAGCAGCGCAACCAGGACGATACCGACGTTGTTGGTGAACTTATCGACGATGTCGAGGGTTACCAGACCTGAGGTGGTCGGGAAGGCCAGCAGCGAGATGACGGCCATGGAGCCACCGACGGTGAGAGTGGCCTGGACGCGGCCGAGGTTCAGCTTGTCCTTGACTGCGGAGACGACGACCTCGAGTAGCGACATCAGGGAGGTCACACCGGCGATTGCCAGGGAGAGGAAGAATAGCAGGCCGAAGACCGAACCGATGAAGTTTGGCATCTCAGAGATGACCGTCGGGAAGGCGATAAAGGCAAGGCCGATACCGGAGGTTGCGACCTCGTCGACAGCCTGGCCCGACTGCGTTGCCATGAAGCCCAGGGTGGCGAAGACACCGATACCGGCGAGAACTTCGAAGGAAGAGTTCGCGAACGCGGTGACCAGACCGGAGCCGGTGAGGTTAGTGCGTGGCTTCAGGTAGGAGGCGTAAGTCAGCATAATGCCGAAGGCCACGGACAGGGAGAAGAAAATCTGGCCGTAGGCGGCAATCCACACGCTGGAGTCAGAGAGTGCAGACCAGTCTGGAGTGAAGAATGCGTCCAAGCCCTGTGCAGCGCCATCCAGAGTCAGGGAGTAGATGACCACTGCGACGAAGAGAACGGTCAGCAGCGGGATGAAGATGACGGAGACCTTACCGATGCCCTTGTCCACGCCAGCGGCCAGAATGCCGATGACGAGAACCCAGACAATCAGCAGGACGATGGAGATTGATGGGACGAAGTCCAGCGAGAAGACACTTTCGGTGTCGGCTTGGAGGAAGTCCTTCATGAAGTGGGTCTCGGCATTTGGACCCCAGCTCTTGCGGATGGACTTCCAGGCGTAGATGAAGGACCACGCGATAATAACGGCGTAGTAGACGGTAATGAAGAAGGCGATACCGACCTGAATCCAGCCAATTGGTTCAGCCCAGGGCTTGATGCGACGCATCGACTTCGGTGCTGACCCGCGGAAGCGGTGGCCGATGGCGAAGTCGAGGAAGAGTAGTGGGATACCTGCGGTCAAAAGCGCGACCAGGTAGGGGATAAGGAAGGCGCCACCGCCGGAGTCGTATGCGACATAGGGGAAACGCCAGATGTTTCCGAGCCCGACTGCCGAGCCGATGGCGGCGAAAATGAAGGCTGCTCGGGTGGAAAACACCTCCCTTCGCTGAGGGGTAGCGGTCGAGTTGGTTGTGCTCATACCTCTGGAACTCCAATCCTTCATCTTCGGTCACGCGCCCCGCGTGGCCGAGGGGAAAATTGGTGAAGTGCATCACCATTACCTAATGGAATCTTAGTATATGAGATAGGTATCTCATTGTATAGTTTCAGTTTTGTAGGGGGTAATGGTTTTGGTGAGGACTGTGGCACAGGGGGGGGCAGCTCCAATCAAGCCTCGTAAATAATCACCAGCCATCCACTTTGAGGTATGCAAAACCCCGCCAGGAAAACCTGACGGGGTTTGTGTCGAATCAGCTAGGCCGACGTGCGCTATTTACTCTGCGCCGCCCTTGGCGATGCGACGGAAGATGATTTCCTTCATGATCTCGTTGGTGCCACCGTAAATGGTCTGGACCTTGGAGTCGAGGTAGTGAGTGGAAATCGGGTACTCGAGCATGAAGCCGTAGCCACCGAACATCTGCAGGCAGCGGGTAACGATGTCCTGCTGCTCCTCGGTAGTCCAGTACTTGGCCATGGAAGCGCCGGTCTCGTCCAGCTTGCCTGCGTTGTGAGCCATAACAGCCTGGTCAACGAAAGCCTGCAGGGCGGTGACGCGGGTAGCGATGTCGGCCAGGTAGTGGCCGTGGACCTGGTGCTGGATGATCGGGCGGCCGAATGCCTCGCGCTCCTGGGCGTACTTGTAAGCCAGAGTCCAAGCGCGGCGGGAAGTTGCGACAGAGCCGCAAGCCAGGGTCAGGCGCTCGTGCGCGAGGTTGGTGCGCAGGTAGCCGAAGGCAGCGCCCTCTTCGCCGAGTAGGTTCTCGGCCGGAACGCGGACGTTGTCGAAGTTGAGCTCAGCGGTGTCCTGGGCCTTCAGGCCGACCTTCTGCAGCGGGCCAGCCTTGGTGAAGCCCTCGAGGTCGGCGTCGACGATGAACATGGAGACACCAGCGCGGCCCTTGGATGGGTCGGTGATAGCTGCAACGAGAGCGAAGTCGGCCATCATGCCGTTGGAGATGAAGATCTTGGTGCCGTTGAGGACGTAGTGGTCGCCGTCCTTCTTGGCGAAGGTGCGCATACCTGCCAGGTCGGAACCTGCGCCCGGTTCGGTCATGGCGAGGCAGCCGATGGTGTCGCCGGCGTTCATGGAAGCCAGGTACTTCTGCTTCTGCTCTTCGTTGCCGAACTTAGCCAGGTACGGAGCGACCAGGTCGTTGAGAACGCCGAAGGAAACGACGATGGAGCCACAGTCAGCGTTGGAGAGCTCCTCGTTCAGGACCTGGTTGTAGCGGAAGTCCATCTCTCCGCCGCCGCCGTATGCCTCCGGAGTGGACATACCAATCAGGCCGAGCTCACCGGCCTTCTTGAAGACCTCGCGGTCCGGCTGACCTTCCTTGTGCCAGCGCTCTACGTTCGGGGTGATTTCCTTCTCGACGAAGCCGCGAACCATGTCGCGGAACATGTTGTGCTCTTCTTCGAAGTGAGTACGGGGCAGAAAGTCCTTCATGACATGCTCCTAGAAATATTGTCGTGGAATTTTTGTCTTAAGGCCTTTTCGTACGTCGCAGATAAACGCTGCAGATAAACGCGATGGCCTCGGTTCATCGTCATAGTGACTATGACTGTTGTACCCCATTATGCATGAGTGTGATGAGAGACACTTGTTTTTTTAAAAGTTTTTTCCCGATTGGTGATGTGGAATCGCTTGACGACGGATATTGCGCTCAGCCCTCCCGGAAAACTACCCCCGTTGCGGTTGGGGGTTGCTATTGAATTTGGGCTATCAGCGACGGTCGGCAATGTTAGGTAATGCTAACCTACAAAGCCAGGTGAATGGCTATTTTTGTCATGTTTGCTAGTTGGGCCGCTGGGGCTTTGGGGTGCGGGGGTTATGTGTGTGAGGTAGTCGCCGTGGGGGTGATTAACGAAACATTCTCATTTTCTTATTCCCATTAGTGCTGGTGGTCGTTAGTATGAGCATCAGGTGGAGACCGGTTCCCTTGATTATCCGAGCTTCTTCCACTGCAGTCATAGCAACCTCCAATTGCACTCGAAAAAATGACGCGACCCGTGCGCCGTCCCTGTGGAATGGACAGCGAGCAGGTCGCGTCATTTTTTTTATTGCTGCGATTAGGCGCTAGTCGGGGGTTAAGTAAAGAAAAGTGTGTCTTTTCCGG